>JBHIAO010000504.1:0-4264 GCA_046758565.1 Anaerolineae bacterium
GTCTGCTTCGTCACGGGCGAGGCCGGCAGTGGCAAGACGGCCCTGGTCACCGAGTTCGCCCGCCGCGCCCAGGACACTCACGCCGGCCTGCTCGTGGCCGTCGGGCAGGGCGACGCCCAGACGGGCGTCGGCGACCCCTACCTTCCCTTCCGCGAGATTCTGAAACAGCTTGCTGGCGATGTGGAAGCTAAACTGGCCCAGGGGTCAATCACCCAGGAGAACGCCGGCCGGCTGCGGGACTTCCTCCGCGTCTCCGGTCAGGCGCTGGTGGATCTTGGCCCCGACTTGATCGACATCTTTGTCCCTGGGGCAGGGCTGGCGACGCGTGCGGGGACGTTCCTCGCCGGCAAGGTGGGCTGGCTGAACAAGCTCGAGAAGCTGTCGGCGCGCGAGGCAGCCGGCCCGGGCGAAGTCGAACAGAGCCACATCTTCGAGCAGTACACGGACGTGCTCAAGGCGATGGCGGCCCAGCGCCCCCTGGTGCTGGTACTGGACGACCTGCAATGGGCAGACGTCGCGTCCATCAACCTGTTGTTCCGTCTGGGCCGACGGATCGGGGAAGGCCACATCCTGATCGTGGGGGCATACCGGCCCGACGATGTGGCCCTTGGTCGCGGGGGTGAACGCCATCCTCTGGAGCCGGTGCTCAACGAACTGAAGCGCTACCACGGCGACGTGTGGGTGGACCTGGGTCATGTAGAGGAGGCTCAGGGCCGGCAGTTCGTGGATGCCTTCCTGGACACCGAGCCCAACCGGCTGGGGGAGGGATTCCGGCAGGCGTTTTTCCAGCACACCGAGGGGCATCCCCTGTTCACCATCGAACTGCTGCGGAACTTGCAGGAGCGAGGCGACCTGGTTCAGGACGAGGAGGGCCGCTGGATCGAAGGTCCAGTACTGGACTGGGGGCTGCTGCCCACACGGGTGGAGGGGGTGATCGAGGAACGCATCGGGCGGCTGGAGGAGGAGCTGCGCGAGGCGCTGAGGGTGGCAAGCGTGGAGGGGGAAGAGTTCACCGCCGAGGTGGTCGCCCGGGTGCAGGCGGTGAATGAGCGGGGGCTCGTCCGGCAGTTGAGTGGCGAACTGGACAAGCAGCACCGTCTGGTGGGCGCCCGGGGCATCCGGCGGTTGGGCCGACGGCGCCTGTCCCTCTACCGGTTCCAGCATAACCTGTTTCAGAAGTACCTGTACAACAGCCTGGACGAAGTGGAGCGAGCGTATTTCCACGAGGATGTGGGGCTTGTGCTCGAGGAGTTGTACGGAGAGCAGACCGAAGAGATCGCCGTACAACTGGCGCGGCACTTCCTGGAGGCCGACCGGGACGACAAAGCCCTGGCCTATCTCATGAAGGCTGGCGACGCAGCCGCCCGCGTGTATGCCAACGCCGAGGCGGTGGCGCACTATACCCGCGCTCTCGAAGTCGCCAAGCGAGGGGTAGCCGGCGCCGCCCGAGCCTACGAGATCATGACCGTGCACGAGGCCCGTGCGCAGATTTTCGGCTTTCTCAGCCAGTACGCGGAGGCGCTGGCGGACCTGGAGGCTGCGCTGGCCCTTGCCCTGCAGGCGGGCCGTACCGCGGACGAATGCCGGATCATGGCTCACATCGCGTGGTTCCATTGGCTCAGCGGCAAGGGCAGTGAGGCAGTGGAGGTAGCGCGGGAGGCCGAAGGAAAAGCACGCGCCCTGGAAGACCACTCGCTGGTCCTGCGCGCCTACATGGTGCGCGGGTTGGTGGCCCAGGCCGAAGGGCGCTTGTCCGAGGCTTACCCGCTCATGCGGCAATGCTTATTCGGCAGCCGCGCGAACGATGAACATGTGCTAGAAGGGGAGAGCCTTTTCTACCTCGGCATTCAGAATAACTTCATGGGTCGATTTGGGCGCGCTGCGGCTTGTGCCCAGAAGGCGTACGAAATCAAGAGACGTCTGGGTGACCGGGTAGGCGAATTCGTGTCGCTGTACCTCAAGGCGCGCGCCGAAGGCGGCCGGGGCAATTACGACGCGGCGCTCGTGGCGCTCGAGGCCGGGCGCGCCGTGTCCGAAGAGACAAACAACCCCTTTGGGTTGGCCCAGTATCCCAACACCCGTGCTTGGCTGTCCGCCGAATTGGGCGATTGGCAGGCGGCGTATGAATTCGATCGCGCCGGGCTGGAACCGGCACGGGCCGCACCGGTGCGCCCGCCTGAGATCAGCACGTTAATCAATCTCGTGCTTGACTGCACGGCGCTGGGCAAACTCGATGTAGCCGAAGGGTACGTACTCGAATTGCAAAAGTGGATGGGCCGTCCGGAGTTCGGTTTCCACGCCTGGCGTTGGCAGACTCGTCTGGCCGATGCCCACGCCCGGCTGCTGTTGGTCCGAGGCCGCCATGCCGAAGCTGCCAAGGCCGTGCGCGAATTGCTGGGGTGGGCCTCTCGCACGCAAGCACAGAAGTACCTCGCGCGTGGACTACTGCTCCGTGCCTAGATTCGTTTCGCTCAGAACATCCTGTCCGCCGCAGAGGCCGATTTCCTCGCCGCGCGCGATCTGGCCGATTCCATCTGCTACCTTCCCGTTCGGCTCCTCGCACGGCGCGACTTGAGCTATCTGCACGAACGGGCCGGAACCGACGAGACCGCTGGTCATCTTCGGGCCGAAGTCGCGCAGTTGGTAACCGACCTCGATAACCGTCTGAAGCACCCGGAACTACGACGTTCATTTGAACGTGGTCTTGCCCGCGATCTCCTCGTCAAAGACGATGACTCTCATCAGCCACCTCAGCGCGCTTGAGTTTTCCGGCCTCTCCGCCTCGCCCAATCGCGGCCGGAGGTGGAGTATCTCTTCCGGCACGCGCTGGTTCAGGAGGCCGCCTACCACTTGCTGGTCGGGCAGGATGGGAAGCAACTGCATCTCGGGGTCGGCAAAACGTTCCAACGCAACCTGGGGCTCATTTGGCGAAGCGCACGCCAAGCCGCTCGGCGAGAGCCTGCAGATCCTGTTCGCTGCTCAACAGGATGTCCTTCTGACGCCCAAAGCGGAGGGCGGCCTCGCGGAAGCCGGCCCTGGCAATGAACCAGAGGGCCTCGGGAGATTGGGGAAGGGTGGTCTGCATGGCCTGGACCTTAGCCAGGAAACGCTCCAGGTCGGCTCGGCGGGCCGGCTGGTTCTGCCACTTGATCTCAACCACCCACAAAGCATCGCCCACAGCCACGGCATCCAACTCAACCTGGCCGTCAGGAGTCTGATGGAGGGCCACTTCCTGGAAGGTAGGCAGCCGAAGGGGGCCGGATTGACCAAAGAGTTCGCCGGGGACTTCCTGTCCGTCGAAGGCGGCCATGAGTTCCCGCACCTGGCTCTCCCGGGCCAGTCCGAGTTCACTGGAGATGCGCTGGTAGCGCTGACTTACCTCGTCTACCAGTTGACTCAGAACCTGTTGGCGGGGAACGACAGGGAGTTCCAGGCCCTGGTAGTAGTAGGCCGCCCAGAGCTTCATGACCGGATCACGGAAATCGTAGAGGGCATCCTGTTGGGTGATGAGGTCCACTTCCATCAGGCGGCGCAGGAGCGTACGCGTTTGGCCGGTGCTCCGCTTCAGTTGGCGAGCCAGCCTACTGAGCGTCAGCCCGCCGTCCTCAGCAGCCAGAATCTGGAGGATGAGCTGGAGCAGGGATTGGCCGCGCGCCTGTTCCAGGGATTTCTCCAGGGTGAAGCGGCAGAGGTTGGCGATGCGGCCGTTCTGCCACAGCGTCTCCAATACGAACGCCTGCTCAATACTGTCGGCGGTCAGGGAAGCGCCCTGGAGGCGAGCCATCTCGATGAGCCGCTCGCAGATGGCACCGATGTAGAAAGGGTGGCCGTAGGTCCAGCGGTGAATGGTCAGTTTGATACCTTCGGGGGTGGGGCCAAAGGCTTCCCGCAGGTGTTTCTCGATCAGGGTATAGCTATCTTCTCGAGTGAAAGGGGGCAGTGTCTCAGCCCGGAAGTGGACGGCCAATGGGGAGGCCGGGTCGTAGAAGATGGCCTGCATCATGCCGATGGCCGAGCCGGCGGCCACGTAAGCCACTCGCTCCTGGGTCTGGAGAACGGCTCGCAGCAGGTCCATGACCCGACCAACCTGAGGGTAGTTGGACAGGGAGGCCAGTTCGGGGAACTCGTCCAGGAAGATCATAAATCGGCGGTCAAGGGTCTGGGCCAGGAGTTCTGGCAACTCGAAGGCCTGGTCCAGGAGCGCCCGCTGGTCGATCGGATCTGTCCTGAGAGCGCGGTCGAGGTCATAGAAAAAGTCAGCGAT
>JBHIAO010000505.1:0-4251 GCA_046758565.1 Anaerolineae bacterium
TACGAGGCGATAATTCACGCACATGACGCAAATGTTGCGGAGTAACGCCATAACGGATTACGCGTTCTTTGGCATAAAACACGCACTAATCACTATCCTATTTCAAATTGTGCTCAGTGGAGCTAATGCATGGACATCACGTACTACGGCCATAGCTGCTTCAGAATTCGTAGCCGCGAAGGCTCGATCGTAACGGATCCG
Source organism: Anaerolineae bacterium (assembly GCA_046758565.1). Lineage (GTDB taxonomy): Bacteria > Chloroflexota > Anaerolineae > Epilineales > JAANWY01 > JBHIAO01. Next base: position 202 of record JBHIAO010000505.1, read on the forward strand.
TTTCAGCCTTCCATCGGCTATGCCCCGCCGCACATCGCCGCCGATATCTGCTTGATCAGCCACGATCATCCAGGACATAACAACGCCGGCGTTTTGCGGGGCGATCCATACGTGGTCGCCGGACCGGGCGAGTACGAAGTCAGCGGTATCTTCGTCTTCGGGTGGCTTTCCTACCACGATCGGAAGGAGGGTACGGAGCGAGGTCGCAATACCATCTACACTTTCGGCGTGGATGGCATCAGAGTCGCGCACCTGGGAGACCTGGGTCACGTGCCGGATCAACCGACCATCGAAGTTATGGGCGATGTCGACGTCCTGCTGATTCCTGTGGGCGGTCGGGTGACGCTGACGGCTGCCATGGCATCCGATGTTATCAATCTCATTGAGCCCCGTCTGGTCATTCCGATGCACTATCGCACTCCGGCCTATGCCGGCGAGACCAATCTGGATCCCGTGTCAAAATTCTTGAAGGAGATGGGCATCCACAACGGCACGCTTGGCGATACCCTCCGCGTTAGTCAGTCCAGCTTGCCAGACGAAACCCAGGTATTGGTACTGAAATACAAGGGACAACGGGATGACACCTGATCGTTTCCTGCAATTGGTAGGGGAGGCCGTTGAGACTCTGCCTGACGAGATCGCCCGTGCCATGAACAACGTCGAAGTGGTTGTCGAGCACTCGCCAACCATGGAACAACTGCAGTCCGCAGGCGTTATGCCTGGCCGAGGGACATTGTTCGGGTTATACGAAGGTGTCCCCCTCACCCACCGCACTCGCTCCTACAGCCTGGTACCACCAGATAAGATCACCATCTTCCAGGGGCCTATTACGTCCGTATGCCGGACGGACGAGGCGATCCGAGAACAGGTCCGCCGAACTGTAATCCACGAGATTGCCCATCACTTCGGCATCGACGATGAGCGGCTGCGAGAGTTGGGACGCTACTGAGACAGCTCGCTGCGCTCGCGATCGCTGACCGCCCTCTGAGCAAGGGAGCTGGGGAGCCAGGGTGCCGGGGAGAGAAGGGAAGGCTCATCAACAGCCCGATCCTCATGGCGCTTGAGGTCTAATGACGATGCGGAGCTACCGAAGCCGGCCACCGGAGCCTATGATTGTCGGTGATACCACCTTCACCTGGGGGAGCAAGACCTACATCATGGGCGTCATCAACACCACTCCGGACTCCTTTTCTGGTGACGGCCTAGGGACCGATGCCAAGGCGGCCGTACGCCTGGCCAGGCAGTTCATCGACGCCGGCGCCGACATATTGGACATCGGCGGCGAGTCGACACGGCCGGGAGCTGAGCCTATCAGCGCACAAGTGGAAATGAAGCGGGTGCTGCCGGCGGTGCAGGCTATCGCTGAGCAGACCCACATACCCATTTCCATCGACACGTACAAGGCCGAGGTCGCGGCCGCCGCACTTGATGCCGGCGCACACATCGTCAACGACGTCTGGGGACTACGGTTGGACCCCGATCTGGCCCCCCTGATCGCCGAGCGCGGCGTGCCAGTCATCATTATGCACAACCGAAGCCGGCCGAAGGACACTGTCCAGGAGCAAAGACTGGGTGGCCGCTATGTCGGCACTGAATACCAGAACTTAATGGGCGACATTCTCCGCGAACTGCGCGAGAGCATCGAACTCGGCGTAGAGGCCGGCATCGATCTGGCCCAGATCATCGTGGATCCGGGCCTCGGCTTCGGCAAGACGGTGGAGCAAAACCTGACCATCACCGATGAGCTCGACCAATTGCGCTCCCTCGGGCGGCCTATCCTGGTCGGGCCCTCTCGCAAATCGTTCATCGGCTACACGCTGAATGCTCCACCTGGTGAACGGCTCCTGGGCACAGCCACTGCAGTGGCCGTCGCCATCGCACGCGGCGCTGACATCGTGCGCGTTCACGACGTGAGTGCGATGGCAGATGTAGCTCGAATGACAGACGCAATCGTAAGGAAGACGTATCGTCACGGAGGTTACTGAACGATGAAATTCTTTCTGGACACCGCCAACATTGATGAGATTAGCACCGCCAACGAGTGGGGCATTCTGGACGGCGTCACCACCAATCCGTCCCTGGCTGCCAGGGAAGGTCGTGATTTCCGCGAAGTTGCCACAGAGATCCTGGACCTTCTCGGGGACCGCCCGGTGAGTCTGGAGACGGTCAGCACCGATGCCGAGGGCATAATCCACGAGGCGCGCCTGCTCGCTTCATGGGCGCCCAATGTCGTTGCGAAGGTTCCTCTCCTCCCCGAGGGACTGAAGGCGTTGCGAGTCCTGCGACAGGAAGGCATCAAGACCAACGTCACGCTGGTCTTTTCGACGAACCAGGGGCTGCTTGCTGGCAAGGCCGGCGCAACCTACGTCAGCCCCTTCATCGGCCGGTTGGACGACCGGGGCCACGATGGCATGGAGGTTATCCGCGAGTTGGTTCACATCTTCGACATTTACGGCTTTGAAACCGAGGTCCTGACCGCCAGCGTTCGCCACCCGCGCCACGTGGTCGAGGCCGCCCTGGCCGGCACAGATGTCATCACCATGCCGTTTGCTGTCATGAAGAAACTGTTCCACCACTACTTCACCGATGCCGGCCTGGCAAGCTTCCTGGCTGATTGGGAGACCGTGCCCGACAAAGACAAAATCTTCCGCGCAGAACCGATCCCAGCCTGATCTGTGCAAGGGAGCAGGGGGGCGGGGGTGCAGGGGAGAAAGGGGTGTGCGACAGAGTAGCGCTAGCGCGAGCAGTGCGTCAGAACAACTGGGCTTAATCGTTCGCGATCGCCGACCTTCATCTCAGCCGAGGAGCCGAGGTGACAGGGGGTGAGGAGCGGTGAAAGGGACAAATTCCTCACGTCCGTCCCGCTGCCCGTCCGCTCCTTCGCACAGAAAGAGGAGACGAATGTTACGCACGGCTGTTCTACTTGCGCTCGTCATTTCGCTCGTTCTCCTGGCCGGGAGTAGTGTCAGCCAGGCAGCTATTGGCACGACCGTCTCTGGTGACACGCCGGCGCTTCGTCCCTTCGACGGGCGCCGTCCTGACCTTGCCGACGGGCTGGTGGCGCCGATGGGTTCAGTACAGGCTTTTGCACCAGGGCAGGTGCTGGTTCGCTTCAAGTCCGACATTCCGCTGACGACAACCGCATCGCTTGTAGCCCCGCATAGCGCGACGCTGATGCGCCAGATTGCTGATCACACATTTGCCCTCGCCGTGCCCGCGGGACGGGAAGAGCAAGCAGTGGAGGCCCTCGCATCCAACCCGGCAGTCCAGCACGCCTCGCTCAACTATCGGATCACAGAAACACCCATCGGGTCGTTAGAGCCAGTGACAGGCGACCCAAGGGGACAAGGAGACAAGGAGACAAGGAGACAAGGGAGCCTTTCCGAAATCCGAAATCCGAAATCCGAAAGCTGTATCACGGACCTGTGGATGAGTACCACGCAGCAGGGCGAGCGGCTGCTAGAGAACCTGGTGCCCTCAGGCACACCGCAAGCATATGTTTTCTTCGAATACACGGAATGTGATCTTGAAGAGATCCGCGTCCAGGTATTCTATCAGCCCCGGGATGCAGCGCCTGAGGGAGTTTTCGACCAACAGGGTACTATCATCAGCGGTTCAGGTATACAGGGACTCAAGGTACAGGCCTGGCCATACTTTGAACAGGGGGTCTTCCCCGTCGGCATGTATTTGACCAGTCTCTCTGTGTCTCCGGAGGGGGGATGGGACGAAGTCAAGAACGCTCCGTGGCGCGTCAGTACGTTCCCGAACGATCACTGGTTCCGAGGAATCAGTAACTATCAGTGGCCGCTTCACAGCACCGGCCGGCGAGCATTGCCGGAAGCCGACATTAACATGCCTCAGGCCTGGGACATCACAACGGGCAGTCCGGGCCTCGTCATTGCGGTGGTCAGCACAGGCGTCAAAATCGATCATCCGGACCTGCAGAACAAGATTTGGATTAACCGCGACGAAATTCCTGGCAACGGTATCGATGATGATGAAAACGGCTGCGTCGATGATGTCCATGGCTGCGAGTTCTTCAACGGCGAG
>JBHIAO010000506.1:0-4243 GCA_046758565.1 Anaerolineae bacterium
GCGTACAATTGAGAGGACAGTACGCTGCGTGGAACATTCGCAACAAAGAAGCGGCGGAAGATCGAGACGATTTCCCGATCTTCCGCCGCTTTGTCTTGGAGGGGCTATAACCCACGTTTGAACGACGTGGGAACCATCATCACTGTCCGAGGATACCTCGGCCGATCAGCAGACACCTACCACAGGATTTACTGAGAGACCTCCGGGGTCTTATCCGAGCCGATTGTTAGGGGGTCGTCGGTGTTTCAGGCAACGGCGGCAGCGTCGGCATCACCACCTCCACTGGACTGGGGGTGACCTCTGGCTCAGAAGGTGTTGGCGTCGCGGTCGGCGCGGATGTCGGTGTCGATGTCGCCTCAACGGGCGGTGGTGTGTCAACAGGACCTGCCGGTGCTGCGACGGTGGGTGTGGCCGTGGCCGGCACGGGGGCTTGCGTTGCGGTGCTGGTAGCCGCTGGCACGGTCTGCTCCACCGGCCCGGCCGGCTCGAGCACCATCTCAGCCGGCGCCTGGGGCGGCGTCGCTGTTGGAGGCACGGGTGTCGCGGTAGGCGGCACCGGGGTGGGCTGCTCGGCGGGCTTCTCCGGGGCCTCGGTCGGCACCGGGGTCGGTGAAGGTGCCAGCGTCACCGTGGCCGGCGACACGGGCATCGGGCTCGGGATCAGCTCAGCCAGATCCAGATCACGCTGAACTTCCTCAGCAATGGCCTGATCATCGCCGGCCTCACCCACAAAATCCCGCAACACAGCTCGCTCGGACGCGGACAACGGGCTGTCGGCACCGCTCAGCTTGGTCAGCGCCTGACGCTGCTGATAGAACAACTGTGCGCCATCGGCCAGCAGCTCCCGGCGCTTCTCAAGGGATACGTCTTTGATCTTATCCAGGAACCGGTCATTCTCCTCCAGCATCTCACCGAGGACACCTGGATCCACCCTGCCAGTCTGGCGCGCCAGGACCTCGGCTTCTCGCAGGCGTTCCTGGCCGAACTCCAGATGCAGCTTCGCCTTCGCCTCTGTCGACGGTGCGAACACGAGCTGTACCTGCTCGGTGAAGCGCTTGACCGGGTACAGCCGGCTGGTTGGCAAGCTACCGGCCGCCACCCGTGTCACCGAGAAACCTCCCAGAATCATGGCGGCCAGCAATGCGACTGTGATGGCTGCTCGACGCAGGCGTGGAGCGACTCCCAATAGCTGGGACAATAGATCCGCCAGTTCTTTCAGTAGCCTCTCGCCGGATTGTATCGGCTGTCGGCGCCTCTGGGCAGCCATCCTCACAACGCGCTCGCGGCCGGCGAAGTAAGCGTCTTCGGCCGGAATGGGCGGTGGAACCCGCCATACGTCCTCAGCGGTCTGCAAGAGCGGGCGCATCTGGCCGGCAAAGGCCGGATAGTGAGCCAACACTGTCTCCACGTCCAGGCCATCGCGCAGCCCCGCCAGCGCCTCATCCAGCGCGTCCTTGAAGGCTCCGGTGGTCTCAGAGGCTTGTTCCTTCGATAAACTCAGAGCCTGCCCTGAGCCTGTCGAAGGGACATCGCCTGAGCGGAGCCTGTCCCAGGCCATGTCGAGGGATCGAAGGGCCGGCTGAGTCTGTCGCAGGGCGGCGTCCTGAGCCCTTCGACTTCGCTCAGGACGGGCTTGTCGAAGGGCAGCGTCCTGAGCCTGTCGAAGGGCGGCCACCTCACGCAGCAGACGCTCACGACCCTGTTGCTTCTTGTGCTGATCCGGAATGGGCTGGGGGACATCCGAGACAACAGCGGCCGCTTCGAGCATGGGCCGAATCTCGTCAGCCCAGGTTGGGTTGTCGACCAATATGGTTTCCAGCTCCTCTCCGGCCGACAGTCGGGCTATGGCGCCATCCAACACTGTCGCCACCTGCACGTCGCGCAGCGCGTGGACCGCCACGATCAGACGGTCCAGGCCAGCTTGCTTAGCCGTGGGGTTAGGCATTGGCGGTGGGACACGTCGAATAAGCTGCGCCACGCGGAGCATTGGACGCAGTAGGCCGGCGTGTGCCGGGTATCGGGCGAGGATACGCTCGAGATTGTCGCCGCTATTCAATTGGGAGAGGGCCTGATCCAGGACCTCTTCCAACTCCCAGTTCTCAATCGCGTCCCTTTGGGAGTTGGTGGTGGGTTCTTGGGACTTTCCCGTACGCCCCATCTTTCCTCTTCTCTCCCATCAAGCGGCCCAACGAGGCCAGCGCACGATGCTGCAGTGATTTGACTGCGCCCTCGGTTTTGCCAAGGATGTGCGCCACCTCGTTGTTGGACAGCCCATCGACAAATTTGAGGATAATGACCTGCTGCTGATCGGAGGTCAACCCCCGGAGGGCTCGCCGGAGTTCCTGGTGATCGAAGTGACGCTCCAGGCTAACACCTGGGTTCTCGTCGGTGACCAGGGGCCGGCCATCCTCCCACGACATTTCTGGCTGCACTGGCTGCCGGCGGTAGTGGTCAATCACTAAATTGCTGGCAATCCGGTACAACCAGGCCGAGAAGGGAACTCCCTGAAAGGTGTAGGAATCGATGGCTTCCAGGGTTTTGACGAAGACCTCCGAGCAAAGATCCTCGGCCATGACGCCATCGCTGATGCGATAATAAATGTAATTGTAAATCCTCTGATAGTAACGCTCGTAGATCTCGGCAAAAGCGCTGGGGTCGTACTCCTTGGCGCGCCGGATCAACTCGCGTTCGTCCTGCACCTGAGAGTCTCCTCTCGTCGTATACAACGGGGTTTTTGAGGTAGGGATACGGCTTACAGTCATTTTCCGTCAAGTCATATTGGGCAGTGGCAGGCAGTTTGTCAACAACGGTTAGCCTACGTCTATCCGACGAATGACCAACGATTTTACGGTTGCCCCCAAGGCAACTGTTCACCTGCTCCCGCAGGATTGTCAAATCCGGCGGCTCAACGGCAAACGGTGCAAAACCGCCACCTGTGGCCTGGATGGTTCGGCTACGCTCACCACCGGTTTGTGAATCTAGACCGAGCAAGATGAATGGTCCCCCCCCTCCAAGAAAATTGCGCTTCTCCCCTTATCGAACGAGAAGCGCAAATCGCAATCTGTAGTTCTCGGGGGCGGAGAATTATATTCTACATGATACCAAAGAAACTGCAGACTGTCAACAAGACCAAGGGGCCGGCGCCGGGCATCCCTGCGGCCACGCGATGGCGAAGAGGTCGTTGGCAAAGATCAAACGCAGCGGGGTGCGCATCAGGGTTGCAACGACCGGGCGCACCCACTGCCGGCGAAGCAACGGATAGGAGCCTTCACGCAGCCGGTCGGGAAACCGCCGGCCATCCCCCCACCGGGCGTGAGCCACGGTCCAGTTTTCCAACCACACCCGGCTCTGCAGGCCGGCCTCGCCGATCGCTCGGGATAACCGAATGGGGTCCAGCTCGTTCACGTGGACCTGCTGCTCGTAAGCTGATCGGGGTTCAGCCGGCAAACCTGGCCACAGACAGCGCATCAACGGGTAGCCGATGTCGAGTGCCCATCGGTTCGGCAGCGTATGAATCACGGCATATCCGTCGGGCCTGAGCACGCGTCGGATCTCTGCCAGAGCCAGGCGGAATTGCCACGGCTGCAAATGCTCAACCACGTCCAGGCAGAATACGCGATGGGCGCTTTTGTCGGCCAGGGGCAAGGCGGCGCCGTCGGCGCGCGCCAGACGTACACGAGCGCGGGCGGCCGGCGGACCCAGCTTCAGTGTCCTGGAGGTGATATCGAGACAATCTTCGGAAAAATCGACAGCGGTGACCACGGCGCCACGACGGGCCGCGTGCAAAGTGATCTCTCCCCGCCCGCACCCAATGTCCACGACGTGCATTCCCGGTGCCAGGTTTGCCAACTCCAGTGCCCGCGCCAGCCGGGGGCGCAACTGCCGGCCACCGCCGGCCAGAAAGTCGGCGTATTCGTCACCACTGAAGGTTAACAGTAGGTCCTCGCTATACAGGGCTGACGAGACGGGTACGTGATGCGTGATGCGTAATGCGTGATGCGTAATGGTCACGTTGTACAGGAGAGGTAGCTCTACGGGGAGAGGTATAGTTGTATGACTGTGAACAGAGCTGCAAGGAACGCAAAGCCTGCGAGCATCCAATTGCGCACCATACGATAGGTTTCGTTGATGCGATCATCCATGGCCTCGAATCGGTCGTCAATCTTGTCGAACCGGTCGTCAATCTTGTCGAATCGGTCGTCAATCTTGTCGAACCGGTCGTCAATCTTGTCAAACCGTTTGT
>JBHIAO010000507.1:0-4241 GCA_046758565.1 Anaerolineae bacterium
CATCCCTGCCCACCAGGTAGTCTTCCCCCACAAACACCATCGGCGTGCTCAGGCGGTTCTCCTCCGGCACGCCGTAGCGCTGGCCCAACCACTCGCTCAGCCTTTTGGACTCCTCCTCTTCAATGGGAAACTCGGTGATCGTCAACTGAGGGTAGAGACCCTGGACAGTTTCCAGATAGCCATTGACCCGGGCGCATACCGAACATCCGGCCAACGAGAAATAGGCCAGGTGGATAGCCGGGGCGGACGGCGTGGAAAGCGCAGCGGCGGCGGTTGGCGGAATCGGAGTCGCCATAGCCGCCGATGATGCGATCACATTTTGGTAAGTCATCAGCAAGAGCACGGCCATCAATATGCTTATGGCCGATGTTCTCCGCGGCAAGTCAGACATCATGGATTCTCCTCCAGTAATCAGTTAATATGTTCGAGCACTTCGACAGGCTCAGTACAAGTCACAGCCTCAGGTCTCCCATGCCACCGCAGCCACCTTGCATAAATGGCAACTCGCACTTGCCAACGTAGCAGGGATTCTCGTGCGACAGGCCATACGTGGCTGGATCAACACCCCTGCTTTTGAGCTCCTGGATGATATAGTAGTTGTTGTGAATGAAGTGCAGCCACTCTAGCGCCGATTCCCTTACCTGATCAGCATCATAGTTCTTGTCCACTATGAGGTAGCTCGACAGTCCCCACACAGACTGGGACAGGTTGCAAGGGCAGCAGCAGGTTGCCATGGAGTTATCGTCACAACACGGCGCCTTGAGCGGAAGCAGGGCCTTTTGCATGGTACTCTTTTGTTCGGATGTCAGCCTGACTGCGTTGTAGTAGTTTATGAGTTGCTGCGTGTTGTTGAGGGACAGGGGAATGCCATAGGATGTCTCATCACCCTCCTGGGGTATGATCTCGGCTGCCACTTCCTCTGGCGTCGTTGTGCCGGCCTGCTGACGTTGGCTACAACCCCCACCAACGAGGAGGGCGAGCGCCAACAGTATGACCACATACAGGCCCTTCTTCTTCTTTTTCTTGTTCTTGCCTGACATGACAAATGCCTCCTTTGCTTTTCTATATTCGCAACCTGGTCAGTTCATCCTCGTACAGTGGCGAGACCAGGATCGCCTCATTCAAAGCAGTGTACTCTGTCCCGTAGTGTACCTTTACCCTATCGTCCTCCGCATCGCTGTAGCGAGCGGTGATAGCGGCGGCAAGGTGGATCTCCGTCTCGCCGGCTTCACCCCGCAGCAGCGTGACCGGGCTGCCGCAGCCTTTGACCTCGAACAGGAAATCGCTCTGTCGGACCAGGATCAGGAGGCGGCGATTCTCCTCTTCGTTCCGCCCCACCACCGCCTTGGCCCCAGGCGAGAGCCGGAAGTGGCGGCCCACCTTCAGCAAGTTGACGTCGTTGAGATCGAAGTCCGGGCGGAAATGCACCAGGTCTCGCATCCGCCGGGCGAAGCCGGGGTCAGTGAGCCGACAGCCGCCCGCCGCACAGGGGTAGTCGGTGATGCCATGCTCTTTGGCCAGAGCCATCTGCGGTTTGCGGGAGCGCCCCCGGATGGCCATGAGCTTCTCGCGGTCCACCAGGCCCTCTTTCTCAGGGATGGTGGGCTCAAGCAAGCGGGCCGACAGAGGGCGCAGCAGCCGGCCGTCCAGGCCCGATTCGCGATCAATGATGCGCATGGCCTGGCGATGTTGGGACATGGGTCGCTGCCCCAGCACCTCGCCGGTGAAGACGAAAGCGGCCCCGATTTCCTCCATGCGCTCCCTGGCCCGCGAAAACATCAGGATGCGGCAGTCCAGGCAAGGGTTCATGCCGCTGCCGTAGCCGTGTTTGGGTTCTCTTATCACGCGGAAGAACTCCTCGGTGAGGGCGATGGTTTTCCAGGGTATGCCAAATTTCTCGGCGACGTGCCTGGCCTCGCACCTCCCCTGGCGATTACAGGTGCAGAAGGGGGTGACAAAGTTCAGGGCCTCCACCTCGATCCCCTGATCCAGGATCAGTTTCACCGCCAGGGTCGAGTCCAATCCACCAGAAAGTAGAGCAATTGCCTTAGGGTTCATGCTTCTTCTCCAAGATTACTCCGTCTTCGCCTCCTCGAACAAGAAGGTCCACAGATAATCCACGATACCCCAGGTCTCCTCCTCGCTGAAGATAGTACCCCAGTAGGCCATCCTCCACGACGCCGTTCAAAGAGCGGAAAGCATCCACGTTCTCGGGGATGACGATGGCCTGGTTGGCGACCCGGTATGCATAGTATACCTAATTTCCGCCTGATGTCAACACATCGCCCACGCCCCTGAGCTATTCTGCCAGCACCTGCGCCAACTCCAGCAGGCGCAGATCCAGCGGCTTCTCGTTGGCGATCACCTCAGCCAGCGGGGTGGCCGCAATCTCACCTTTGAGCAGGCCCACCAGCAACCCGTGCTGGCCTCGGGCCAGGTGCTCCGTTGCCACCGCGCCCAGCCGGGTGGCCAGCAATCGGTCGAACTCGGGGATGACCACGATCTCGGCTCCACCAGCGATGCCGGACATCAGAGCCAGGTAGCCGCAGTCGCGGCCCATGACCTCAACGAGAAAGGCCCGTTGGTGAGACGCAGCGGTGACTTTCAGCCGGTCAATGGCCTCCAGAGCGACGTCGAGGGCGGTATCCACCCCGATGGTGATGTCCGACCCGTAGAGGTCGTTGTCAATGGTCGAGGCGACGCCCACCACCGGGAAACCCATCTGGGACAGCGCATAGGCACCGGCCTGCGAGCCGTTGCCACCGATGATCACCAGGTCATCAACGTCGTGCTGGTGAAGCTGGCGCAGCGCTTTCAGACGTCCGTCCTCGGTCTTGAATTCGGGACAGCGGGCGCTGCCCAACATTGTGCCACCTTGCTGGATGATGCCACCCACATCCCGGGCCCCCAGGGGCCCAACCCTGCCGGCGATGAGGCCAACATAGCCACGACGGATGCCGAAGACTTCCCAGCCCTTGTCGAGCCCGGTCCGCACCACGGCCCGGATGGCGGCGTTCATGCCGGGGGCATCGCCCCCGCTGGTCAACACAGCGATACGTTTCATGTTCCCTCCAGATCCAACTGAGCAAGAGTCGCTTTCAGGAAGAGGCCAGCGGGGCTAACGTTCCAACAACTCGTAGCCGGCCGTCTCCCAGGCTTTCATTCCGCCGTCCACCTCCCAGACGTTGATGAACCCCAGCGACACCAGCGTCTCCGCCGCCGTCGTGCTGTGGTTCCCGCTGCGGCAGTAGATAACGATGGGCGCGTCCTTGTCCGGCAATTCGTCCAGGTGATCCGCGATCTCGTTGAAGGGGATGGACAGATCGGTTTGCGGGATATCTCCCGCGTAGGGGATGTGGACGTTGACCAGGGTGAAATCCTTGTCCTCCAGCATCGCGGCCAATTGCTGCACAGTGATGTCGGTGTAGCCGTCGGCGTTCTTCGAGAGCGCACCCGGCTCCGCCGGCGCGGGAGAGGGAGCCTGGGTGCAGGCCGCCACGAGCAATAACAACGCGGCAAGAGCCGCTATTGGCAATCCAATTCTTCGCACAGTCATTTGATCTCTCCTATCTCATTCGCTATCTATCTGTTGTTTCTGCCCCCAGGCCACGTACAGAAAGCCTAGCAGCAGATCCTCGTAGCCCACGTTGATCAAGTGCTGGGGCAGCAGCTCCCACGGTCGTCGCCCGATGTCGGCGGCTGCGCCCAGGCCCATGAGGTCCGCGTACCAGTTGAAGGGCCGGGCATACCAACGTTCACTAAAGCGGGCATCGGCCACCACCAGCCAGCCGCCCGGCCTGACGTGGGCCGCTGCTCGTTCCAGCGCCACCTGCCAGTCTGGCACCACCGACGCCGCCAGCATCCAAAGCACGGCATCGAACTGCTCGCCCAGCTCAAGCTGCCTGGCATCGGCCTGCAGCAGCTCGACGTTCTGCCAGCCCTGTCGTTCAACCAGCCGCCTGGCTTGTGCCAGCATGGCCGGTGTGTAGTCCACGCCCACCAGCCGGCCGGTCGGGCCAATCCGCGCTTGCAGGTTGGGGAAGTTGGCGCCGGTGCCGCATGAGACCTCTAGCACGCTGGCGCCTGGCTCCAGTCGTAGCCGTTCAGCAACGATGCGGCGCAGGCGCGGCAGTTGGCCCAGCATGTACACGTTGCCCAGGTCGTAGATTGGCGCCCAAACGCCGTAGATGCGCTGGATGCTGTCCTGCCTAAAACCGCCGGTGCTGACGCGGCGCAGCGCG
>JBHIAO010000508.1:0-4240 GCA_046758565.1 Anaerolineae bacterium
CGCGTTTACCTGCCCCTGATAGCCGTCAGCTACGACAGCCTGGCGCCTGTCATCTCCAGCCTGAGTCCCGTTCAAGGTGCGGTGGGCGAGAAGGTGGTCATCGGCGGCCAGGGCTTCGGTGCCAGCCGGGGCGAGGCGAGCCACGTCCTCCTGCACAATGTGCCGGTGCCCGACGATCACATCCTGGCCTGGAGCGACGATCAGATCACCATCCGCATCCCTGTTGAGGCCGCCACTGGCTCCATCGTTGTGCTGGTGGGGGACAAGAACAGCCACGGCGCGTTGTTTACGGTGATCTCGCCGTTCGTGGAGCCCCAGCCGGAGGAACTCGCCGTGGACGGCATCACCGGTGAGACCGTGGTGCGTGATGAGATCCTGGTAGGCTTCTGGCCCGGCACGCCGCCCGATGAGATCGGCTCGGTCCTGGACACGATTGGCGGAGACATCATCGGTCACGACCTGGACACCGACCGCTACCAGATCAAGATTCCCGGTGCCGACCCCACCGGCATCCGGGCCCTCATGGACGAGCTGGCCGGCAACATCTACATCAACTATCTGAGCCCGCACATTGTCATTCCCGAGGTTGGCATGACCTTGCTCGTGCCCGAGACGCCGGGTGGCCCGGCCGCCCTGGGGATGCCTGCCCCTGCAAGCGAGGGCTTGGCCACGCCGCCCTACATCGAAAAGTCCGACTTCGAGGACGAGGTCATCAACTTGGTCAATCAGGAGCGCACGTCGCGCGGGTTACGTCCGCTCCGGCGGAACGACAACCTGACAGCGTCGGCCCGGGCCCACAGCCGCGACATGGCGGAGCGCGACTACTACAGCCATAGGGGCGCCGACGGCTCCAACCATGCCGATCGTATCCGCAGAGCCGGGTACACCAACTACAGTCGCGTGACCGAGAACATCTTTGCCGGCCCCGACTCCCCCGACATGGCCATGAATGGTGGTCAGCGGACCGATGGCTTCTGTCTCGGGGAGGTCAAGGACGGCATTTGCAGCAAGCATAAAGGCTGGATGCAGAGCGAGGGACATCGGAAGAATATCCTCGATCCCGAGATCTGCGAGATTGGCGTGGGCGTCATATACGAGCCCAACGATACCTATAATCCCGAGAACCGAATCAAGACTAAGTGGTACTGGACGCAGAACTTCGGCACGCGCAAGGACGCCCAGGGGAACCCCATCAACTGTGGGGATCCCCCCCAGCCCCCGCCTCCACCGCCGCCACCCCCACCGCCACCCGAGCCACCCGACCCGCCACCCCCGCCGTCGCCTGCTAGCGAGCCGTGGCAGACATCCGAGGGTCAGGCCTGCATCGACCGCTGGCTGGAGCTCGTAGTGGCCCGCTACGATCAGGTCTACCCCGACCGGGCGCCATGGTCTGTGAACTCGTACGGTGTACTGGTCAACCCCTTTTTCGAGATTTTCTTCGACTTCGCCGGCTGGAATAGGATCTACGAGGGCAACCGCTACAAGTATATCTGGATCAATTGGCACCGTACCTATTGGAAAAACCCGGCTTTCCGAGACTTGCCGCTTCTGCGTCCCTATGTTTACGAGTGCCTGGGCCAAGACCCACCTTCCCAGCCGATAGACCAGGTGATCGACTTCTTCGGCAACCAGCCCTGGCGCGCGCCGGCCCTGCGTGGATGCATCGACCGCTGGCTGGATCTGGTGGTCGCGCGGCTCAATTCGATCTACCCCGACCGGGCCCCCTGGGGCGTGGACCAGTACGGCAACCTGGTCAACCGCTTCGTCCGGGCCGCCTTCGCGCCTGACGGCTGGAACACCACCTGGGAGCGCGACCGCTACAAACGCATCTGGTTCACCTGGCAAAGCACCTCGTGGCGGGATCCGGCCCTGCGGGGACTGCCCTTCCTCCAGCAGTTCTGCATCCCCCGGGTGGTGGGGCAGTCGGCGCCCAGCCTGTCCAACCTGTGGCAGCCCACCTACGAAGCTGGCCAGCTTGGCCGCTGGTCGGTAGACATCGCCAGCTCCGGCGCTGAGTTGGTCTCCATCCGCTGGTCCCTGTACCTTCAGGGCCAGGAGGTGTCGCGGATGAGCTTCGGCGCCGGCGATATCCGCCGCTGGGGCCTGTCCCGAGGCGGGCGATTTCAGTACAGCATCATGCCCGGGCTGGTCGGCACTTACCGGCGCGTCCTGGTGGTTCAGGATGCCGCCGGCGCCACCGCCACCCTGGACTGGACCTTCGAAGTCCGATCCAGCTTCACCCCCGGCGGGCCGGTCATCACCGACCTGCGCACTGCATCCCTGGCCGTTCCGGGCGCAACCCGCGACTTCGTGGTGGAGGTCCGGCCCGGCTGGGACCCCGTCAGCGCCGTGCGGGTCGGTATCCGCTACATCACCGAGGGGGTCTTCTTCTACCGGCAGGACTTCGGCGCCGGCCAACTGGTGGAGCTCCCGGACGGGACCCTCACCGTGCGGGCAGAGTACACCGTGCCCGATGCGACCGGCACTTTGCTCGTCATGACGGATGCTGTGGACACCGAGGGGCGCTACAGCAACGTCATGCTCAGAAACGTCATGGTGGTGGCCGACGGCGCGGCCCTGGGTCCGCCGCCGGCACTCAGGAACCTGGACGCGCCGGCCAGGCGACAGGTTGGCGAGGACTTCATGGTCTCAGCCGATGTTAGCGATGGCAACGGCGACCTCGCCGACGTGGTCGGCACCCTCCGCATGGACGGCGCCCTGGAGTCTCAGAGCGAATACCGGCTGAAAGGGGTCTGCTACGGGGGTAGCTGTGGTTTCGGCGTGGATCTGGCCTTCCCGGCTGTGAATACCGCCGGCCTGGGCCAGCTCTCCCTGGTGGCGCAGGACAATGCCGGCAATGAGAGCAACATCCTGACGCAGGAGATCGAGATCTATGCGCCTACCCCGACGCCCACCGCAACGCCTATCTACACAGCCACGCCCACCCGGACGCCCACCCGGACGCCCACCCGTACCGCAACGGCGACGTCTACCGCCACCCGCACACCGACGTCGACGCGCACTGCCACGCCAACTACCACGCCCACTCGTACGCTGACCCCAACGCCCACCCGTACGCCGGCCAATACCCCGCCTGACGTGCGCAACATCGACTTCCCGAGAAGCGTCGAGGCCGGCACGCGGGGCGAGGGCACTGTACACGTCTCTGACCCGGACGCCGACGTCACCACCCTCACCATGCAGCTCTACCTGGACGGGCGTCACGAGCGTACCTGGGACTTCGATGTCTCCGGGGCGGGCGCCGATTTCGATTTTAATTTCTGGGTGCGCGTCAACCGGCCGGCCAACGCTGAGATTAAGTTCCGTGCTACCGATGCCAGGGGCAATCTCAGCCGGACCGTGGAATGGTCCTATCGAGTGACGCCGGTGCCAGTTCGCGTTAATGCGGACGGGGAGGTGCGATGGAATTCCCACACCGGCGAAGCCAGCGTGGAATTCTGGATCGATCTGACCAATCCGTCGGACGAAGGCACCATGAATGTGGGGACCATCACTCTGACCTTCAGCGGGGATGCCTCCGGCACCTTCAATCGAAACCCGCTTGAAGACACGATAAGACCAGGCCGGCGGGCTCGCATTTTGGACTTCACCGGGACCTTTCATTCATCGAACGCTCCGTGCGTGTACATTGACGCCTACGTCCGTACCGACCTGGCCGGCAACTTCGACGTGCCTCGGCAGGAGGCCGGCTGGTGTCCGTAGGTCCGGCACGTGCAACTGATCCGATGTCCGGAGGTTGACAGCGCGGGTTCGCCGGCTTACACTTATCGGTGAGGGGTAACCGCTCACTGGGTACCTCAGGGAGCATCTCGAGTGGCTGCGAACGAAGTGAAGCAGCGTATCGAGGGATGTGGGGCCTATGTCACGCGACCCGGATGACCCTTAACCCGCACCCCTCGGTACGGTCTCAATGCTGCACTTCGTCAGCTCAGGACGTCGTTTCACGCTAGTATGAAAACAGCCGTAGCGCGAGATGCCATCTCGCGATACGGCTGGAACAACCCCATTGCCTGGAGCGTTGTGAGGACGATGACGAAATCCCTTGTTCGACAGCCGGCCTTCCCCGCGTCCACGCCCCAACCGCGAGGGGAGGACCCCGGCACCCACTATTCTGGAGAACACGCACATGACCCGCATTCGACTGATCACGCTGACGACCCTGGCTCTACTAATCACCGCCGGCCTCTTTGGCTGCGCGGCCGACGAGGAAGGGGAACAG
>JBHIAO010000509.1:0-4237 GCA_046758565.1 Anaerolineae bacterium
CATCCGGATGAAGTCCGGACGAATACCCACGACCGTGAGAATTCTCATGCTGTGCACCAGTGTATACCAGTAAACTTGTTTTGGATTCGGTTGGCCAGCTTATTTATGGGATCATTCGCTCCCAACCGATCCAGGCGAGCGCATCAGTGACCGCGCAAGTGGAAAGCGGTGCTATACAGACTCGAGTCCTGGCCATGCCAATCGTTCGAACGCCAGGCCTAATCATAGAATTATAACCTATCCATCGCAAACCGTCCAACACGCAATCTTCGGGACGGCGCTCGTCCAGCTTCGCAACAAATATTCGCTCCATTACACTCTTAAGCCCATCCGTTAAATCACCTAGATCTGGAACCCATGGCTTGCTACCCAACCCATCCGACAAGGACAAGACCTATACAGATTACCGCTATTCCCACCCATCTCATCGCTGGAATATTTTCACCTAGGATCAACCAAGATAGTACGGGTACCAGTACATACGCCAGGGCCAGAAATGGATACGCGTAACTGAGATCAAGCCTTGACAGGACAATCAACCATATCAAAAAGCCACCTATGTAAAGGGAGATAGCTATTAGGATCAAAGGATTTCCGAAAACCGCCAGGAGAAGGGAAACAGGTTTGCTAAGATCTGAACGGCTGACTGGCCCTACTTGGCGCATACCAATCTTGAGCAGCAACTGCCCTAATGTCCCTATGAGTGGAGCCACCAAAGCAAGCGCGACCGGTTTCATGCTCTAATCCCCATCCATTGACTTCAGAACATTGTCTGGGAGACAGCCTGTCCCAAATCGCCCGTTCCGCCGATCCCAATGACCGCGCACCGCATCCCGATCCTCAAAGGTTCTGCTTTGCCGCCAGCAGCTCACGATACAGCTCTCGGTGAGCTCGGGCGTTCACCCGTGCATTGAAGCGCTCCTCCACCGCACACCGGCCCGCCTCCCCCATGCTCTTCCGTAAGGTAGGCGACTCCACAAGAGTGGAGATCGCCTCGGCAAGGCTCTGGGGATCCCTGGGCGGGACGATCAGCCCAGAGATGCTATCTTCCACCACCTCACGGCTCCCGCCGATATTCGTAACCACCACCGGTTTGGCAAGAGCCATCGCCTCCAGGACGGAGCGGGGAAGCCCCTCAAAAAGGGATGGCAGGACATAGAGGTCCAGTGCGTTGAGCAGCGTGACGGCGTCATGCCGGTAGCCTAACAGGTGCACGTGCTTGGCGAGACCTCGCTGTTGGACTTCCTCCTCGATACGACCACGTTCCGGCCCGTCCCCGGCAAGAATAAAATGCACACGCCGCTGGCGGGAGAGGACCTCTCCTGCCGCATGCACCAGGTAGGACAGCCCTTTGCGGGGTTTAAATGACGCGAGGGTGCCCACCAGGATATCGTCGGGTTTGATATCCAGCTCCTTGCGGACGGTCGGTGGCCGGGACTCGGGGCGGTACAGGCGCTCCAGGTCAACTCCGTTGAGGATGACCCGTACCTTGGCTGGCGGAATCCCCTGGACCATCACAAAGTGGTCACGGACCCCCTCGGAGACCGCGATCAGGACATCAGCCATAGAGGTTGCTATCCTACTCCCGGCCATCGCCAAGCGGGCTATATGGGCCGAGAGCTCAGTGCGGAAACAGTCCCACTCCTGGTTCCGGACGCTGGTGACAAATATGGAAGTTCCCGCAATCTTTGATGCAAGCCCTGCCCAGAGGTCCGCCCGAAACGAGTGGGTATGGACGATGTCGGGCCGCTCCTGCCTCATGAACCGTACCAGGCGAGGAAGAACACGGAGATCATGGAACCCCCGCATCCCCATGGAGACGTGTTCGATTCTGGCCCGAGCGAGCTCAGCCACCGTGGTGGAAGGCGGTCCATTCATCGCCCGAAGACTGACGGCAGTCACGTGAAACTCCGAGGGATCCAGATACTTCCCCAGGGCGGCTGCCCCCTGCGAAGGTGCATCGTTATTAAACGCGGAAATCACCTGCAGGATCCGGATATGCCTCCTCATCGGGACACCGGATCGTCCGTGGCGGCCGGGGATGTGGCCATCGCCGGGGAAACGACCGGCGCGTCCACGAACCGCCTGTGCCAGAGCTCCAGATTGACAAGGGCCCAGAGTTTGTGCCCATGGTCTGTCGTCCCGTGTGTATGCTCCCGGAACAACCCCTCCACCGCGTCCCGCCGAAAATAACCCCTAGCTAGGCTGGTGGGAGATAAGAGGACATCCGCAACCATTTCCCGCAGCTCACTCCGGAACCACGCATTCACAGGTACGGCGAAGCCCTGCTTGCGGCGGGCCAGAATCTCGTTCGGGATGAATCCCCTCAGTGCCTCTCTGAGGACGTACTTGGTCTGCCAGCCCCGGACCTTCAGTTCTGGCGGCATTCCAGCGCATCGCTCGATCAACGTATGGTCAAGGAAGGGACAGCGAGCCTCAAGACCGTGGGCCATTGTGGCCCGATCGGTCTTCACCATGAGGTCATCCGGCAGGTAGACCTGAAAATCCCACAACTGGAGTCTCGTCACCCAATCGCGATGGCGGGCAATCTTGAATGCCTGGACGCGCCGTTCCAGGGAGTCCGCCCCGCTCACCGCCTCCCGCATCGCAGGGGAGTAGAGCGCACTCTTCACCTCGTTGGAAAAGATCAACCGCCATTCCCGACGATCCGCTGGCAGCGCAGCCTTCTCCACAAAGCGCTTGGCGCGCCGCAGGGTTGCCGTTCGGGCGCTAGACTCCGGCGCGCGAGCCAGCAGGAATTCGATGGCTCCCCGCAGGACCCATGGGGTCCGGGAATACAGGTCCACGTACTGCTCCGCGAGATACGACTCGTATCCCGCAAAGGACTCGTCCCCGCCGTCCCCCGTTAGCGCCACCTTAACATGTTCACGCGCCAGCTGCGCTAACAGGTAGGTTGGCAGCATGGAGGCATCAGCAAACGGTTCATCGAAGTACCACACCAGATCAGGAAGAAGATCGGCTGCCCGAGGATCCACGATATACTCGTGATGGTCCGTATGAAAATGTCGAGCAACGACGCGCGCGTACTGCAGCTCATTAAAGGAGCTCTCACGGAACCCAATGGAGAAGGTCTTCACACCGTGCCCCATGTACGCGGCCATGAACCCGACGATGGCGCTGGAGTCGATGCCTCCGCTCAGGAACGCTCCCATGGGGACGTCGCTCACTAGGCGCGCTTTCACACACTCTGCCAATCGATGGCGAGTTTCCTCATACCAGACCTTTTCCGTCACCGCAAAATTTCTGATACCCACAAAGCTGGCTTCAGGATCCCAATATTTCTCCTTCCGGATCTTGCAGTCTTCCCAGATCAGAAGATGCCCAGGGGGGACCTTCCAGACGTCCTGCAAGATGGTCTGCTCTCCCGGGACATACCCGAATGTTAAGTAATCATGAATCGCCAGCGGGTTAATCCGCCTTCCGACACCCGGCACTGCAAGCAGGGCTTTCAGCTCGGAAGCAAACGCGAAGCAATTATTATCATGGTAGTAGAATAGCGGCTTCTTGCCTAGCCGGTCCCTGGCCAGGATAAGCCTCTGGCCCGCAGGATTCCACATGCCAAATGCAAACATTCCATGGAATCTATCCACACACCTTGGACCCCAGACGCGATATGCATGCAAAACTACCTCAGTATCCGTTTTAGTGAGAAACTCGACCCCTTGAGCGGCAAGCTCATCCCGAATCTCTCTAAAGTTATATACCTCACCGTTATAAGTCACCCATGTGCCGGACTTCTGATCGGTCATTGGCTGGCGGCCCGCTGCACTCAGATCGATGATGCTAAGCCGTCTATGGCCCAATACCACTGACAAACCGGACGAACAAGGAAGGATCTTCACCCGCTGCTCATGACGATCTGATAATTCTCGCCAGCAGCAATCCCTCGGAAGCATGGCGACGACTCCCCAGTCGTCCGGACCGCGATGATTAAGGGTATGTGTTGCCGCCACCAGCCTCTCAAGCCCTAAGCTGAACCGTCTCGTTTCGATTAGTCCAAATATTCCGCACATACCCGTCGCCTTATAAAGCTACCGCTGCCCGCGGACCCCGATTTGGTTCGGCAACAGCACTATTTCCTTCAATCCCCCTTCCTCGAACCAGCCGCGCACTTCATCATATGTGTGGCGCGACTGGTATCGCGCGGAGAGGTTATCGAACGTATCCAATACCCTCCACTCCGGATCCGGGTGCATCGAGATCTTGAAGATCAGCC
>JBHIAO010000510.1:0-4222 GCA_046758565.1 Anaerolineae bacterium
CCTGGGTGCAACTCCCATCGACTACAGGAGCGAGGACTTCGTCCAGCGCATCCGGGAGCTGACAGGCGACGGCGTTGACGCGGCCTTTGACCCGATTGGTGCGGATAACTTCAAGCGGTCATTTACCGTGCTCCGGGCGGGCGGTACGTTGGTCGCGTATGGCTTCTACAACGCGGCCATGGGCAGGGCCGGCAGGGCCGACGTTGTGCTTGGGTTCATACGGCTGCAACTGTGGAACATCCTGCCCAATGGCCGCTCGGCGACGCTCTACTCCATCGGCTCCTGGCGCAAGAAGCGGGCGGACTGGTTCTACGAGGACCTGACCGAGATATTCGGTCTGCTGGCGCAGGGCAAGATCATGCCTGTTATCGCGGCGCGGATGCCGCCGTCCGACGCCGCGCGTGCGCATGAGCTTATCGAGCAGGCAGCGGTGAAAGGCAAGATCGTTTTGATTGTGGGTAAATGGAATACGTCTCGCCGCGCATGCGGGTCCTTTGGAAGCTCTTCTTGCGAGGAAGCAGGGGGAATATCACCTATGAAGGCAGCGACTATCCGGCCCGCATCGAGGGGATTTATGCCCGGATGACAAAAGCGTTACACGATGCCGGCGCTCAAGTCATCCTCGGCACGGACACAGATAACCCATATCTGGTTCCGGGATTTTCACTCCACGATGAGCTGGCGTATCTGGTGCAGGCTGGGTTTACGCCTTACGAAGCCATCGAGGCCAGCACGCGCAACGCCGCCGAGGCCCTGGGCAAACTGGACGAATTTGGCACCGTGACCGTGGGCCAGCGCGCCGACCTGATCCTGGTGGAGGAGAATCCGCTGGAAGACGTGGCGCTCGCCGGCCCGCTTGCCGGCGTCATGCTGCGCGGATACTGGCTGCCCGAAGCGCAACTGCGTGAAATGCTGGACGAGCTCGCAGATTCGTACACCCCGACCCTTATCGACCGCGTCTGGCCCATAAGCCTGATCGCCTTGGCGGTTTTCCTGATCCTCCGGCGCCTATTCGAAGGCTAGAGAAGCGCCACACCATGTGCGGTGGAGGGGCTGTGAGGCCGGCACGTGCCGAAATGAGCAGGGGACCGGACGAAGCGCCGACGCCACCACCTGTTGACGAAGTCATGTAATGTGCTATAGTATCTTCCGGGCGGTCTCACTTGGTATGTCACAATTACCCGAGTAAAAATGAGCGACGTTCGCTTCATGGAATATGCCCTATACCTCGAGTCCGGCCCGCGCCGGCGCAAGACGATGGTCCACGTGCTGGAGCTGCTGGGGTGTATTGCCCGGGGGCCGACCACGGAAGCGGCGCTGGAGGCCACGCCTGGCGCGATCCGGGCGTACCTGCGCTTCTTGCAGCGACATGGCGAAGCGGCCCGGCCGGAGGATGCTTTCACCACTGTTGTTACCGAGCACGTAATGGAAGGCGCGTGGCTGGGTAACGGCGATCCGACTCCCGGCTTCAGTCCCGACTTTCAACCCCTGGGCGCTGAAGATCTGGACCTCTATCTCCGGCGCCTGGCCTGGCTGCAGGCCGATATGCTACAATTGATCTGCGACCTACCGCGCGAGCAACTGCTGGCCGAGCCAGAAGGTAGGGGCCGCTCGATCTATGGCATTCTGGAGCACGTCGCCGAATCGCAGGGGGTCACCTGCGCTACCAGGTAGGCAAGGTAGACGGCCTGTCCGAAGCCCTCCGAGCTGTACGAGAAAGCCCGGATGAGCTGCCGGCCACCCTGACGCGCCTGCGGCAGATTGCCGATGCGCGTCTGGAGGCCATGACCGATGAGGAACGCCGGCAGTCCGTCCCCCACGGCCAGGTGACCTGGACAGCTCGCCGGGCCCTGCGCCGCATGCTGGAACATCAGTGGGAGCATCTGCTGAAGGTCTCTGAACGTCTGGACGAACCTATAGTGTGAACTGCGATCATAGCGAAACGAGGTGAAGCAAAATGGCTGCTAGGAAACAATCACGCGGAACCTGCACGTATTGCGGTAAGGAGTATGCGAAAGGCGGCATGACACGGCACCTACGAACTTGCGCACGTCGTAAGGAAGTCATTGCCTCCGCCAACGCGAAATCAAACGCAACGGAAACCCTCTATCACCTGCGTGCCCAGGATAACTACGTCCCCGATTTCTGGCTGGATCTGGAAATGCGCGGCCCGGCTACCCTGAAAAAGCTGGATGACTATCTGCGAGCCATCTGGTTGGAGTGCTGCGGCCATTTGAGCCAATTCTCGATTGGCGGGTGGTCGGGTCGCGAAATCGCCAAGCGCCGGCGCGCAGATCAAGTATTCCGCCCTGACGTCGAGCTGACCCACATCTATGATTTTGGCACGTCATCCGAAACCCTGATCAAGGTCGTCGACGTCAGAACAGGTGCACCCACGTCGAAACACCCGATTGCGCTCATGGCGCGCAATCTGCAACCAGAAGCCAACTGTATCGAGTGTGGCCAGCCGGCCTCGTGGCTGTGTATGGAGTGCCTGTACGAAGAGAACACGTGGGGTGCGCTGTGCGACGAACACGCCGAGACACACCCGCACCATAACTACGGCGAACCCTTCCCGATCGTCAACTCGCCCAGAGTCGGCATGTGCGGCTACACAGGGCCGGCACAGCCGCCCTATTGATCACACAATTGCGAGTTTGTCAGGAGTGATAGCTGATGCCATTCGAACCATTCTATGAGCGTTTTCCGGAGATCGCCGATAAAGAGACCCGCACAATCATTGCACTGAACGACCCCGATCTTTCTGACGGCGAATATGGGCTCGTCGAAGCCTACTGCAATGAGCGCAACTGCGATTGCCGGCGGGTGTTCTTCAACGTCTATTCGTGGCAAGAGCGGGAGGTAGTCGCCGTCATCGCATATGGTTGGGAGAACCGGGAATACTACGTCAAGTGGTTTGGGGAGGATGATCCAAGGATTATCCCCGAACTGCAGGGGCCTGTGCTAAACCTGGGTAGTCCCCAGTCTGAGCTTGCCCCTGTGCTTTTGGAAAAAGTCAAATACATTCTTCAGGACGAGAGGTACGTAGCGAGGATCAAGAGGCACTACCGGATGTTTAAGGAGACAGTAGATGACGGGCAACCTGGGAGGGTACGTCCTTCCAAAAAGGTGGGTAGGAACGAACCCTGTCCGTGTGGAAGTGGTAAGAAGTACAAGAGTTGCTGTGGGAAGAGAGTACGTCGTCGTCGAAAGAGGAGAAGATAACCCGCATGGAGGCCTGTTTGCTCGGGACGGTGTGATTGAGCAGGTCGGCCCCACGGCCGAGTTGCCGACGACAGCGGATACCGTCCTTGATCTGGCCGGCCATATCGTGTTGCCAGGCCTGATCAACACGCACCACCACCTCTACCAGGGACTGACCCGCGTCATCCCCGCCGGCCAGGATTCTGAGCTATTCGACTGGCTGAAGGCGCTCTATCCCATCTGGGTCGGCCTCACCTCGGAGGCGATCTATGTCTCGACACTGACCGGCCTGGCCGAGTTCATCCTCTCCGGCTGTACCACGGCCAGCGATCATCTCTACATCACACTACTTGGGCCTTTTCCTTGGCGCCTTCATCTGCTTTGTCCGGCACCTGCACTCCGCCGCACATTGCCATCATCTGACTCATCACCTGAGACATCAATCTCAGCGCAACCACAGTCCACGCCTCGCTGGCCCATCATCTGGGACATCATCGCGGCAAAGGGCGTGCCCTCGAAAGGAGTACCGGGTGCTTCCTGAGTAGTACTTCGTTCGCCAGTCGTTTCGTTTGTCCTCCTTGTACAAAACGTAACGTCAATGCGGCTTCACGGCCGTCACGCGGGCGCTGTATACGATGCTCTGAGCTACCGTGGGATCAACCTCCAGGCCGAGTTGGCTAACACCGTCGGCGATAATGCCCTCGTGCAGCTCCTTGGCCCCGATCTGCACGTCCACAAAGCCGGCCTCTTCGATGGCTGCCACATAGTCTTTGTCTAGCCAGGCGCCGGCGACGCAGCTCGCCCATGAACTGAGGTTCTGCTTCACCTCTGCGGGCAACTCGATGCGCGTCACAATGTCACTCACGGCCAGCCGGCCACCAGGCCGCAGGACGCGGTAGGCCTCACGGAAGACCTGGGGCTTGTCGGGAGACAGGTTGATGACACAGTTAGAGATGACCACGTCCACCGTCTCGTCGGCCACCGGCAGATGCTCGATCTCTCCCAGACGAAACTCGAC
>JBHIAO010000511.1:0-4221 GCA_046758565.1 Anaerolineae bacterium
CCAATACCCAATACCCAATACCCAGCTGTGGCCAAAGGAGTTTGTGATGAAAGCTGCAATCTTTCACGGTTCTAACCAACCTCTGAGCATCGAAGAAGTGCCAACACCCCCCCAAGGTTCGGGGGAGATCCTGATCAAGGTGGCTGCCTGTGGGCTGTGCCACACCGATCTGCACTACATCGACCACGGGACGCCGACTTTCAAGAAGCCGCCACTCATCTTGGGGCATGAGATCGCCGGCACGGTGGTGGCCCTGGGCCCAGACGCGGCGGGCTTTCAGGAGGGCGACCGGGTGCTGTTGCCAGCCGTGCTCACCTGTGGTCAGTGTGTCATGTGTCGTACCGGCCGAGAGAACATCTGCCACCACATGGCGATGTTTGGCAACAACGTGGACGGCGGTTACGCCGAATACGTGGTGGCGCCGGCCAAGGACACGTTCCACCTACCCGAGGAGATTCCGTTGGTGGAGGGCTCCATCATCGCCGACGCGATCACCACGCCCTACCACGCCGTCGTCAACCGCGGTCGCGTCGTGCCGGGCGATTGGGTGGTGGTACTGGGCTGTGGCGGTATCGGGCTCAACGTGGTGCAGATGGCGGCGGCATTGGGAGCCCGGGTGATCGCTGTGGATATTGTGGACAATAAGTTGACCTGGGCCGAACGCCTGGGGGCTACAGCGACTCTGAGCCCGCGGCAGGTGGAGCGCCTGGACAAGGAGGTGCGCCGCATCACCGGCGGCGGCGCTGACATCGCCTTCGAGGCTATCGGCAAGGCCGCTACCCAGGAGCAAGCCTTCGCCTGCCTGCGGACGGGTGGCCGGTTGGTCTTGGTCGGCTACAGCCCCGAAGCCATGTCCCTGAACGCGGGCCGGGTGATGTATCGGGAAATGGAGGTCGTGGGGTCGCTGGGCTGCCGGCCCGTGGACTACCCGCGCGTCATCGAGATGGCCCGGCAGGGGCAGATCAAGGTGACCGAACTGGTGACTCACAAGTTCACCCTGGATGAGATCAACCTGGCGTTCGATGTGCTGCGGGCCGGCCAGGCCATTCGGGCCGTGGTGGTTCCGTGATGGGGCGACGAAGGACAGACTTTTGACCCGTCACCTGGGCTGTGGTACAATCGCATTGATTCGAAGGTGGCCAGGTGAAGGGCGAGCACCCATCGGGCCGGAGACAAAGGATGGCAGCACAGACAGAAGGCGATCAACCAATGTCCATTGACGAAGAGACCCTCAAAGCCGTCCAGGATACGGTGTACGAGCGGCTACGGGAGCCATTGCTGGCGGAGATCCGTGAGCGACTGATCGCAGAGGCGGCTGAGCAACCCATGCCCCTGTACTACGATCGTTACATTACCAGCCAGACCCAACGGCTGGAAGAGGGCATTGAGCGCAACGGCCAACGTATCATGGAGCTGCAGAGGGAGATGGACCGGCGCTTCACGGAGGCCAGAGAGGATCGCCAGGCACTACGTGACGAGATAGACCGCCGCTTCACGGAGGCCAAGGAGGATCGTCAAGCACTGCGTGGGGAGATAAACCGCCGCTTCACGGAGCTACGCGGAGAAATAAACCGCCACTTTGAGACCGTTGACCGGCGTTTTGAGACCATTGATCGTCGCTTTGAGGGGCTGGGGACAAAGATCGATGAACAGAATGTCCGCATGCGGAATTGGGTTTTGGCAGCCATAGTTGTGATAATATGATCATGGCCATCCTCCAGGTGGTCCTGAAGTGAGGACTCAACTCCCAGGGTGTTATGGCGCCGGCAGATAACTCCGTCGGGGTGAATCCATCAAAGACGCCCGTCATCGACTTTCATCTCCATCCGGGGCACTACGACCGGTACCATCCCTGGGTCCAGGAGCTGTACGACCAGTTTCAGGGGGATGACGCACGTGAAATCGCGGACCAGGTACTGAGACCGACAGGTCTGGTGAGCTACCTGGACGAGTCGGGAGTGGACTACGCCGTCTGTCTGGCTGAAGAGAATCCCAAAACCACCGGGACGGTGAGCAATGAGTGGGTTGCCGAATTCTGTGCGGATCAGGAGCGGCTGATCCCTTTCTGCTCAATCAATCCGTTCCTGGAGGCGAGGCCGGCCCAAGCGCTGCAAGGTTGCGTTCGGGAGCTTGGGTTTCGGGGGCTCAAGCTTATGCCGGGCTATCAGGGTTTCAGTGCTAACGAGGCCCTCGTCTACCCGCTCTACGCCAAAGCGGTCGAACTAAACATCCCTGTCCTGGTCCACACCGGATCGTCCATCTTCCGGGGTTTTCGCCTTCGCCACGCCAATCCGCTGGACCTGGATGACGTAGCAGTGGACTTCCCTGAACTGACTATCGTCATGGCTCACAGCGGGCGGGGATTGTGGTACGACGAAGCCTTCTTCCTGGCTCGTCTGCACGAAAATGTCTACATGGAGATCTCAGGACTCCCGCCCCAAAACCTGCTGCGCTACTTTCCGGACCTGGAGCGCCTGGCGGATAAGGTCATTTTCGGGTCCGACTGGCCCGGTGCGCCGCCCATTGGAGACAATATCCAGGCTATCAAGGAGTTGCGGCTGCGCGAGGAGACGAAGGAGAAGA
Source organism: Anaerolineae bacterium (assembly GCA_046758565.1). Taxonomy (GTDB): domain Bacteria; phylum Chloroflexota; class Anaerolineae; order Epilineales; family JAANWY01; genus JBHIAO01. The sequence goes on from JBHIAO010000511.1 coordinate 2,584, forward strand.
TTCTGGGGGGCAATGCAGCCCGACTGTTGAGGATTGACGGTGAAGGGTAAGGAGGTCTCAAAGATGCCTGTCGTTCATGTACCTGCTGAATTGACTATTGAGGATCTGATTCATGCTGTTGAGAAATTGTCATCCGACGAGTTGACCGAGTTTACGCGGCGAGTCATTGTGATCCAGGCGCGTCGAGGCATCCCCTTGCTGGTAGACGAGGAGGAACAGGCATTACTGAGTGTCATTAGTGGCCGGCTGTCACCAGAAGCCCAGCACCGGCTTGATGTTCTGAGGGAGAAGAGCCGCGAAGGAACGTTGACGCCAATGGAGCACGCGGACCTGCTGGCCTTCGTCCAGCAGGTCGAGCGTCAGGATATTGCTCGTGCCCAGGCACTAGTTGAGCTGGCGAAGAAACGAGGTACGACAGTGTCCAAGCTGATGCAGGACCTGGGATTGGACGGATCAGAGAGTGCCTGAGCAGCGAGCAACGGCTGCTCAACGACGAGCAGTGTTTGAGCGTGCACGAGGCTGTTGCGAATACTGCCGCAGTCAGGCTCGCGTTGCTACCCAGTCCTTCGCAGTGGAGCACATTATTCCCCGGCATGCAGGTGGACAAACAGTAATGGACAATCTGGCCCTGTCCTGCCTCGGGTGCAACAGCCACAAGTACACCAAGACGCACGCTCACGATCCAGAAACCGGACGGCGAGTGCCCTTGTTCCATCCCCGCCGGCAGAAATGGTCTCGACATTTTGCCTGGAGCGACGACTTCACGCACATCATCGGACGTACCGCTACCGGCCGGGCAACTGTCGAAGCGTTGCAACTGAATCGTCCCGAATTGGTCAATCTGAGACGGATACTTCACGGCGCGGGGGAGCACCCGCCAGCAGACGGTGAATAAAGTAGGGTGTTCAAGAGGAAACGAAAGGAGGGGTCAGTAGGAGGCGTCAGTCGGCTTAAGACAAGGTACTATCCACCCATTCGTTCGCAATTTCCAACAGGAGGTAAGAAAATGTCAGACACAAAGATCATGTTGAGCGAGAATGAGCTGCCCACTCATTGGTACAACATCCAGCCAGACCTACCCGAGCCGCTGCCGCCGGTAATTCATCCGGGAACGCTTCAACCCATCGGCCCGGATGACCTGGCGCCCATCTTTCCCATGTCGCTGATCATTCAAGAGGTTAGTCAGGAGCAGTACATCGAAATCCCAGAGCCGGTGCGGGAGGTCTACAAGCTCTGGCGGCCGAGCCCACTGATGCGCGCCAAACGACTGGAGGAGGCGCTGGGAACGCCGGCCCGGATCTACTACAAGTGGGAAGGCGTAAGTGCTGCTGGAAGCCACAAACCGAACACCGCCGTCGCCCAGGCCTACTACAACAAGCAGGAGGGCATCAAGCGGTTGGCGACGGAGACCGGGGCCGGCCAATGGGGTAGTGCCCTGTCCTTCGGATGCAACCTCTTCGACCTGGAGTGCAAGGTCTACATGGTGCGCATCAGTTACGAGCAGAAGCCTTACCGCAAGAGCATGATGCACGCCTGGGGGGCCACGGTGACACCCAGCCCCAGCGAAGAGACCAACGCCGGCCGGCAGATCCTGGAGCAGGACCCCGACTCGCCGGGCAGCCTGGGCATCGCCATCAG
>JBHIAO010000512.1:0-4216 GCA_046758565.1 Anaerolineae bacterium
TTTTACGTTTCTCGCTTGCGCCACTGATCGAGCATGACAGCCAGGATAATGACGGCACCGATGGCGGCCGGCTGCCAGTAGGCGGGGAAGCCCATGAGAACCAGACCATTGCGCAGCACCTGCATGATGGCAGCGCCGATCAGCGTACCCAGGATGGTGCCCTCGCCCCCAAACAGACTGGTGCCGCCGATCACGGCCGCAGCGATAATGTCTAGCTCGTAGCCGCGGGCGGCATCGGGTGCGGCCACGCCTAACCGAGCGGTCATGATCAAACCGGCCAGCCCTGTTAGAACGCCGCAACTGAGGTACACCAACATCTTGATACGCGCCGGGCTGGCGCCGGAGACGCGCGCCGCCTCCTCATTGCCGCCCACAGCGTAGATGTGACGTCCTGTCACCGTCTCGCTGAGGAAAATCGCTGTCAGCACGGCCATTGCCAGCATGATGAGAACAGGCAGAGGGACTTCCCAGGACCCGAGGGGCACGTTGGACTGGCCGATTTGGTTGAAGCTCTTGGGCAAGTTGCGCACGGGCCAGCCGCCGGTTACGCCGAAGGTGATGCCACGCGCGATGCTGAGCGTGCCCAGCGTTGCAATGAAGGGGGGAAGCCTGAAGCGAGTGATGAGCAGCCCGTTGGCGAGCCCAACCAGGACGCCAGTCACGAGGCCGCCAGCTATGGCCAGCGTCACCAGCACGCCGAGCGGCAGGGCATCGGTCAGATTCGTCAGCAGCCAGGCAGCGGCAAAGCCGGTCAGCGCCATGGTGGAGCCCACGGAGAGGTCGATGCCGCCGGTCAGGATCACCATGGTCTGGCCGAAGGCGCTGATGGCAATCCAGGAGAAGAAGAGCAATACGTTGAAAATGTTGCGCGTCGTCAGGAACGTGTCCGTGCGTAAGGCGAGAAAGCCGCCCAGCAATAGGAGAACGACGATCAGTCCTATTTCCTGGCGTGCCAGAACGGCGGCCAACCCTCGGCGCTGACGAATGCCGGCAGGTCTTCTCACTCCAGGGGCCGATGTGATGGTCTGTTCGCTCATGGCATCCTACTCTCCGCGAGGATTTGTGACAGGAGGGATGCGATCGCATCCCTCCTGCCGGTTAGGTGTGGCCAGACTGCGTTAGTGTAGCGACCTTAGCCGGAGAACAGAGCTCCGAAAGCTCTACTACGCAACCGGCCTCTGCCCTTCGAGCACTTCGACAGCTCAGTGCAGACCTGTCAAGCGTTGGACGCTGACCCAACACTAGTCGCACAGCGGGGGCAGTTCCTTGGTGAAGTCGTTGGTGGCCCACATCTCGGCCATCACGTCCACGTTGCACTTGTCCACCAGGTCCATGCCGGAGTTGGTGAAGCTCTCGAACTGCTGGCCGTTGACGATGCTGTCGTAGATCATCTGCACGGTGTCGTAGCCCCAGCCCCAGTACTTCTGGCCGACCAGACCTTGGATGTAGCCGTCCTTCACGAACTCCAGTTCGACCGGCAGCGTGTCGAAGACCACGTTGGTCATGCCCGCCAGGGAGGCCTCCTCCCACAACGGCATCGAGCCACGGTCGGCGAACAGCGGCCACAGGCCGACGAAGAACCAGCCATCCAGGTCCGGATAGGCCTGCATCGTCTCCTCCACCAGCTGCACGCCCAGGTTGATGTCGTCGTTGCAGGCTACCGTGGTCACGATCTCGATCCCAGGGTAGTCCGCCACCCCATCCTTGAAGCCGCGGATGCGCTCCTCCAGGTTGAAGGCACCCGGCACGCCGGTCAGTAAGGCCACCTTGCCTTCCTCGCCCATGTACTTGACCAGCAGATCGGCCGCTGCTTTGCCGCCCTCGTAGTTGTCCACCCCGAGGTACGTGAAGCGGTCGCTGTCAGGCGAGTCAGAGTCCCAGGTCATCACCGGAATCCCCTGGTTGATGGCGTCGTTGATCGCATCGACACAGCCGGTCGGGTCGTTGCACGACACGCCAATGGCATCCACGCCGGCCGTGACCGCATCCGCCATCACCCGCGCCTGCTCCGCCATGTCCGACGCCACCGAGCCAGTGTACAGGATCTCCACCTCGTAGGGACCCTGCTTGGTCAGCTCGGCCGCCTTGGTCTCGGCGCCCACCTTGCCTAGCTCGAACACCGGGTTGTTGAGTGCCTTCGGGATCCAAGCGATGGTCAGCTTGCCATCCTCCAGCGCCGGATGAACGGCGGCCGGAGCCGCGGGCGGCTCCCACCCCACGGTGTCCCACTCATGGGGGATACCCTTGGCGTCCAACCCGGCTTCGTAATCCTTCAACGTCGCCGCCGTTATCACGTCCACCCCGGTGTCGATGATACCCTCGACGGCGCCCATCTCGGCCAGAGCAGCGTCGACGCCTTTTTCTGCCATCAAGTGGATGATTTGGACACTCTTATAGCCCATGTCGAACTCGCGCTGGGCCACGGTGGCATCAATGACGCCTTCCTTGATGCCGTTGATGATGTCAGTCGTAGCGTCGAAGCACACCAGCTTGATATCACCAACCTTGTTAGCTTCCTTAATCGCTGTGGCCCAGGCCGGTCCGTTGTAGGCGTAGACTCCGAAGGCACCCGCCAGGTCCGGATTGGCTGAGATGACGGAGTTCGCCAACCCCAGAGCGCGGGCGGCGTCCTCTTTGTCGTTCACCGGCTCCAGACCCTCAATGGCTGTGCCCTTGACAGCATCCAGGAAGCCGTCGGTGCGCTGCAGGGCGTTAAGGGCGGTGTCGGAACCACGGCCAATGCCCACCTTGCCACCTTCGGGCAGCAGGGCGGCCATTGTCTCACCGGCGATCCCACCCGCGGAGTAGTTGTCGGTGCCGATGTACACCAGAGACACAGAGTCCTCCACCGGAGGTGTGTCCAGGGTGGTGACGAAGATGCCGGCGTCCGCCGCCTTCTTCATCACCGGCTCCAGGGCATTGGGATCTGACGGCGCCACGGCGATGCCCGTCACACCCTGGGCGATGTAGGTCTCCATCGTCTCGATCTGTTTAGCCACATCCTCCGAGGGCGGCACGAAGAAGATGGCCTGGTCATCCTTCAGGCCCAAATCCTTGGCAGCCGCGCGCACACCCTTCTCCACGTTGCTCCAGTAGGGATGCACCGACTTGCCGATGACGACGACCCGGATCTCCTTCTCAGGTGGGGCCTCTTTTGGTGCAGCCGGGGGTGCGGTCGGCTGTGCACAGGCAGCCAGCAACGCCACAATCACAATCGCAAGCAACAAACTCAGGCGCTTCATGACACTCCTCCTCAGAATGTTCAGTCAGTTCTTGGGCCCGATTGGGGCCCAACGCATTGAACGCGTCCTACGCCAGTTTGCATTTTTCCCTTCGACAGAGCTCAGGGCAAGGCTCCTGGCTGGCCAGCGACTCTGACAGTCGCATGTCGTTACTGTGATTGCACACCACCCCCTTCCTCAGCTCGATCTATGACACCTTCAGCAAAATCATCCCGGGCACCAACCATGTGGGCGACGATTTCCTCGCGGAAGTCGTGGATATCTCCTCTGACGGGCCGATCCGCCACTTTGCGGCCATGCCGTAGCACCAGCACGCGGTCACCCACCTGGTAGATGTCCTCCAGGCGGTGGCTGATGATGATAATGGAACATCCCTGTGCCTTTAGTTGTTTGATCAGGTCCAGCACCTGGCCGATGGCTGCCACGCTAAGCGCAGCCGTAGGCTCGTCCATGATGATGACCTTGGCATCAAACGCCGTGGCCCGGCCGATAGCCACTGCCTGTCGCTGACCACCGGACAGGTTGTCCACCTTCAGGCGCACGGAGTCGATGTCAATCCTGAGGCGATCAATCAGTTGGCGGGACTGTTCTTCCATCATCCGCTTGTCCATCACCCGGATCGGACCGAGCCGCCAACGCACCGCTTCACGTCCCAGGAAAACGTTGGCTGCCACGTCCAGGTTGTTGGCCAGCGCAAAGTCCTGGTACACCATCTCGATGCCCAGCCGGCGGGAATCCTCGGGCTTCGTGATAGTCACCTTTTGACCTTCCATGAAGATGTCCCCTTCGTCGGGGATGTAAGCCCCGCTGAGGACTTTCATGAGGGTGGACTTGCCGGCCGCGTTGTCACCGACCAGGCCCAGCACTTCATTGTGCTGCAGCACCAAATCGACGCCCCGCAAAGCCCGGACGGCACCGAAGCTCTTCTTGATGTTCCGCATCTTGACGATGGGCGCCTCGTTTGCCATGGATCA
>JBHIAO010000513.1:0-4214 GCA_046758565.1 Anaerolineae bacterium
GTCCTCTTCTACCCGACGGTCGGATCCACCAACGTGATTGCCAAGACGATGGCGGCCAAGGAAGCCGCCGAGGGCCTTGTGATCCTGACCGATGAACAGACCGCCGGCCGCGGGCGGCACGGACGCAGTTGGGAGGCCCCCGCCGGCTCCAGCATCCTTATGTCCCTTCTCTTCCGTCCTCGATTGAGAGCCGGCGATGCCAACCTGCTAACAATGATCATTTCTCTCGCCGCTATCGACGGAATCGGTGAGGTCACGGGCCTCGAGGCCGCTCTGAAATGGCCGAATGACGTTCTGATCAACGATCTCAAAGTCGGGGGGGTTCTGACAGAGAGCAGCCTGATCGGCGATAGGCTTGAATACGCGGTCGTCGGCCTGGGTCTGAACGTGAACTTTGACCCGGCAAGCGTCGCCGGCATCCCGCCGACAGCATCAAGCCTCATGGTGGCCCTGGGCAGGTCTGTGGATCGACTCGCGCTGGTGCGGGCCATCTTGGAGGCCGCAGATCGGCGTTACCGGGCGCTGGCGGCCGGCCGGTCGCCCAGCCAAGAGTGGTCACAGTGTCTGACCACCATTGGCCAGCGCGTGAGGGTGACGCTTCCGGACGAAACGATGGAAGGGACCGCTGAAAGCGTCAATGGGCAAGGTAGTCTGTTTCTTCGACGGGACGACGGAGCCCTTGTCGAAATCGCAGTCGGGGACGTCGTCACACTGCGCAGCCATGAGGATTGATCGGCCGCTGGTCGAAGGGACATTTGTCCAGCGCGACAATCGCTTTCGAGCTACGGTCCTGGTCAACGGGCGTCCCACCAAAGCTCATGTGCCGAATTCGGGCCGGCTGCATGAGTTGTTGATACCAGACCAACCGGTCACCCTCGCTCACGTCCCGGCGGCCCATCGCGTCACGGAATACGACCTGGTTATGGTTCGCCTCGGCGATGAGCTGGTTTCGATGGACGCCCGGCTCCCCAGCCGGCTGTTCCACGAGGCCGGGGCGGCCGGCCAGCTCGACGCCTTCGCCGGTTACGCGTGCATCGAGCCGGAGGTTCGGTTCGGCGAAAGCCGGCTCGATTTCCGCCTGGAGAAGGACGACGAGCACTGCTACGTGGAGGTCAAATCAGTCACGCTGGTAGAGGATGGGTGTGGGCTTTTCCCCGATGCACCGACGTTGCGTGGGCAACGCCACCTCCGGGAGTTGATAGCTGCTGTGAACGAGGGTCATCGAGCCGCCGTGGTCTTCGTCATCCAGCGGGATGACGCTCAGCGTTTCGCACCTCACGAAAGGGCCGACCCTGACTTCGCTCAGACGCTGCGAGAGGCCCAGGTTGCCGGCGTCGAGGTACATGCTTTCACCTGCACCGTGACTCCCAGCGAGATTGTCGTCAACAGGCCCATTCCGGTCGAGCTGTGAACCCCCCTACCCATCCACCGGCCCGCGATGAATCACGTCGTCCCCGAAGCGGGCGCGAATCTCGGCGACAGCATCCTCCAACTGGCCTAGACGCCTATCCGCCTGATCGAACAGGCTGAGTTGTACCACCGCTTGATCCACCAGATTGCCGGCCCGCACCCCGATGAGCCGAACCGGCTCACCGCGATGCCACTCCTTGTCGAACAGGTCAACAGCGATGTTGGCGATAGTGCCGGCGTCGTCCGTTGCGCCGTCGATGGTCCGGCTGCGCGTCACGGTTGAGAAATCTGGCCGGCGGAGCTTGAGCGTGATGGTGCGTGCCCGCTGACCGTTCTTCTGCAGTGATCGAGCTACGCTGGCACTCTGTTCCTGTATCTCGGCGACTAACTTGTCACGATCAGAGACGTCGCGGCTGAACGTATTCTCCTGGCTCACCGATTTGCGCACCCGTTCAGTCACAACGGGCCGGTTGTCGATACCGCGTGACCGACGCGCCAGGTTGAGCCCATGAACGCCAAAGGTGCGCTCCAGCAGGCCGGCATCGAGTTGAGCCAGCTCACCAATGGTCGAAGCTCCCATCTTGCGAAGTTTCTCCCCGGTGACTGGTCCGACACCCCACAGGGCCTCAACGGGCAGTGGTGCCAGGAAGTCGGCCTCCGTACCTGGCGGCACCACAACCAGGCCTGCCGGCTTATCCTGATCCGACGCGATTTTCGCGACGAGTTTGTTGGTCGCCACACCCCATGACGACGGCAGGCCCAACTCGTCTTTCAGCCGGCGCTGGGTTCGGGTGGCAATTTCCTCGGCAATAGTCCAGTTCTCGCCAATGCTCGTGACATCAAGATATGCCTCGTCGATGGACATTTGTTCCACGACGGGGGTGATCTCGTACAGGATGTCCATCACCTGGCGTGAGTACTCGCGGTAGAGGCCATGACGCCAGCGGATGACAATGGCGTCGGGGCATAGGCGAAGGGCCTGGGCGGTGGGCATGGCCGAGCGCACGCCGAATTCCCGCGCCTCGTACGACGCCGAGGCGACGACGCCACGGCCCTTCGGGTCACCGCCCACGAGCACAGGCTTGCCGGCCAGCGACGGGTCCTGCAGTCGCTCAACCGACACGTAAAAGCAATCCAGATCGACGTGGAGGATTTTGCGTGTCATGAATCACAACTGACCGGCTTCCAGAAGTGCAGAAGGTACTCAAAGGTTGTGCCCATTGTGATGTAGTTCGAAGGCCAACCAAAAATACCAACACGGTTGACTATGTTGGTCCTATCCCAAATGATCGTATTGCGCAACTCATAACCAACGCTTCTTAGAGCCTCCACCACCGCCATGTGTAGTGTTATTCTCTCATCCTCCCACCACATGTCAGGAACATTTATCACACAATGTCCCAGAGGTTTGAGTAAAGGAAGAAGGCGTGCGAATATATCAACGAATGCTTGTCGGTACTCTTCAAGTTCCAAAGTTCCAAGGTCTCTGGAGTCCTGGCTATATTGTTCGATTGTACCGTATTGCTCGTTGAACCTCCCCTCACCTCTGCGACTCTTGTTCTTGCGACGTCGGTTTAGCAAGTTCGCATAAGGCGGCGAAGTAAAGAACAACTTTACAGTTTCCGGTTCCAGATATTCGGCAATGTTCCTTGCATCGTCCTGTATAGCAATTTGCTGCGTCGGGGGAGCGAAGAGGTACTCAAGGGGCAGTTGGGCAAGTCTCGAATTGCACAGGTCAATGTAATCGCTGTTGATGTCAAATCCTACAGCGTTGCGGTTCAGATCCCTGGCAGCCACCAAAGTGGTGCCACTCCCCACAAATGGATCAACAACGAGCTCACCCTCATGAGTGAACAGAGAAATCACCTGAGCTGCGAGACTGATTGGAAAGGTGGCTGGATGCTGTTTCTTGTCTCGGATATCGCGTCCCTCGTAGTAGAACTGCCAGACGCCGATCTGAGCCTTCAGCCATTCCTTGGCCGTCATGCAGTTGATGTGATTCGGTGGGCAATCACAGAGACGGGTATGTCTGATCTCCATTCGCTCGGCTTGGCTTGTAATGCGAGTAACCCCCGTGCTATCATTCCTACACGCAGACCCTATTAGATCGCTCGCCGCCCGGCGTTATGGCCGGCGCGGTAAACGTAATGCCGAAAAAGGTAGCAATGCCCATCAAAGTCGTTCAGTACGAGGAAGATCAAGACCGTTATATCGCAGACCATAAATACGTGATCCGCCGGCGAGTTACCGGCGAGCACGTGGAATGGCAGATCAGACACATCTCCTCGCTCACCTGGACGCGCGCCGACACCATCCTGGACATGGCCGAGGCCATCCGCCGAGCTCAGCAACACCACGCCGAAAGACAGGCCAAAGACGCCGCCTGACGGCATAGGTGTCAACCTGTCATGAAAAAAGGCATTGAGGCAAAAGCCGCACGTGGGGCAGCCTTTCCAGGCTGCTGGCAGGCTAGAAAGTCTGCCCCACGTGTCACTTTTTCCCCAATGCGAAAAAAGGCCGTCGCCACCCTGCCCAACGCGACGGCCTATCACAGCGACATCTCGACCGAGGGGGAGAGCTGCCCGGCCGTCCGTCGCTTACACATCATTCTAGCACATATGTTCGATCCTGTCAAGTCTTCAACTGGCACCTTCGCCCAGGACCTAGCCACAGCGCAATCATCAACTGCGAGGGCCAGGCAACTATACCTGGCCCTCGCGCTGTTGTTGGACCTTGATATCATCGCGTTGAATGAGCCGGGTGGGATTCGAACCCACGGCCAACGGATTAAAAGTCCGTTGCTC
>JBHIAO010000514.1:0-4208 GCA_046758565.1 Anaerolineae bacterium
TAAGAACCGTGAAATCGCCGAAATCCTGGGTTGCTCCCTGGCGACGGTAAAGATTCGACTGCACCGGGCGCGGGAGAAACTACGCGCCGCCTTGAAGGCCGGCTGCGATTTTGCCTATGACGAGCGCAATGTCTTTGTATGTGTGCCGAAAGAGGAGCGCAAAGAATGATGTACTGCTGCCAGAGTGAAAGGAGCGACAGAAAATGACCGATGAACAGAAGACCACTCCGGAGGAACCTCGTGCGCCTTCCAAGGAGATGCCCTTTACAGGGATGATGAAGAAAATGATGGGCCGGCAGGGAGGTAGCTGCGATTGCGCCGGGATGATGGCGATGTGCTGCGGGGCACAAGACGAATCAGAGGAGACCGCCAAGAAAGCGGCTCAGGAAGTATGAAGGATAATGGGTATTGGATGCTGAAGATTGGAGGTTGCGAGATGCCAACGAACGGAACGCTCACCCAGAAGGAAAAGGAACTTGTCGCCGTCGGCGCGTCCATCGCGGCCGGCTGCCAGCCTTGCGCCATGCACCACTTCAAGGCCGTGCGTGCCGCCGGGGCCACCGAGGCCGAGATTCGTCAGGCGGTGGACAACGCGCGGTGCGTGCGCAACAGCGCGTCGCAGATTATGGCCGGGCTGGCCCGAAAGCACCTGGGGGACCGGCACGCCGCCGAGGGGCCGTGCTGTTCGGAAAAGCCCCTCATCGGCGAACTGGTGTCGGCCGGGGCAGCCCTGGCCGTCAACTGCGCGACCAGCCTGGAAACCCACTTGAAGGCGGCCCGGGCGGCGGGCGCCTCCGACCGCCAGATACAGACCGCCCTGGGTATGGCTCGCACCGTCAAGAAAATGGCTGCAAAGAAAGCAGAGGCAGCGGTAGACGCTTTTGCCTCCAAAACAACGGAGACAGGCAAGGCCGGCTACGACGACTACGGCTGCCACGAAGGCGACACCAACCGGCCCGCGAACGCTCAGGCGGGGTGCGGTTGCGACGAAGAAGAGAGCGTCGCCGCCACCGCAGGTGTGGAAGCCGTGTCTGCTGCAGAGCCGTGCTGCGAGTGATAACAAGCCTCCGAGGTCTTGCGGGACCTCGGAGGTCCGCGCCGGTTTTCACCCGCTGTAGGGATACCGCGTCCACATAGAAACTGCCTCCATCCAGGCCGGCCAGGCTTCTTCGAACCTGATCCCCAGGTCTAGCGTCAGTTGAGCACTTGACAAATTCTCGTCCGCGTGATACAATTTGGTTGGCTGTCCAACAAATGAATCTCTTGGAGTAAAATGACCGCCCGACCCCGCTCGGATGAAAAAGCGCAAACCATCCTCGACGCCGCACGCACCTGCCTCGGCGAACGGGGCTACGCCGCCACGACCATCAGCGAGATTGCTGCCGAGGCCGGCGTCAGCCGGGGCCTGCTCCATTATTACTTCGAGAGCAAGGAAGACCTGCTAGCCCAAGTGGTACGGACCAATCTCGAGGTCACGCTACAACTGGTGACTCTCATGTTTGCTCAGAGCCAGACGCCCGAGGATCTGGCAGCCGGGCTTACGGGCGCGCTGCGAGCCATCGTCGAGGGTGACCCGGCTTTCTTCAACCTGGTGTTCGAGTGCTGGGTGGTGGCCCGGCAGAGTCCGGCCGTGGCACGCGAGATGAATGACCTGTTTCAGCAGTTCCGGGAGGCAGTGCGCGAGGGGCTGGCAGGGGCAGCGGCGCAGGGAGTCATCGCGCCGGCGCTCCCGCTCGACGGGTTGGCGGCACTGCTGACCGGCCTGGTGGACGGCCTGGCGCTGCAACTGGTGATTGACTCGGCACTGGCGGCCGACGAGACGATCTGGGAAGCGACAGAGACAGCCATACGTCTCCTGCTCGGAGGGAATCCATGAGCATTCGTTCCAACCCGAGCCATTGACTATCCGGCCGGTTTTTTTATCACGTTTCCTGGTTGGACATCCAACTAATCTGCGGAGGTATGTGATGCTAGAAGATATCCTACTTTGGGCCTATATGTTGAATCTCGTATTCCTCATGATGCACGAAACTGATGCGGCGTATTGGAAGGAATGGAAGTTCTTCGGGAGGCTCGGCGCCTCCTTATCCGACAAGGCTGGATTGACTGTTTTTGTCCTGGCGCGGATTCCAATCTGTATCCCGCTCCTTTATGGCCTGGTGAATCTGGAGCGTCGCTCCGGTCTGGTCATTTCTCTGATACTGAGCGGTTTTCTCATCTTCCATTTCGTGCTGCACATGCTCCTGATCAGGAAAGGGCACAAAGAATTCACCTGGCCCATATCCTATTTTGTTCAGGCCGGCATGCTGCTCTTATCGCTGGTTCAATTACCCATAACCGTCCATTTCCTTAGCCAATAAAAGCATGCCCCCCGAACGCCTGGCCGAGCCGCGCGAGAACCTGCGACACATCACGATGCCGGCCCTCATCCTGTGAGCCGAGAAGGACCTGGTGTTGCCGGCGCGCATCGCCCACCAGTTGCAGGGAGACATCCCACATGGGTCGATTTGCTTGACATACGCCGGAAAATACTGTATAATCGGTAAGTACCGAAATGGCAGAAACGACATGGTCCATCTAACGCCTGCGATGAGAGAATTCATCCTCCATTGGGGGGAAATGGGCGCACGCTGGGGCCTCAACCGGACGGTTGCCCAGATGCACGCCTTGCTCTACCTTTCGCCAGAGCCGTTGACTGCCGAGGAGATCAGCGAGACCCTTTCCGTGGCTCGCTCGACGGTCAGCACCGGCCTGCGCGAGCTGCAGAGCTGGAGGGTCGTCAAGGTGGTCCACGTGTTCGGAGACCGGCGCGATCACTACGAGGCAATGAGCGACGTGTGGGAGATGTTCCGGGTGCTCCTCGATGAGCGCAAGCGCCGCGAAATCGATCCGACGGTGGCGATGCTGCGCGAGAGTGTCGCAGAGCTTGAGGACGGTGGTCCAGAAGACGCCTACGCGGCGAGGAAGCTGGTCGAGATGCTTGAATTCCTCGAGACGATGATATATGCCTACGAGCAGGTACAGAAGATGCCGACCGAGACGTTGATCCGGATCGCCAATCTAGGAGAGAGCACCCGTAAGCTCCTGGGGATGGTCACGGAGGAGTAGTCCGAGGCCGGCTTCTCTTTTTTGCAGATGATTTCAGTTCTTACCGAAACAACAGATACAACCGCCGAGTTGTTCATTCCGGTCCAACAGGGGCTAGCGGCGGTCGAGGTGCGCCTGCGTGAAGTTGCTGCGAGTCAACACGATGCGTTGACAACGGCAACCGAGCATATGTTGAACTCTGGCGGCAAACGAATCCGCCCGGCAATCTCCCTGCTGGCCGCCGGCATCTTCGCCGCTGACTTTGATCGCTCAGTGGCGCTGGCTGCAGCGGTGGAGATGCTGCACACGGCCACGCTGGTCCACGACGATCTGATTGATGGGGCGTTGCTGCGGCGCGGCATTCCCACCCTGAACGCCGAATGGTCGCCCCATGCGACCATTCTCACGGGCGATTATCTATTCGCCCGCGCTGCCAGTCTTGTTGCGCAAACGGACACCATGTCCATCATGGACCTCTTTGCCAGAACCTTGATGGTCATCGTTGACGGCGAGATCAGACAGAAGTTTTCCAGCCGGAGGCTGACTAGCCGTGACGACTACTACGCCCGCATTTATGCCAAGACGGCCGCGATGTTCATGCTATGCACCAGGGCTGCTGGTGTGCTGGGAAATGCTGACGAGACCAGTCTGAATGCGCTCAGCGAGTTCGGGCGCGAGGTTGGCATGGCTTTTCAGATTGTGGACGATGTCCTCGATTTTGTGGGCACCCCGGATCAAATCGGCAAGCCCGTCGGCAGTGATCTGCGTCAAGGTCTGTTCACGCTGCCGGCAATCTACTACATCGAAGCCAATCCCGATGACCCGGACGCGAATGCATTGCTCAATGGGCGCGTGGGTGACCGCAGCGTGGTATCGCGGGTGGTCGCAGCCGTGCGCGAGTCTGGCGCTGCCGATGAGGCATTGCAGGAGGCGCGCGAATTCGTAGCGCGAGGCCAACTTGCCCTCGGAGAACTGCCTGATTCCGAGTACGTCGACACGTTGGTCGCAGTCTCCAACTTCATCGTCTCTCGCAACCTCTAAGGCAGTTCTCTCGTCGTGATGGAAACCGCCTCAGGATTTTCGGGGGTATTTGTGACTTCACCAGGATGAATATCGTCTGA
>JBHIAO010000515.1:0-4205 GCA_046758565.1 Anaerolineae bacterium
GAGGACAAGCCTGCCGGCCGGAGCCTGCCCCGAGGCCTCTCCTGAGCCTGTCGAAGGGCTTGCCGAAGGGTCGCCAGCCAGGGCATGCAGCGGCAGGTAGTGCAGCGCGCTGTGGGGAATCAGGAATACGTGCTGTTTGTTACGCAGGTGCGGGCGCAGCGGCTGGAGTAGCTGGGCATCCAGATCGTGCCACCGTCGTATGGGGCGCAAGGGTTGGCCAGGCAGCGGGGTCGTCCCCCGCAGCCGGCCATCGCTCCGGTTGAAATGGCGAGCTTCGATCTGCCGGATGCTGCCTTGGAGATTAACAATACATAGGTTCGCTCGTGTGACAACGAAGGCCAACAGGCGTTCTGGTGGCGCTAGGTAGTCACGTAGATGCTGACTCTCTGGAGGCAGATTGGCCAACAGGGTCTCGCTGGGGCCGGCCGATCCGGTGGTGAAGAACTCGACCAAAGTCGCATCAGCCGGCAGCCGGGCCTGAATTTCGGCGGCGGTCAAGGGGGTTTCCACAGGAAGACTTTCCGGGGCATCAGGTCGGGCCAACATGTCCAGAAAGGCGCGGGATTTGGCCCGCTCGACGTAGCTCAAGGCCGCGGCCGGCTGGCCCAGGTCCAGGCACAGCAAGACCATGGATTGGTACACCTGCTGTCGGGTGTCGAACAAACTCATACGAATGGATTCGCTGGCCTGCCGGCCGCGCATCGCCTCGATCACGTCCACGGCGCGGGCAAGTTCATCGTAGGCTGCTTCCAGGTTGTCCTGCCGGACATGCATGTCGGCCCGCCGATAGCCGATCAAGGCCCGATGATGGTCGCTGTCCAGCGCTTCGGCCAGATCCCAGGCTTGCTGATACCGCTCCTCGGCCTGGTGGTAAAGGTCTTGGGTGTGAGCAAGAAACCCGAGATTCATAATAGTTTCTGTAGCACCCAGCCGATTCTCGTACTCGGGTGTCTGCATGATGTCCAGGGCAGAGCAGTACATGGATTCGGCATCGTTCCGGCGGCCCATGAAAAAGTAAATCTCAGCCCAATTGTTGTAGGCGCCAGCAATCCGATCGGCAATACCTAGCCTCTGTGCGATTTCTAGACACGCCTGGAAGCACTTGATCGCCGACTGCCAATCTCCCAGAAGGCCGTGGGCGATGCCCAGCTCAAGCAAAGCGTCGGATTCGCGGACCGGCTCGTTCATCTCGCGAAAAATGGTTAGGCCGGCTTCAAGGATGGGCAGTGCTCGCGCATACTCACCCAGTTCGATGTGGAGGATACCGAGGTTCGTCAAAACCTTGGCTTCACCCAACCTGTCGCCGAGACGGGCGAATACGGGCCTCGCCGTCTGGTAGCTGTTCATGGCATCCTCGAAGCGCCCTTGGTGCCGGTAGGAGATACCTCGTGCGTTGAGAGTCAAGGCACGCAGGCCGTCGTCCAGGCCGGGGTCGGCTAGCAGCCGCTGGAAGCCGGTCTGCGCTGCTGCATAGTTGTACATCTCGTTTTGTAGGATCGCACGATAGTAGTCCACCCGTTGGCGATGGGAGCGTTCCAGCAGTGGCACGTGGTCCACTTCCGCCAGGAGTGTGAAGAGTTCGTCTAGCGCGCGCGACGCGAGAAGGAGGTGAGACAGCTCTTCTAGATGAGCCATTCGAGCTGTTTCGTAAGCCGGCTGTCTGGCAGTTGCTGTGCTGGTCAGATGTGTGAAGTAGGCGTAGGCCCGTTCTTGCCATGTTCGATAGTCGCTTGGCCGGTCCAGGCGGCTATGCGCGAGCAAGCTTACCTGCACTGCTGGCTCCAGCCGATAGGTCTCTGGATGATCCGGGTCTGGGCTGATGAACTCTTGCTCGACGAGAGTGGCTAGGCTCGATTGACCGGCCTCTAGATCGTCGAGGAGTGCTCCGAGTAGCTCGGCGTCGAACCAGGCCGGCACAGCGCTGGCGAGCAGCGCCGTCTGCACCGATTCTGGTAAGGTAGCAAGTTTCTGTTCGAGAGTTGTGACGTGCACGGCATACCAGTTTAGCACGTCATGATCTACAGGTCAATTGGTACATGTAACGAGACGGAGACCAAAGATGATCAGCCGAATTTCGAAATCCGACATCCGAAATCCGAAATTCATCTTGCTGGCGTTAATCCTACTCCTGAGTGGATCCATCCCCCCGGCAACGCACGCGTCACCACTCACGCTGGTTCACACGACAGCAACTGACTTCCTGTCCGGCACGAGCGATGGGAACATCATCGTGACCGAGAACGGCGGCGGCGCGCTGGAGTTGGCTCGCAAGCCCACGGATAGAGGTGCCTGGACGGCTCTGCCGGCAGAACTGCCACTTCCCATGATGAATCACACCGCCATCCTAATGGGCAACCATCTTTTCGTTGTTGGCGGGAACAGCGGCGGTTTCCTGAACACCAATATCCTGCGGTCCACGGTCGATGCCAACGGTAACCTGGGGCCATGGCGTGTCATGCCGCCCCTGCCCACGCCCTATTGTCTCGGCCAGTTGGGTTTCGGGGCTGGCGGATATCTCTTCGTTGAGGGGGCTCGTGACGCTGACTGTGTCATATCCAACTTCTCCACGCACTATGTGCTGTTCAGCAGCTCGGTTGATGCTCAGGGCAATATGGGACCATGGCAAGAGGTGGGCACGCTACCCGACTTCGCCCCGAATGGCCTGCCGGCCGTCAGTGATCGCGTGGCCTTCGCTGCCGATGGCTACGCGTTTCTCCTGGCCAGCCAGGAAGTCGGCGAGGAGCGACAGTCCGTGGTGTACAGCGCACCGATCGGTGCCGGCGGAACGTTGGGCGAGTGGACCGCCGTGACAGCGTTACCCAAGGCCCTGGAGGGCTTTGCCGTCGTGGCATATAACCACCACCTGATTGTCGCTGGGGGCTGGGTTTGGGAGCCCAAGACCTCGGAGTACATCACGGAAGACGTGATGTATCGCGCGCCCATTTACACCGATGGTACTCTTGGTAAGTGGTCGCGTTGGGGAAGATTGCCGGAGCCCCTCGTCGAACACGCCATGACCGTGGCCGGCGGCCACCTGATCATCACCGTCGAGCGGGAGTCAGGTGAGGAGCCGCCCCCCTTGTTCGGTGCCGCGTTGACCAGCGACGACTCGCTGGGGCCGTGGCAGCCCCTGAGCGACCTACCAGTCTACGCCGACGCTTCGCCCCAACTGACAGCAGCCAGCGGTTACATCTTCCTGACCGGGGGCGACTCCGGAAGGACAGCGGTCTATCGCCTGGCACTAGGCGCGAATCAACGCATCGGTAAGTGGTCGTACTATGGTTCCTCGCAAGATGTGCGAGATTTGGAACATCTGCTGAACTACGCGACGGCCAATGGCGATTACCTGTTCATTCTTAGCGCACCCGAGCAGGCGGAAACTCCGGTATACAGCCATCACGTCGATGTAACAGCCCCAGACAGCCTGACTTGGACACCGCAGCCCGCTCTTCCTGGTTCGGTAGACGGCCGGCTGTTGGCTACCCACGGGGCCCTCTACTTCGTCGGCAACACCAACGCTGCGGAGGCGGAAGCGCGCGTCTACCGGGCGCCTATCACAGCGCCGGGGACGCTGGGCGCGTGGGAGTCACTGCCGACCCCGGTTTCCGCGTGGGGCCCCGTGGATCCGGCTGCCAATGATCATCGCCCCGTGCAACTCAATGTGGTAGGCGATCAACTTCTGGTTCGGACGTGTCTGGACATCTACACGATGGCTCTTGACGACACAGGTCCGACTGGCGAATGGATCCTGGCCGGCCAGCTTCCACTGTCCTTCCCGATTGGTTGTACCACCGGTGTGTTAGTGGCAACGGGCGACCAGATCACCTATCTGGACGGCGACCAAGTCTATCAAGCCACACTGGCCACCGACGGAACACTGGGTGAGTTGAGGGCGTTGCCAGGTGCTGTTCTGCCACGCTACCTCAAAGACCCGGGTACGGCCACGGCCAATGGATTCCTTTTTGTGCTGGATGGGTTTAAGAACCTGGGCGTCTACGCAGCACCTGTCCTGCCGAGCGGCCTGGCGGACTGGACTGTCGAAACGCCCCTGCCCGGCTATCTACTAAACAGCTTCGGTGCTTATGCCACTGCCGCCGGCGGATTCCTGTTCGACTTTTCCGGCGAGCATCACGATGAGCTTTACCGTGCCCCACTTGCCGGCAGTGCCAGCCACGGCAGCTTCACGAACCAATTCGACCTGGGGT
>JBHIAO010000516.1:0-4196 GCA_046758565.1 Anaerolineae bacterium
CATGTGAGTGTGCTCGCATTTCCTCATCCCCTGATCAAGCTGCTAGCCGTGGTGGTCGTGATCGTCCATCGGCGGCATGTCGACGGCCACGCCGGCCGGCAATGTCACAGCGCCCCCTTCCGTCACGAGGAGCGTGCCGGCCATCGCGTGGGAGGCATGGCTCATCACCAGCCACTCGCCGAGCCCGCCGCCGTGCTGCGAGGAGTCCTCCAGCATGTCGACCGTGAGCGTCCCGGCCGTCCCGAGGATCTCGGTGTCCAGCCAGACATCGCCCTGCTTCCAGCGGTGGCCGTGGACGTGAAACGTCTGAGGCCGGTTCGTGAAGTTGATAATGCGAAAGCGCATGCGGCCCTCGGGTTTAGCCAGCAACGTCGGCGTGTTACCCAGTAGTTGTCGGCCATTCAGGCACTCGCCGGCGCCCTCCAGTTCGTGGAAGAGCAGGATGTACTCGCCCTGTCTAGGTGGCTCCGGGACGGCGGCGAAGCTCAAGGGGCCGTCGCCGGGCTGGCGCAAGGGTCCCGCCGGCAGATCGGGTTTGCGTTCGCCACCCCCACGAACGATCAGCGCGCCGAGGGCGCCCAGCCGCACGCTCCCGTGGGATAGCGAATGATCGTGGTACAACCACGTGCCGGCCGACGAGAACGGACACGTCCAGCGATAATCGAAGCTGTCGCCGGGGGGCACCCGGTCACCGCGTTTGCCGCCCTGGGCCGGGTCGGGTGGCGAGAGGGGATAGGCGCCGTCGTAGAGCGGCGAGTGCTGCACGCCGTGCGGGTGCAGGCTGTGGGTTCGCTCGGCTTCGGACAGGCTGGCGCGCATGTCCATGTTGCGAAGGTGGACGATGATCTCGTCGCCAACCTTGGCTTCGATGGTCGCACCGGGAATGGTGCCGTGGGTATGTGCGGGATCGGGTTCGGTCAGGTCCCAGGCGTTGACGGGCCGGTCGTCGGGGGCGGCCCAGTCGGTCGTGTAGCGGCGGATGATGAGGGCTTCGGCCAGCAGGGACCGGAAGAGGCCGCCGGCGCCCTGCGCGAGTTCCTCGCCCGTCATGCGGTTGATGCCCTGAGGCATGACGTCCCAGGGATGGTTCTCAATCTGCAGCCAATATTCCCGTGTGGCCATAGACTATCTCCCTTCTATGCCTGATCGCGTGGGTGTAAGGTCACCAACACGCCGTGGCGTGGTCGCAGTGTGACCATTCGTTGAGGCTCGACCGGATGGCCGGGCACCAGTTGGAGCCGGCACTTCTGGGCAACCGTCGCCAAAACCAATCGCGCTTCCAGCATGGCGAAGTTATCGCCAATGCATCTGCGTGGTCCGCCGCCAAAGGGCAAGAAGGCGAAAGGCGGCCGGCCGGCAGACCGCTCCGGCGTGTGGCGCTCGGGGTCGAAGCCTTCCGGGTTATCCCAGAAATCGGGGTGTCGATGGGTGACGTACTGGCTTATGACGACGTCCGTGCCGGCCGGGATGTGGTAGCCGCCAATCTGGTCGGCCTCGATGGTCTGGCGGGCGATCATGGGCGCCGGGGGATAGAGACGCAGCGACTCCTCGATGACCATTTGCGTATAGCTCAGGGAATCCAGGTCTTTCAGGGTCGGAGGGCGGTCTTCGAGGACCGTCGTCAGCTCCGTGTGGAGACGCCGCTCTACGTCTGGATGCCTGGAGAGCAGATAAAAGGTCCACGCCAGCGCATTCGCCGTCGTCTCGTGGCCGGCCAGGAACAGGGTCATCACCTCGTCGCGCAGTTGTTTGTCGCTCATGCCCTCGCCGGTTTCCTCATCCCGAGCGAAGACCAGCATCGAGAGCAGATCACCCACGTCCTCACCTGACTGCCGACGTTCTTCGATCAGCTTGTAGACGATCGTGTCTAGGGTATGTAGGGCTTCGTGGAACCGCCGATTCTCCGGCGTCGGCAGGATTTGCGGCCAATCGATGAGTGAGTCCATCCGGTCAGAGACATGTTTGAGCGTAACAGGTAGTGCTTGCCCGACTTGGGTCGCCGCGTCACTGATGTCCGTGCTGAAGAGCGCCTTGCAAACGATGGTCAACGTGAGACGCATCATCTCTGCAGCAAGTTCGATCGGCTCACCCTTCTTTGCGCTGCCCTCCCACCGCGCGAGCATCTCCTGGGTGGTATCGGTCATCATGGTGGCTAAGGCGCCGAGTTGTTTGAGATGAAAGTGCGGACTCATCATTTGGCGCTGGCGGCGCCAGAACTCACCTTCACTGGTCAGCAGCCCCTGACCCAAGCCCAGCTCCAGCTTCTCGTACTGGACGCCTTTGTTATAGTTCTGGTTGTTCCGTCCAAGCACATACAAGATGTCGTCGGGGTGCGTGACCAGATGAACGATCTGCCGTCCCAATCGGATGCGGACTACATCACCGTATTGTTGACGAGCAGTCAGCAGAAAGTTCAGGGGATCTTTCCGAAATTCGGGCAGGCTTCCAACGATCGGGGGGCCTTCTGGCCCTGGAGCGATAGCCTGCTCACCATTGAGTCGGTTGATCATGATAATCTCCTTCTAGTAGAAGTCATCTATTGGCAGTTCCTGGAACTCATTGATTTGGATGAAATGTAGTTCATAGGCGATTACCTCACTGATGTCTAGCATCCCTGCCAATCGCGCACGTCCGGGCGGCGAACCAGGATGCGTGGGAGCAAGGGGTGAATCGGTGACCTCAAAGCAGGTCTATTATACCGCAAACGCTCTCATGCCTATAGAATATAAGTTACTATACCCCTGCTCCATGGCTCCCCCAGCACACATGGTCATCGGAGGACCTGCGCGAAAAAGCGGCTGACGCGGGCCACGTACTCCTTCGGGTGGGTGTTGTAGATGCGGGCATGGCCGGCATCGCTGACGAGCCAGGCCTCGGCATCAGGATGGGCAGCGGCCATGGCGTGGAACTGTACTACGGGTACCTCGTCGTCTTGCTCGCCGAAGATCAGCATCTTGGGTAAGCTTAGCAGCCACAAAGGCACCGACGGCGAAGTAGCCCAGCAGGGCCACAAGTACCAACCCGCCGATGATCAGCAGGAGCCGGCGGCCGGCAACGCGGCGCCGTGCCGCAGCCCTGAGGGATGTGGCGGCCACGTGGTCGGGTCGATTGGATTCGTGCCGATGAGACCCTCGTCCTCGGGTGTAGTCGGCACGAATCCGATCTCCTGGCTGATCAAGGTTCGCTCAGTTAGCAGCCGGCCGACTGGCCCCGCGTGGTACGCCGTCGCCACAACGAATTCGCCGTTCTCACGCACAGCGATGACCCCCTTCTTCGCCGCCAGGGAGTGACAGATGGTAGCAAGGACGGACCGCAGTTGCCGCCGCAAATCAGGCCCCGTGCCGGCCTCGCGCGCCAGGGCGCGCAGGTTGGCGCGGAGACTTTGCACGGGGTGTTGGTAGAAAATGCGGTCAAGCGTCGTCCGAGCCCAGTCGTAGAGCGCATAGGTGACGATAACCGCTTCGGCGACGAGGATGATCACGATGAATGGCAGCCTATAGTGGAAATAGAGGGCCAGGACGAGGCTGACAACGAACGTCGTAGCCCCAGCCACACTTAGGAACGTGTAGAAGAAATCCAGCTCCAGCACCCTCCCTTCCACGAGGGCGTTGTATTTGGCCACCGCATAGCCAAGTAGGAGAACAGCCAGTCCAAGGCCGGCATCACCCAGTACGGTGGGAACATCCAGGCTCAGCCAGATCGATACGCTGAGATACATGCCTCCCATGGCCGCGAGAGCGGTTGCAGCCAGCAATGTTCGGAACTGGCGACGAATCGCCCTGCGTTGTGCCTGTCGCCAGCTAGAGGTGAGGTTGGCCAGTGCCGCGACCGAAGTCAGCAGGAGATACCCGACGTAGATGGGGTACAGTGAGCCGGCCTGCCGGCTGGAGGCGTAGATCCTGGGCCTGGCTGTCTCCCCCGGCAGCAACTCATCCGTAAAGACTTCCAGGCCGAAGATGATCACCGCCAATACATAGGCCCCGACGACAACGATTCGCTGGCGTCGCGTTGCGGGCTCGGGCAATAGCAGGACCGTCAGGTGCAGCCAGAAAGCGATCGCGGGGATGGCCGTTCCCCGGAAGACTTCCAGCCAGTACGGAAGCTGCTCACCGGGTGCGACGTTGAGGTGGATCAAGGTATTTAAGAGGACGCTGCTCAGGGACCACAGGGTCAGCGCTGCCAGCCACGACACCGGG
>JBHIAO010000517.1:0-4189 GCA_046758565.1 Anaerolineae bacterium
GCTGTTGTCCGAATACCTCGGTTGCCAGATACTCGAAGACCTGGGATTCGCCGTGGGCGCGGATCATGCCGGCAAACAGACCTTTCCAGAGGGTGTGTCTTGTCAACAGGAGGCCGGCGATCCAGCCGTCTAACCCCTGAGCCAGTTCCTCGGCCTGCCCATCGGGTAAGTCCAGATCATAGTTCTGTTTCATGAGCTGCTGGATTTCGTGAGCGGTGAAGCGCAGCTCGTCTACTCCGATACCTTCCACCTCTTGTCGGGCGGCCATGCGAGTCAGCGTGAGCGGAGGCAGCGTACGACTGGCCAAGAGAATGTGGCAATGTTCTGGTAGATACTGGAGTAGAGTATCCAGGAGAGCATGAACGTCAGCATCGTCGTCGAGGGAATGGTAGTCGTCCAGGACGATGACGAAGTATTCGCTGATTCGATCGACCATGTCGTTGACTAGGGCGCCGGCTATGGTTTCCCAGTTTGGGAGGCCTGATTCGTCACCATGCAGAATAGCGCTGATCCGCTGACCGAAATCGGGGTAGTGTCGGTGAACGCTTGCTACAAGATACTCGAGGAAGACCCGGGGATCGCTGTCGCGCTCATCCAGGGTGTACCAGCATACAGGCAGCTCGGTATCGTGGGCATAGTCGATGAGCAGGGATGTTTTGCCGTAACCTGCGGGGGCTGAAAGAATGATGAGCTTACGGTCGATGTGGTTATGGATTATGTCGACCAGCCGGCGACGATGCAGCAGATCGTCTCGCCGGCGAGGCCGGAGGATCTTGGTTGCTATCAAAGGGGCAGGGTAATTCACAACATCCTCTGGACGCCAATTCCGGATAGGCGTTTCCGGCTACCAGAAGCCGACCAATTTGTCTGACATTTGGGGTTACCATGTCACGATCAAAACAAAATCGCAAAGCCTGAACTTTGTCGATGACGTCCTTGCCGTGACTGTTAGGTACGGAGACCCGACAATAACCCTTTGCTAAAACGCTGTCCGGTCTGATTAGATACGGCCACAAACTAACAAAATGCATACGTTGATCGTACGATCGGCCAACATCTTGTGGCATGAAACTCTGATAGGCACTACTTGGCTATTCCATGTTCATACAGTGCTATGACTACTTGTGCCAGTTCAGCCGGATCGTGGCGAGTTGGCCTTTCAGAGCTTCGTATTTTCTGTCTGACCACGGGAATATCCAGAATGTGGTCAGTGTCAGTCCACACGGGTGTAGCGTGCCACGACGGAGGAAAAGCCGGCGGTGGTCCGCTGTCGGCGAGCACGAGATCGATCAGACCTGGGCCAACGTGATGGATCAACGCAATGACATGGTCGGCGACGTCGTAATCATCGGTCTCTCCCGGTTGTGTCGCCACGTTACATGCGTAGACGACCGGCGCACGGGCCGCACGTAACGCTGCCTGAATTTCGCGAACCAGCAAATTGGGCAGAATGCTGGTATATAGACTTCCAGGCCCAATGACAACGAGGTCTGCATCCAGAATAGCCGAGACCGCCTGAGGATACGCGCGGGCATCAGCCGGCTGCAAGAATACTCTACGGACTGCTGCTCCGCCATGTGGTACTTGAGACTCCCCGTGGACAACGGCTTGGTTCACCAGTTCAGCACTCAGCACGACGTTCTCGAGTGTCGACGGTACGACGCGGCCTCGGACGGCCAGGACGCGGCTCGATTGCCGCAGGCCCTCTTCGAAACTGCCGCTGACTTCTGACATGGCGACCAGGAATAGGTTGCCGAAGCTGTGACCGCCCAGAGCGCCGTTTCCGAAGCGGTATTGCAGCAACTGGCTCATCAACGGCTCAGCTTCGGCCAGGGCAGCGATGCACTGGCGGAAGTCACCAGGTGGTAGGACACCCATATCGCGGCGCAGCCGGCCAGAGCTCCCGCCATCGTCCGCCACGGTCACGATGCCCGTCAAATGGTCCGTGAGTTCCTTAAGGCCTCGCAGCAAGGTAGACAGGCCCGTCCCACCCCCGATGGCCACGATTTTGGGGCCGCGCCGGCGAGCCCGCTGGCGATACACGGCGTCAACCAGGCGTTGCTGTTGTATTTGCGGGAACGCCGCTAGGAGCGATCGGTTCAGCCCCACCAGACCGGCGGCGATGAGCGATAGGCCAACCAGCCCAAACAGGATTGCGCGCCCGAGACGGGGGACAAACTGAAGCGTCACGTAGTAGAAAATCGGAGGGAGAGGCTGTTGGCGATACAGATCAACCAGTAAGTAGGCGATGCCAAGGCCCAGAGCCGTGATCCCTGCGAGGAACAGCAGGATCCACCGCTTGACATGCATGCCTGGATAGAGCCATTTCAAGAGTTCCATAACCGGCCTCGCCCCCGGTCTAGCTCTGTTTGGGTGCTTCCTGACGGGCCAGGGCGCGGTGTAGGCGGGAAAGCTCGACGGTGCGCTCCCGTACGCGGACCTGAGCCCTTTCCGCATCGGCAGCCGACTCTGTGGTTTCGAGGACAAAGCGCAAGCGTTCGATCTCCCGCCGGCGTGCCTGCTCCCTCAACCGCAGCGTCGCACGCAGTACTGCTTGCTCCCGCTCGGGGGCAAGGAGAGGTGGTTCGACACGGGTATGTTGGATGAGAGATTCCAACTGATCCCTCAAAGCCGGGCTCAGGACGGCGTTGAGCTTGTCCAGCAGCGTCACACTATCGGCTACCTGCCCTGAAGTCCAGATTTCCTCGAAGGTCTGGTAAACTTCTCGGTTTGCCGTCTGTGCAAAGTCGTCGGCATTCAGCGGCGTCGCTCTCATCTCCTCGAAATGCTGCTTGAGGTACGACCATAGAGATGGTTGATCCAGCAGTGAGGCAAGCACATACTCCTCAGCGCCGAAGCGACCGGCTCGCAAATCGTGTGTCTCAGGTGCACGAGTCCCCGGCGTCCTGGGTTGTGAGCCAGGTGGGGCTGGCCGGCGACGCCGTCGGGACGATATGCGGGCCAGTTGCTGGGCGAGAACACGTTCATCAACCTGGACTAGGCGGCCCAACCGCTGCAGGTAGTGGGCCTGTTCGACAGGATTCCCGATCTCAGCGATCACCGGCAATAGCCGGTCTACGGCCGTCGATTTGCCTTTGGGATCGGTCAGGTCAAGATCGACCGTCTGGGCCTGGAACACGTATTCGACAACCGGGTGTGCAGCTTCGACAAGTCTGAGCCACGCGTCAGCATCATCTCGGATCAGGTCATCCGGGTCCATGCCGGCGGGGAGGACAAGGACGCGTATCTCGGCATCCAGTCGATCCTCGTAACGGATGTAGCCACGGGCGGTCGGAACTGGCACGGTTTGGGTGTCAAGCGCCTCTTTTGCGACTTCCAGTCCGCGGAGCGTCGCCTGGCTGCCGGCGGTGTCAGCGTCCAGGGCCAGGATGAAGCGGTGGGTGTAGCGCTTGAGGAGCCGCAGTTGCGCTTCCGTCAACGCTGTGCCCAGAGATGCCACCACGTTTTCGAAGCCGTGGGCATGGGCAGTGATGACGTCCGTATAGCCTTCGACGATGACGGCCTGCTCCGCCTGGCGAATGGTCTGGCGCGCCCGGTCAATCCCGTAGAGGACCTGGCTCTTGTCGAAGACGGCCGTCTGGGGTGAGTTCAAGTACTTGGGCGTGTCATCGGGTGTGAGAGCGCGAGCGCCAAAGCCGATCACGTCGCCGGCAACGTCGCGGATAGGGAACATGAGCCGGCCTCGGAAACGGTCGTAGTAGCCCGTGCCATCGCGTCGTTCCGAGACCAGACCGGCCGCCACCAGGTCGTCCAACGCATAGCGTCGTTTGGTGGTCAGGTAGTTGATTAGAGCATCCCACTCGTTCAGCGTGTAGCCGAGCTCGAAGGCTTCCCAGGCGTCGGGCTGGATCCCACGGTTCTGCAAATACGCGCGGGCCACCTGGCCGGCTGGGCTATTGAGGAGCAGGTTGTGAAAATAGCGCGCCGCGGCGGCGTTGACTTCTCGCAGCCGATCGAGGGCCTCGGCCCGCTCAATGTCCGCTTCGCTTCGGGGCGCCAGCTCCACGCCGGCCCGGTCAGCCAGTACATTGAGCGCATCGGAGAAGTCCAGGCCCTCGATTCGCTCAATGAAGGTGAAGACGTCGCCGCCCGTTCCGCACGCGCCGAAGCAGTGCCACGTCTGCGTGTCCGGGAAGATGACGAACGACGGTGTCTTCTCGACATGAAA
>JBHIAO010000518.1:0-4173 GCA_046758565.1 Anaerolineae bacterium
GGCATCATCAGCTACGCGCACCTGCACGCCCCGCGCTACGCGGCAAGCATCGCCGCACATCTCCAGGCTCGATTGGCGGGCATCGCCGGCCTGGGGGTGAATTCAGATGTCGCCCAGGCCGAGGCCGAACGGTATGGTGTCCCCTATTACGAGGACTACGAAGACTTGCTCTCTCAGCAGGATCTGCACGCGGTTTACGTGGGTACGGAGCCGATCCGCCACAGGGATGTGGTAGCCCGGGCTGCTGCTCATGAGCTCCACGTGTTGTGCGACAAACCCATCGCCACGACGTTGGAGGAGGCCGACGCCATCGTGGCGTTAGCCCGTGAGGCAGGCATCAAATTGATGGTGCCCTTCAATCCACGCTTCCAATTGCCTCTGATCAAAGTCAAGGAGGCGCTGGAGGGCGGTGATGCCGGTGAGTTGGTCGCCATCTACGCGGTGAAGTACGGGCGATTGCCCACCAAGGCGACTGGTCCTCAGAAGGCCGGCTGGTTCCTGGACCCGGCACAAGCCGGCGGTGGAGGGTTCCTGGACATCGGCATCCACGCCATTGACGCGCTGCGCTGGCTGGCCGGCACTGAGGCAAGGCGGATATACGCTCACATCGGGACGGTGATCCACGATGGGCTGTCCAGCGACGACCTGGGGACGATGACCGTTGAGTTCGACAACGGCGTCGTAGCTGCCTTGAGCGCGGGATGGGCCAACCCTGATGGCTATCCCGCCTGGCTGGACGTGCGCTTCGAGATTCTAACGACCAGGCGGGCTTTCCTGATAGACAGCCCATATCACGGCTTTACGATCTACTCCCAGCAGCAGGCAGAACGGCGCTACTGGTGGCGGCGCGACGTGGATGGACTGGTTGACGAGTTTGTGCAGGCCATCCGCCAGGATCGTGAGCCGGCCATCACCGGCGAGGATGGCCGCGCTGCGCTGGCGATTGCACTGGCGGCCTATGAGTCCGCTCGCCGAGGTGAAGTGGTCAAATTATCCCAGGACACAGTTTTTCGCGTGTGAGGTTCGTCGGCCTTCGGGCTCAGAATGACAGCGCCGCAAAGGCCGGCACTGTGAGCCTTCCCCACATTCCACAATAGAATCCTCTTCTGTTTGCCAGCAGCTTGTGTGGTAAGATTCATCACTGTCTGGTGATCGAAGCTGCTAAAGGCACGGGCTCAACAGCCGATACATAATACGGATGCGAAAAATGCCTAGGATTAGCTTCTGCGCTAGCCAAAAAGGGACCTAAGTATGCGAATCGGCTTTATCTCGACACGCTTGAAGGGCACCGACGGCGTGTCGCTGGAAGTGGAAAAGTGGGCGCGGGTGCTGCGCCGCATGGGACACGATGTGTTCTTCTGCGCGGGGGAACTAGGAGGCTATGCCAGTGGCGGCACGCTGATTCCTCAGCTTCACTTCCACCACCAATCTATCGGTGCACTGAGCCGGCGCGCCTTCGGCGAAAATGCCGAACAAGATGGCGAAGAACTGTGCGACGAAATCTATGCCACGGCCGATGAGATGCGAGCTCCTCTGCGCCGATTCATTCGTTTCAATCAGCTCGACTTCATCATTGTCCAAAACGCCCTGACCATTCCTATGAACCTACCCCTGGGCGTTTGCCTGACCGGCCTGATCGCCGAGCTGGGCATCAACACCATTGCCCACCACCACGATTTCTTCTGGGAACGCCAGCGCTATCAAACCAACGCCATCCTGGATCTACTTGACACGACCTTCCCAGCCAAACTGCCGACCATCCAACACGTTACCATCAACACCATCGCCCAGCAACGTCTGAAAGTCCGTCGCGGGATCGATTCCATCGTCATCCCTAACGTCCACGATTTCGCCACACCACCGCCAGGTATTGACGCCTATAACAGCGATTTTCGGGAAACGCTCGGCCTCACTGAAGATGACCTTTTCATCCTGCAGCCAACGCGTGTCATCCGGCGCAAGGGGATTGAATCATCTTTGGAACTAGTACACCGCTTAGCATTGTCCAATGCTTATCTGTTCATCACGCACCGAGCTGACGATGAGGGGCTATCTTATTGGCATTGGCTCAAGCGCGAAGCCGGCGTTATGAACGTTGACCTGCGCATGATTGACCACATAATTGGCGCAGAACGCTCCAGAATCAACGGCCATAAAATCTACTCGCTGTGGGACGCCTACCCCCACGCCGACCTAGTCACCTACCCCAGCACCTACGAGGGCTTCGGCAACGCTCTCTTGGAGGCCATCTACTTTAAGCGTCTCATTGTGGTCAATCGGTATCCCGTCTATAACGCCGACATCGGGCCGTTGGGCTTCGAATTCGTTGAACTGGATGGCTTCGTGGATGAAGCCGCTGTGGAAAAAGCGCATGAACTACTCAACGATCCTGAACAGGCAAAGGCGATGGCGGAAAAGAATTATGCCATTGCTCAGGAGCACTTCTCTCTGGAAGTCGTTGAGCGCAAACTAAGAGAGCTTGTAGCAACCACGATTGTGATGAGGAGGGAAAGGACGATGAGGTTTGAAACTGCTTTGCGTGACGACACACGCCAGCGACTGGCCGAAATCGGCCGGGCCGACCTGATGGTGGGTATCCCAAGCTACAACAACGCCGGCACCATCGGCCACGTGGTGGAGCAGGCTGCCCGAGGGATGGTGGAGCACTTTCCCGAACTAAAGCCGGTGCTCGTGAACTCCGACGGCGGATCGCCCGACAACACCATGGATGTGGTCCGCAACACCGGTTTGCCAGCCGGCGTCGAGGCCGTCGTCGGCCAGTACCAGGGCATCTCCGGCAAGGGCAGCGCCTTCCGCGCCATCTTCGAGGCGGCTGAGATGCTGGGCGTGAAAGCCTGCGTCGTCGTAGATAGCGACCTGCGGAGCATCACCCCCGGTTGGATCCGCCGGCTGGCCGGCCCCATCGTCGAGGGTGGCTACGACTACGTCACCCCGTTTTACAGCCGGCACAAATATGACGGCACCATCACGAACAACATCGCCTACCCGATGACGCGGGCGCTGTACGGCGTGGACGTCCGCCAGCCCATCGGCGGCGATTTCGGCTTCTCCGGCGAGCTGGCGAAGACCTACGCCGCCAAGGATGTCTGGGACACCAACGTGGCCCGCTTTGGCATCGACATCTGGATGACGACCACGGCTATTAACGAGGGGTTCAAGGTGGCGCAGACCTACTTGGGGGCCAAGATTCACGACGCCAAGGACCCGGCAGCGCATCTCGGCCCCATGTTTCGGCAGGTGGTCGGCACGCTGTTCATGCTGATGAGGACCTATGCTGATCGCTGGCCGGCGGTCGAGGAGGTCGAGCCGGCCCCCATTCTCGGCGAGCCGCTGTCGGCCGAGCCGGAGCCAGTGGGCGTGACGCTGGGGGCGATGATCGACAAGTTCCAGGCCGGCTTCGAGGAGAACGCGGCTCTGTGGCAGCAGGTGATGGGCGCCGCGAACTTCGACGCTGTCGCAGAGCTAGCCCGGCTGAGCTATGACGCCTACGGCTTCCCGGTTGACCTATGGGCCCGCATCGTGTTCGACTTCGCTGTAGCCTATAACCACGGCGTGGCCGGCGCCACCCACGACGAGATCGTCGAATCCATGACGGCGTTGTACTACGGGCGCACCGCCGGCCTGGTCAAGACAACCTGGGACATGACAACGGCGCAGGCGGAAGAGGTTGTAAGAGCCCAGGCCAAGACGTTCCTGCGGCAGAAGCCGTACCTGGTCGAGAGGTGGGGGGAACAGGAGTGAGGTGTAACATGGCTGCGGCCCCCACATGACATCGGTCGCGTTCCATTAGGCCCTGCCGCACCATCTCGGCCAGCACTCCGCTGCTCTCTTGCCGGTTGCGCTGCAACAGCTCCGCCGCTGTTGGCAGGTCCAGTTCCAGGTGGTGGTCCGGCCGGGTGTAGGGGGTGCGGCCGGGGGCTTCGGGCAGGGCGCGGTCGTAGGAAATGATGGCGGTCATGGCCACTTCCCTCCTGTATCACATGTCACGCCTCGAAGCGCCATTTGACAAAGCGCCTGATTCCCGGCAAGATATAAGCAGATCGGGTGGCCCGTGGCCTTTCCGGCAAACCACCGGGGACTAAGCGGGTATTGGGCGCAAGCTCCCCCGGTCGTTTTCATGCTTTCCCAAGTGCCGCCTGGTGTGTTGTCGGT
>JBHIAO010000519.1:0-4149 GCA_046758565.1 Anaerolineae bacterium
GATCCTGGGGCGGAATATCGTAGGGTTACTCATCTCCCTGGGTCTCGTGACCTGGGTACGGTTTGCCAGACTGATAAGGGGAGAGGTCTTACAGGCCAAGGAATTTGTCTATGTCGAAGGGGCAAGAGCTGTCGGGGCCAGTAATCCAAGGATCCTCCTGCGCCATATTCTTCCTAACATCATGGGACCCATTATCGTAACTTTAACCTTTATGATCCCGGCAGTGATTCTGGCGGAATCCACTCTGAGTTTCATCGGCTTGGGCATCAATGACCCATACAGTAACTGGGGAACAAGCTGGGGAACGCTGGCTCAGGACGGCTGGCGTGCGATGCGGACATACCCCCATGTCATTTTCTTTCCCGGTCTTGCCATCTTTCTCACCATCCTTGCCTTCAACTTTCTCGGCAATACCCTGAGAGATATTTTGGACCCAAAGGGAAAATTAAGGTGAGGGGAAAAGAAAGTCCGAGTACGAGTCCATCGCTATTTTGCCGGTTGATGGAGGCCGGATGAACTACATGGGCAGCGCCACAAGGGGTTAAGGCAGGCCGTGGTTGATGACTGACTGCTTATCCTCTTTTACGCCGCGACCGGCTTTATCAATCGCGCCTTTGCCAAGGCCCGGCGCAGGTCGGCCCGCTCAGCGTCGCTGATGGGCAGCAACGGGGGCCTGGTCACAGCACTGTTCAAGATTCCCATCATCACGAAGGCCTCCTTGGTGCGCGCCCTGTAGTTTCGGACCGGCGGCGCGAAGATTGCGTCGGACAGCGGTTGCACGATTGCCGCCAGGCGAAACGCCTCCTCGACGTCGTGGTTGAACCAGGCATGGTACATCTGCACCTGGAGGTCCGTGGCGACGGTCCCAAAGCCTATCAGCGCACCCTCGGCGCCCAGGATGTAGGACTCCAGCAGCAAGTTGTCGTTTCCCGTCAATAGGGTGATCCTTCTAGGGGCCTGTTCTAGGATGGCCTTGGTCTGGCGAAAACGCATGGCATCGAAGGAGGCTTCCTTGATTGCTACCACTGTGTCAATCTCGATGAGTCTGAGCAGTGCCTCGCCGCTATAGTTAACGCCCCCGAGCGCCGGCTGCAACTGAAACAGGATTTGCGGGATGTCCACCGCATCGGCGACGGCCTTGTGGTACTGGTAGGGAACCTCCGGGTCCAGGGGCTCTCCCTGAAATGCTGATATGGGGAACATGAGTACTGCGTCGGCACCGATCTCCTTGGCATCCCTCGCGGCGGTTATCGAAGCCACTGTGTAAGGCCCACCAACGCCAGCGATGATGGACACCCGACCCGCAGCCACGCCCACTGCCGCTTCTAACACTCGTTGCCTCTCCTCCCGGGAGAGATGAGGCCCCTCTCCCGTGTCCACGTTAATGGCGAGCGCCACCGGCCCCTGGGAGATGACCCAGTCTAGATAGCGCTTGTACGCCGGCAGGTCCGGCTCGTAGTCGGCCGTCATGGGCAGCACGACAGCAGGGATCACTCCCTTAAGATTCAATCTACTCATAAACCACCTCCTGAACACTCAGAGTTTTCTTAGAAAAGGGTAAGGGCCCAACCCGATTGCGCCTTACCTGAGTCAAGAAGACCACGGTTGGCCCGATTGGCCTGCTAGTCGTTTGGAAGGTCACTCCCGGCATAGTCGTCATGTACCTGTTCCAGCCAGGAAATCATCCGGCCCGGCTACGATGACCTGAAGGCAGGAAAGACTTCCTGGCCTATCAGTTTCAGCTCGTTCATGATGAACTCGTGCGGCACGCCCGGAAAGTACAACCGGAAAATCAGATGGTCCATCCCGAAGGTCTCCCGGAAGCGCTCTATGTGCTTGATGCACGTCCCCGGGCTACCTACGATGAAACGGTCCCGACCGAGCTCCGCCAACCGGTCAACCCGAGCGGCATCCTCCCTACCGATCAGAGGATGTTCCCAGCCGCCGGCGTACTCGTCGCGATAATTGACCAGAAGGTGTTTTTCGGCCATCTCCCATGCCCTGGCATCGGTCTCGGCGACGACCATCTCTCTCGTCAAGGGCGCCTCCACTGAAGAGAGATCTTTGTCCAGCGCTTTCAAGTGCTGGCGATAGGCGGCCTGGCAGTCCAACAACTTTTTTAGGACAGCCGTGGGTCCCGGCACCCAGGCGTCGCCCAGTTCGGCAGCGCGCTTCAGAGCCAGTGGGCCCCAGCCACCTACCCAGATAGGCGGACAGGGTTTCGCCACGGGCTTGGGCTCCAGCATAATGTTTTTGTAGCTATAGTACTTTCCCTCGAAAGTGACATTGTCCTCGGCCCAGAGGCGCCGGATCAAAGTGACGGCCTCGGCAAAGCGAGCGCCTCGCATGGCCATGGGGGCGTCCATCATGGCGAACTCCTCCGGCCGGTAGCCGATGGCCAGGCCCAGGATGAACCGCCCACCGGACATCACGTCGAGGAGGGCAGCTTCCTCTGCCACGCGAACCGGGTTGTAAAAGGGTAGGATGGCGATGTCTGTTCCCAAGATCAGGCGAGTCGTTCGCGTGGCATAGCCTGCCAGAACGGTGAGGGGAGACGGCCAGTAATGATTCTTGACGCCGTGATGCTCCTCCATCCAGACTGAGTCGAAGCCCAATTCCTCACCGTACTCCACTTCCTGCAGGGAGGCCCTGTAGAAATGGCCCCCTTCGGTGGGGATGAAACCAAACTTCATGATGATTCCTCCTCCAAAACGCCTCATCGCTGAGAAGGCGACGCGGATCGACCAGCTAAGTCACGGCAGCACCAGCCTTAATCAAATCAATAACCTTCTGGGTTGAAAGTTCGATCACCGCTACCACATCGGTGATCTCGCAGCCAATGAAGGCACACTCCCCCTCCGGGTCGAAGGCGATATGAGCCGGGGCGGTACCCACGTTCAGTTTTGCTGTTGTCTGATGCTCGGTCGTATCGGCCAGGCAGATGCTCGACTCGCCCGTGTTTGAGATCACTACCCACCGGCCGTCTGGACTGATCGCAAAGAAATGCGGGTAAATGCCTACCGGTATACGTGTGACTACTTGATGAGTTGCCGTGTCCCACACCGTCAGATCATCCGACGCAAAATTAGCCACATACCCAAGGCTTCCCTCATGATTCAGAATGGGGAGATGCGAGGCCACGCCTGCTGGAATTGTGGCTACCACCTCATGGCTCGCTGTATCCAGCACAGACACGTCATCCGAAAGCGTATTCGCGACATATGCGCGGCGACTATCCGGGGAAAAGGCGATGTGCCCTGGTCCCAACCCAACAGGGATCTCCCCTATGACTTGCTGTATCTGAGCATCGATCACGGTAACGGTATGGGACCCGGAATTGGGCTGGTAGGCCCAGCGGGAGTTCGGCGAAACAGCAATATCATGTGGTGCCTTACCAACCGAGAGCGTTGCAACCAGATCGCCTTCGCCATCCAGGACCGTCACCGTCTCGTCCGGTCCGCTGGGCATGTAGACGAGGTCGCGGCCCGGCGCCACACACGGAAGGAGCGGACGCTTCCCCGTTGCCGTTGTTTTTATGACCGTATCTGTTGAGGTGTCTACAACGGTGACGTTGTTCGAGTCGGCGTTTGCCACGTATAGTCGTGTCGCATCATGTGATACCTCCAGATGCGATGGGTTCTCCCCCACGGGGATGTGCCTGACCACCCTTCGATTGGCGGCATCGATCACGGCTACGCGGTTTCCTCTAGTGTTGGTGTAAATCCGACCGTCGGGGTGTGCCACAATGGAATGGGCGCCGCGAACACCAAGTCTCGGCGTTGAGCCGTCCGGCCGCAAAGCTAAAATAGTGGCCGAATCCTCACGCTCGAGCGATATGCGAAATCCACTCTCGAGCATTGAGATGTAGGGCCGCACGGGCAGCTCATCCACCCTCGCTCGCACCACAGCACCCGTTCCCCTCAACGCTCCATACTGCTCCCGCAGGATGCCCACCTGCCGATCTGGTGTCAGCCCGCGCAAATCCAGCTGTACTGTCTCCGTAGGCATTGTTCCTATCCTTTCACCTTTAGCGACATCTCATATGCGGCTATCCTGAAAAGATAGTATGTAAAGGAGAAAACCTTCGCAAGGGCAATCAAGTTATATCGACCACGGGGTTTGAATCCCGTGGTCGACCAAAGGGAAGAG
>JBHIAO010000520.1:0-4132 GCA_046758565.1 Anaerolineae bacterium
CCAGCGCGTGCCCTGGGAGTAGACCTCAAAGTGTATTCCTCCCTCCGAGCTGCTAAGATCCCCCCACCAGTCGCCGTCTGCCGGCATGGGAATCGGCGTAATCGTTGGCGTGGCAGTGGGCCAGGGTGTGGGCGTAGGCGTCGGAGGTGGCGGCGGATCTCGCCTGACGAGTGGTAAGTACGCAGCGTGGGTTTCAGGCGTTGCCGGCGTGAGAGTAACGGTGGGAGTGGTCGTAGCGACAGTGCTGGTTGGCGTGCTGGTGACGATGGACGTGACTGTGACCACCGGCGTGTGGGTTGGTTCATACGGTTGGCTGGCGGCAACCCAGTTCACCCTGTCGTAAGGCCAGTTGAACCATGGTATGGCCAAAAGGGAGAGAACGATGAACCCCGTGACCAGTACCGCCTTGCTTCGCGACTCGAACGTGAAGGGCTGTGAGTCCCTATTTCGCTGTTGCATGTCTGTCCTCCCTCTGTGTCTGTGAAGCATCCGTTGAGGTGACCGGCACTTCGGCGCAGGTTTCGGCCACAAGGGTGTATGTGCTGTGAGTGAAACTGCGATTTTGAAATGATCCCGCCAGTGCCGGTCACCTTAAGAGCAAATGGCAACCGTCAATCGGGAGGACGCCAGTTAATGGACCAGGCCGCACTCTCAGGGCTCAGATCGGCCTCCCATTGCCCGTTTCGGCCCCGGATCACCGCAATCGACCAATGAAGCGTCTGGGCGGATCTCGGGACCAGGAAGTTCTTGAGCGAATACTCGCATGCCTTGGTCCAGGCAATCCCCAGGTGCTGTTGTCCGCCGGCCCACACCCGCACGTCGAAGTATTCGTCCGGCCCCAGTGGCCCACACCGATTCGACTGCGGCCATCTCCACACCAGGATCACTTCATCCGGCCAACCCGTGGTGTACTCATCCGGCGGCAAGTATATTATCGGCGCCGGATAGGCCACTACTTCAGGTGTGGGTGATGCCACTGCGACCGGGATAGCCGTTGGTGTCGGTCTTGGAAGTGTCGGGATCGCGGAGGCGACGGAGACGCTCTGTGGGCTGACATTGAGGGCGACGAGGTCGCCAAAGACCCACCCGCGGGTGCCGTTGGGTGCAATCACCTCCAGCCACCGGCCAGCCGACGTTCGGGCGATCACATCCAGAGGTGTACCTCGACGGAGTGCGGCCCTCACCGGATGCGTAGTGTCCGGGCCGGCACGGAGGTTCACTGCGTTGGCCGTGACCACGGCGTCGGGGGGTGGGGTTGGAGTGATCTTGGCGGTGGCCGTCTGCGTAGGAACCAGAGTGGCCGTCTTTGTGCGGGTTGGCGCCACTGTTGGCGTGTCAAGCAACGTGGCCCTCGCGGTAGCGGAGGGCTTCGGCGAGGGCGTGGCCGTGGGCTCCTCCGTGGCCGGCGGTTGCACCGTTGCCGCCGGCCTCTCCACGGCCGTCGGGGTGGGAGGGACAGTTGTGGACTCGACGGCGGGTGGAGGCGGAAGGCTCTGGCAGGCGCCTAAGATCCACGCCACGAGCAAGATAACAATCGCTGCCAAGGGTCGGTTGAGTTGTCGCATTTCTACTTCTCCTCTCGTAAAGACCTGTGGTTGAAACGCTCACATTTTATTGGGATTGCTCATACTTCACGGCAGGATCACCCCTATTGAACCACAAGCGAGCTGCCAAAACCAGAGCACGGACTGCCAAGAACTGCCAAAAAGAAAGATTTCAGGCCTCCGCGTCAGTCGTTCCTCAAAACAAGCGGCAGGAACATCCGCCGCGTCTCCCCCAGCACGGCCCACAGCGAGAAGTGGTCGGGTGTGGCGGTGACGGTGTTGGTGGCGATATCCACCACACTGGTAGGCTCTCTCACCCACTGCGAGCCATCCCAGGAGTACAACCCCAGCGTGCTCTCGATAACCGGCCCCTTCTCGGAATCGGTGTACTGCACCGTGACCGTGTAGGGCTGGGTGGGCTGGGCCGGCTGGCCGGTGTTGCTGTAGACGGCATCTACCTCGAAGAAGTGGTCGATGCCGGCCAGCCGGCGTCCTGAGCCCGTCGAAGGGTTGCCCGTTGAGGGGACATTGTCAGAGAAGCGGGGCGCGTGGGTGATGGTGACTGTGTCGGTGAAGGTGCCCGACGCAAACGTGTAATTGGTTTGATCGGATGATGAGGTTAGACTGCCGCCAGAAGTGGGAACAGACGCTGATATTGGCGCAAACCTGAAGTGGAAAATAACCAGCCCAGCAGTCCGATCCGCAACGTAGGCATAGCTACCCTCCACCGCCACGCCAACGGCCAGCCCCTGAATGAGGTAGAAACCGGCCTTGGTCGGGGAGGTCGGATTGGTCACGTCAATGATGTACAAGCCATCCTGAGCCGCAAGGTAAGCATAGTTCCCTTCCACCGCCACGTCATAATTGAAGTACGGCCTATGATAGAAGCCCACCTCGAAAGGAGTCGCTGGATCGGCCACATCGATGATGTGTAGGCCCTCTTCATTGGGGAGATAGGCATAGCTACCCCTCACCGCCACACCACTGGCACCGGTCGGCACGCGGTAGAAGCCGGCCTTGGACGGAGAGGTTGGGTTGGTTATGTCGATAATATGCAAGCCATTTTTCGCGCTATTGGGGTAGCTATTATCAGCGGCGAGGTAGGCATAGTTCCCTTCCACCGCCACGTCATCACTCCACCCCGGCCTACGATAGAAGCCCACGCCGGTGGGGATGGCTGGATTAGAAATGTCAACGATAGATAGACCACCCCCCACGTACTTGCTACCATCCCATCCCATCCACTCGGCGAGGTAGGCGTAGTTGCCAGCGACGTAGACGCCTTGGGCAAGCGCCGGCGTGTCGTAGAAGCCGACCCTGGTAGGAGAGGTCGGGTTGGCCACGTCGATAATGTACAGGCTATCAGAACCAGCGAGGTAGGCATAGTTCCCTTCCACCGCCACACGCCGGGAACCTCCCAGCGTGGCGTTGAAGCCCACCTCAAAGGGAGTCGCTGGATCGGCCACATCGATGATGCGTAGACCGTCTCCCCCACCGGCGACGTAGGCATAGTTCCCCGCGACCGCTACATCAGCGGCCGCCCCCTGCGTTGGCGGGTGATAGGAGCCCACCTCGGTGGGGGCCGCCGGGTTGGTCACGTCAATGATACGTAGGCCACCTCCCGAACGGGCGACGTAGGCATGGTTCCCCGCGACTGCTATCCAGCCCCTGACCGTCCAGATCGTTGGCGGGCGATAGTCTTGATAGTAGCCCCGCTCGGTGGGGGCTGCTGGGTTGGTCACGTCGATGAAATACAGGCCGTGTCCCACCAGCTCGTTACCATTCCACTGTCCCGACGCGGCTACATAAGCATAGTTTCCTGCCACTGCCACTCCATAGCTATACCCCGGCATGTCATAGAAGCCGACCCTGATAGGAGAGTCCGGGTTGGTCACGTCAATGATATGCAGACCGTCGGAATCAGTAGGGTTAGTCACGTCGACGATGTGCAGAGCCTCCCCCGTAGCTACATAGGCATAGTTTCTTTCCACCACCACGTCTGTTACACCGGGAAGCAAGAGGTCTGTCTGGCCCACCACCGTCGGATTGGCTGGATGGGAGACATCCAGCACCACCAGTCGCGGCCCTAGTCCGATGTAGGCGTAGTTGCCCTGCACCGCCACGGCGTAGGTCTCGCCACCAATCTGGCCGATGAGTTCCACCTTCTCCGCCGGCTGCTGGACGACGCCCTTACCTGCCTGTGCCGGCCTGTGCGTTGCACGCAGACAGGCCGGCACGGCAGACAGGTCCGCCGGCCCGTCCTTGCCCCGGACAGCGCCGGCCGAGGTGAGCAGAAGACTAAGGCTCATGATGAGAATCAACACAGCGAACAACAGTCGCACTTTCATCGCTTTGCTCCTTTCGTCTTTCCTAGTCAAACCCACTACTACCACCGCCGGAGGCGACACCAATGAAGACGCGGACAGCGAGTTCAAGCATGATGGCCAGCCCATTACTCGTGCTTTGCAGCCCAGTCGCCGCCGCGTCACTGGTACGTTGCAGACCACGGAGATCACCGCCCCCAGGCCGGCCCACCCCACGACCCGATGTAGTCGTCCCGTGCCCACCGCCCGTGCCCGTAGAACCCG
>JBHIAO010000521.1:0-4129 GCA_046758565.1 Anaerolineae bacterium
GTTTCACGTTTTGCGTTTCACGCGGTCCAATCTTCACAGTTTCTTCATGCACAGCCTGTCTCTTTTACCAGGTTGATCTGTTATACTTAATGAGGGGTCTTACTTATTATTGAGGCTAAGGGTGCCACGGCGCAAGGTTAATCGACGTTTCTTGCGCAAGGGTGGACTCTTGGCAACCTTGTCGCCGACCGGCGCTGCCCCTGCCCGTGGCGCCCCCCCCACGTCCCTTGCCGCGTCAGGAGGTGGCGGCCGTCAGCGAAGTGTGCGGGCTGTTCTGCGCCCGCACACTTTACTTCTTGCCCTGACGTTTCACCTGAAATTGATCCAGATCCTCCGCCAGGATTGCGCCGGGGAAGAGAGGGCGCACTTCGTCAAGGATTTGGCGGGGGTGATAGCGGCGCGAGACGTGATTTAGAAAGAGTTGCTTCACCTGCGCCTCGCGCGCAAGCCAGCCGGCCTCAGCCGCCGTTAGATGGCCGAACTGACGCGCAATATCCTGATCTTCAGACAGGTACGTCGCCTCGCAGATCAAAGCATCCGCCTGCCACACCTCATCAACCAGGTTGTCGACGCGGGCCGCGTCGCCAACGTAGCAGAGTTTGAGGCCACGCACCTCGGCCCCTAGAACATCATCAGGATGCACAATCGTGCCATCTTCCAGCGTGATGCTGTGTCCGGCCACGAGCCGGCTGCGCTCGGGGCCGGCCGGTACCCCGAGCCGCTCGGCGGCATCGACAAGGAAGGGCCGGCGGCTGTGTTCCTGGAACCTAAACCCGAAGCTCCCCGGCCCTCGATGCGTGACCGGGAAGGCAATCAGTTGCATCTTCTTGGTGTGCAGAACGATACCTGGCTGGAGGGGGATCAAGTTGAGTTTGAGGTTCACCTCACCGCCCCGCAATACCACGTCCACCAGATCCCGCACCCGCTCCAGTGCCCAGCCGCCGGCATAGACATTCAATTCATCGGCTGCTTCCCACCGGGCGAAGGTCGACATGATGCCGCCAAGACCCAGGATGTGATCGAGGTGCCCGTGGGTTAGCAGGATCGTGTTCAGCCGCTTGAAGCCCAATCCACTGGCCAGCAGTTGTCGCTGCGTCGCTTCGCCACAGTCGATCATGAAGCGACGATCCTCGTGGAGAATCACCGTCGACGGCAGGTTGCGGCGCACGGATGGTGCCGATGCCGCCGTCCCCAGGAAGACAACTTCAAACATGGACCGTGATCTTCCCCATCTGCCCGATTTCGCCTTCCAGGTCGAATCGCGTGTCGGTGAATTGTTCGACGACCCAGATATTGGTCAGCAAGTGGTCGGTGATTTCACTGGTCGTAAAGCTTGAGGATGTTCTGGCGACAGCCATCGGTAGGATCAGTTGATCCGCTAGATGGGGATCCACAACGGCCCCGGTCTCGTGATGCGCCAGGAAGGCATCGACAGCTTCCTGGGCTACCTTTTCCGCCCTTTTGCCACGCCGGCCATAGCTCATGAAAGCCGCGGTCACGTGCTCATATTCGGCCAACAGGTAAACCCCAGTACCCGGGCCTGACGCCTTGGGTGACAACCGCTGGATCACAGATTTGAAGCCGGCCCGCTGCAACAGCGACTCGGCCTGCTCCGCCTGCCTCTCCCGAATGTGCGCCGGCAAGTTAGACACCGCTGAGAAGCCGGTCAACTGCACCAGATCGCCGCGGTCGTTCAGGTCGATGCCTTCCAGTGACGCATCCTCTCCCAATCCTCGTACTTCGCCCCGAAGGAGCCCGCGGCCGTGGGGATACCAGCCCCATCGCTCCAGGCTGACGCTGGCATCGACACCCAGCCGTGCCACCGCTGGCAGAAACACATCCTTCAGATAGTGGTACGGTGGACTCCAGGCTACGTGGGTGCCGCCCTCGATGGCGATGCGGGACGCGCCGGCAGCGAAGGTGAGGGGGAGAAGCGCCGTCTGGAACACGAGGCTGGTTGCACCGGCGCTGCCGCCTTTGCGGGCTGCGGCTACGTCGTACGCATAGTCGCCGGCCGCAGCGGGTCGCGTTGGCCGGAAAGACAGCGTGGTCGAGCCCAGTTCGGCGCCATCGAGTTCCGCGTCGCACTGGTCAGCGGCGGCTTGTAGAGACGTCAGGTGCTGCGCCTGCAATCCCGGGTTACGCCGCTTGGCTCGGATGTTCTCGATTCGGACCGGTTGGCCCAGCAGTGCTGCCAACGCCACGGTGGTTCGCAGAATCTGTCCGCCGCCCTCGCCGTGCGAGCCATCGATAACGAGATGTTGGTTGCGCGGTGTCGTGGCCATAGATCAGTGCTTGAAAAAAGGCCAATCTGAGCAGGGGAGTAGAGGAACTGAGCAGGGGTGGAAAGTCCATACGCAATGAGAGACTCGGTTTTCTCTCTTACTCCCCGGCTCCCATGGCCCCTTGCACAGAAAGCGGCAATCGGCGGTCGGCGGTCGTTGATAAGCTAGCCTTGTGCCTCGCGTTCCCGATCTCGCAGGATGCGGCGTAGGAGTTTGCCGGTCACTGTGCGCGGCAGCTCATCGGTGAATTCGAACTCGCGCGGCAGCTTGTAGACTGCAATGTGCTCCCGCAGGAACTCGATCAGTTCGTCGGGCGTGGCTGACTGCCCTTCTTGGAGCACGACATAGGCCTTGGCATTCTGGCCGCGAAGCGGGTGCGGGACGCCGATGACGCCGGCGTCGGCCACGGCTGGGTGCTTAACCAGCGCATGTTCGATCTCCTCGGGACCGATGCGGTAGCCGGAACTCTTGATGATGTCGTCCTCGCGGGACACAAAGTGGAAGTAGCCTTCTTCGTCGCGATAAACGTAGTCGCCGACCCGGTTCCACCCATTCCAGACGACCTTGCGCTGCTTCTCCTCATCGTCCCAGTACAGCGTGCCCGTCGGGCCGCGTGCAACCAGGTGGCCGATCTCGCCCGGTTCAACCTCCTCGAAATCGTCGTTGACGACCTTGGCGTCATAGCCCGGAACTACCCGACCGAAGGAGCCCGGCTTGGCTTTGCGCTCAACGACGTTGGAGATGAAAACGTACATCATCTCTGTCGTGCCGAAGCCCTCGAAGATCTCCAAACCGAAAGCCTCTTTCCAGTCATGGTACGTCTTGGCCGTCAGTGCTTCGCCGCCGCCTGTGCAGGTGTGCAGGCTGCTGAGATCCCACCGCTCCGCAGCGTCCGGAACCTGAAGCATAGTTCGATAAGCCGTCGGCAAGATCGAAAGAATCGTGATACCATGCTTCTCGATGGTTTCGAACATCTTTTCCGGCTCGAACCTGCCAGTCAGGCTGGCCGCTGCTCCAAATCGGAAGGGAATCACGGCGAAGGTGCCGTAGCCGGCCCCGAACCCGATGGGCGCTGAGCCACCAATGACGTCCGTGGGCTGCACGTTCCAGCCATGCCCACCGAAGGAGTCCGCGACTGCAAGCGAGTCCTCTACCAGATGCGCCGTGCCCTTTGGCGGTCCTGTGGTGCCAGAGGTGTAAAGGAGTACGCTCAGGTCCCTGCGATCCCGGCGTACTGGTGCGACTTCCGCGTCATTCCCCGTGATTTCGCTGAAGGGGATGTAGCCGCGCTCTTTCAGCTCGGCCGGGTTGCCGCCGACTACGACGATGTTATCGACGGTTTCCAGATTATCGCGAGCATGTTCAACCTCCTCGAGCAGGGCGATGTGGCTGATCAGTGCTTTCGTCTGGGCACTGTTACTTACGTGAGCAATTTCCGTCCGTGAGTAGAGCGGCGATGTTGGTAGGCTCACACCGCCGATCTTCTGGACGGCGAAGTTACACGCTACCAGGACCGGCATGTTTGGCGTACGCATGAAGACGGAATCGCCCTCTCCAATACCTAGCTCACGCAGCCCATTAGAGATTCGATCGACCTGATCGGCCAGTTCAGCGTAAGTTATCTGCTGGTTCTCGAACTTGATGGCCACGCGGTCGCCGTGGCCGGCTTCGACATGGCTGTCGAGGAGTATCTCGGCCAGGTTCATCCGCTCCGGATACGAGTTGAACTCGGGAAGCGTGTAGACGCGCTGTGGCCATAGGTCACGAGGCGGCATGCGCTCAGGCATCGTTGTCTCAAGACTCACACTCATACTCTATCCTCCTCTTGCTATGCGAGCGGCTAA
>JBHIAO010000522.1:0-4122 GCA_046758565.1 Anaerolineae bacterium
GCAAGGGGGCGATCCCAACTTCGATGCCACCGCAGCCGAAGAGGAAGGCTACTGGTACTCCCGCTACAACCTGGGCAATCTGGTGATGCGCTCAGGCCTGGGCGAGACGTTCATGCCCGACATGGACATGATGCAGCAGATGATCCAGATGGCCGACGCCGACCCCAACGATGGTGACACGGCCATGCCGCCCCAGAACGCGGCCCTGCTCAAGTCGGTCTATGCCAGCGGTGATCCCCACTACACCCAGCCAATGGACGTGGCCGATTTCGCCACGCAGCGCTGGGACCCGGCCAGCTTCGACAAGACGGTCACGGCCCGGGCTATGGGCTGGACGATGATCAAAGAGATCGAGTGGGCCAAGCAATTCCACGTGGACGACCACTTCGGCACGCCTGCCGACAGCTTTGGGGCGCAGTGGCGCTTCGTGGGCCTGGCGCTCACTGCCGAGGCCAAGATGCAGGCCCAGTTCGCTCTGCAGATGCTCAAGAACGGCCAGGGCCTCATCGCCAACAGCGACGGCACGGTGGACTGGGGCGGCCAGTGGGTGATGCTGGAAGCCCTGAGTGACCTGGGCGGCACGCTGGGCGCTTCGGTCTTGCCCCACAGCGCAACTAATCGCTACACTGACCCCGACACCTCCGCGATGTTCCTGGGGGCCGCCGATATGCTGTTCGGTGCCCTGGCGTCACGCCAGCCGGCCGACACGGCGGAACTCTCCCTGGCCATCCAGGCCCTCACCTGGTACGCGGCCAACACGACTAACGCCGACAACCAGGCCCAGGCTATCGCCCTCATCGCCCAACAC
Source organism: Anaerolineae bacterium (assembly GCA_046758565.1). Taxonomy (GTDB): domain Bacteria; phylum Chloroflexota; class Anaerolineae; order Epilineales; family JAANWY01; genus JBHIAO01. The sequence continues at coordinate 809 of JBHIAO010000522.1, forward strand.
GGCGACGCTCTCATCGGCGCGAACAAAGACGATGCCACCCGCAAAGCTTATGCCATCCGGGGCCTCATCGAGGCCCATCGCGTCAGCGGGGCCGGCAAGTATCTTACCGCCGCCGCAACTGTGTTCGACGGCCTGGCGGCCGAGTACGACGCGGCCCACGGCATCTTCAGCAGTCAGAGCAGCTACACCATTGACGACGTGGCCGTCATCATGGGATCCGTGAGCAGCATAAGGCTCTTCGGCAGCGACGCCGTGGATCAGGCTGAAGCCGAGGAGATCTTCACTGGCTTCTTCGAGAGCGCGGTGAACATGAGCGGCCTGCAGATGTCAGCACCGCCCAAGAACGTGGCCAAGAGCGCCTTCGAGCAAGATGAGCCCGACATCTACTATGCCTACCCGGGCATGGCGATGCCGCCGATGGCTGGCGGAGAATTTGGCATCGCGCCGGTCTTCGCCACGGAAGTGAGCTGGGATGGCAGCCAATGGAGCGTGACCAACGGTCGCTTCGACGCCGCCGGAGCCATGCACGCTTCCAACGAGTTCATCTGGTTCCACAACGACGAAGTCAACGGCTTCCCCGAGGTGTCAGTGCAGGCGCTGGTTACCCTGCCAGTCACTGGAGGCGATGCACCCGACGCATCCATCCCGTACCTGCCCCTGCTGGCTGCGGCCGCTGGTCTGCTGCTGGTCGGTGGTGGACTGGTCTTGCGCCGCCGCCTGGCCGTAGCGAAGCAATAGCGTAGCATCTATACCAGATCTCTTATCACCGTGGATTTGAGACCGAGGTACGAGGAGGGGGAGACAGATGCAGAGCGAACTTTCTGCGTCTTGTCTCCCCCTCCTGCGTTCTTTTAACCAACGAGACCCTAAGGGTTCCTGAAACCCTTAGGGTCTGCTTGTCCTGCCTGGGCTAACGCCAGCTCCAGCAAATCGCTTACCCCCAGCGTCGCCGCCCAGCGGCGTAGATAAACCAGATCAAGCCGTTCCCCTTGCACTTTAAGCACCCCCAACACGTCTCGCCACTGCCGGTCCGAGACCTCGTCGCCCAGGCGATACCATTCCAGCTTTGCCAGAACGGTGTCTTCGGGGCTGGCCACGTAGGCCGTGCGTTCTGGATCGGTGGCTATTACCCGGGCCGTGCGGCGCTCGAATTGTGCCTGGTCAAAGGGCCGCCGTTGGTGCACAAAAACATCTACTTTGAACATCGTCTCCAGGTGGATGGCGTTGAAACTGCTTCGGCGGCGGATAGCATCCTGGATGGCCTCAACGTCCACGTAGAAAGCGTTGCCCAGGGCCTGGGCCAGCGGTTCTGCGTGCTCGGAGCGCAGGTCGGCCACCAGGTCGGTGTCCAGGGTCGCCCGTGCCACACCGTGTATCGCACTGGCCAGTGACCCGCCGATCAGGTACGGTACATTCAATGCCTCCAACGCTTCAATGACCAACAACGTTACGGCTACCGGTTCAGAGAGCATCGAGGTCCTCCTGTTCTCCCAACGGGCCATACACCTGGGCGGCCAGATCGGCACCGAGCAGCAAGTCGGCCAGGCGACGACGCAACTCCTGGGGGGTGGCGTCGGGATGGCGTGCGCGCAGCCCGCTGAGGGCCAGCGTGCGCACGGTCTGGTTCAGTTGGCTCACCATGTGCAACTTGCGCCACGGCGGGGCCTGGCGCAGCAGCCCGATGAGTACCGCCTCAGCCTCGGGGCGGGTGTCAGGGAAGAGGGCAACCGTCGGGGGCTGTGCAATGTCCTGAGCGTCTCGACTGAGCGTCTCGGCTGAGCTCGACGAAGTCTCGCCGAAGTCTTGCCTGTCCTGAGTGTAGCTTGTCCTGAGCGTAGCCTGTCCTGAGCTCCGTCGAAGGGTCGAAGGGGCTTGTCCAGAGCCCTCAGTCCTTGGACCTGAGGCCCAAGGGCCTGTCGAAGGATCGAAAGGTCTCAGGGTAGGGCTGCCTTGGTCAGCTAAGTGATCTCCCTCTTTGATTGCCATTTCATCGCCTCACTGGTCTCACCAGGTATCAGGGCTCTGTGGACGTGTCTCTACTGTGTCACCAACAACGGCTTGAACCGCGTCGCGTAATCATACACGCCCAGCCCCTCACAAGCATAGTATACCAGATTTCGACTCCTTTGGCAATACAAAAAGCCACTCGTGCGGTTAGCGCAGGCGGGTTCTTACAAACCAAAAGAAAATGGCTTTTGTCATTGACAAACGATTGTCTTGATGATATAATGGGGCGGTCGTTTTCGGGGCCACCGGCCATGCTCTCAGAAGTGCTTGCCCAGGGTAGGCCGATCATTCTCGATCTGTGGGCGAGGCTCTGCCCCGTCTGTCGCGCCGTGATGCCAGAACTACAAGCAGCGCACGAAGAGCACGGAGACAGGGTGCTCGTCGTTGGAGTAGAAATATAACCAATGGCAAGAAGCGCTATGGTTGAACGCACAAACCAGGAATGGCTGGCCGAGTTACGTGGGCTAGAGCAGGAGGAGGCTCTGGCCGATTTGCGCGCCCTGCTGGTCAAGGGCCTCCGCTATGCTATGGCCGACCGGCCTGCCGTGACGGAGGCGGACCTGGAGGACTTCGCTCAAGAGGCCCTCCTGAAAACCCTGGCCGGACTGGACACCTTCCGGGGCGAGAGCCGCTTCACCACCTGGGCGCAAAAGATCGCCGTGCGCGTGGCCTTCACCGAGCTCCGCCGCCGGCGCTGGAAGGACGTCTCGATCGAGGACTTAATTGCAAAAGATCGCGAGGGAGACTGGACGCCGTCCATTCTGGCTGATGCGGCTCCCTCCCCTGAGCAACGAGTGACTCAGCAACTGCTTATGGAGATGGTGCAGCGCCTGATCGCTGAGGAGCTGACGGAGCGCCAGCGCCAGGCGATGACAGCGGCAGTGATTGGCGGGATGCCCCTGGAAGAGGTGGCCCGCCGGATGGGCACCAATCGCAATGCTCTCTACAAGCTCTTGCACGATGCCCGCCGTCGTCTCCAAACACGGATGATGGCCATAGGACTATCCCCCCAGGATGTGTTGGCCGCCTTTGAGTCGTAGACAGAGGTAAGCATGAAGCAGCCCACCGCGTCTGAAGTAGTAGAGGGTTACGATGAAACTTGAACCTGCCACACTCAAACGAATGGTGCGCCATGTGCTCACCACCCGGCCCGACGAAATCGGGTGCGACGAGTGTTTCGAGGAATTGGACCGCTTCGTCGAGATGAAGCTGGCCGGCAAGAATGCTGCCGAGGCTATGCCCCTGGTGCAGGATCACCTGGAGCGTTGCCGCGATTGCCGCGAGGAATTCGAGGCCCTGCTGACCGC
>JBHIAO010000523.1:0-4111 GCA_046758565.1 Anaerolineae bacterium
GCGATAAGCTTCCATCTTCCACAAAGAATCGCCGGTGATCTCCTCCGGCACGCTCTCCAACCACTGGCTGTAGTTCATTTTTCTCTCCTCCCGCGTCACGTTTCACGTTTTACGTTTCACGTGGTCTAACGCTCTTCCTCTGTTCTTGCGCGGCGAACCTGAATCCTGGTCATGACTCTCAACAACGGACTGCTCTCCTGCGGGCTCCCCGAACTCTCCATATCACTGGTGCAGATGAAGACGCCGTCGCGGCAGCGGTGGCACAGGCCACGAACGATGCGGGACAGGATGTCGTTGCGTGTCTGGTAGTCGATGGCTTCGGTCCAGGTGTCGCCGGCCGGCCACCGATGGGAGAGCACGAAGGGATTGCTCAGCACCTGGTGCGGCGGGCGCCACCAGTCGACGGAGCCGGCGTCGATCCAGAACTGGTATCGGGCATGGTGGCCGCTCAGCAGGTAGGTGTGGATGGGTGCCAACAGCACCGCGTTCTCGACTGTCTCTTCGATCAGGTACTGGGCAGAGACGACACCCTGTTGCACCATCTCCCAGTAATGTCGACCCAGGGGTGGTTCCACGCCGATGGCCGGCGCGGCCTGCCGAAAGTGTCGTGCACTGGCGACGAGCCTGGCCAGGACATCGGCGGAGCCGGGTGGGAGGCTGCTGGGCCGATAGGGTCCACGCATCACCATCTCGAACAACCGGCGCAGGAAGTGGTCCAGCGGTTCGTGCTCTGTGTGCTCGCGATACGCGGCCAACCAGGCCTGGATTTGGGTGTACCGCGCCAGTGGTCCCTCACCGGTGCGCGCTGCGGTGTCGGCATCGATCTCGTCGGTCGGGCGAAGCGCGCCCCAGCCCTCATCGTAGAGCTGCCGAACCAAGAGTCGTGCGCGAATGAAATCCAGATCGTCGATCAGCAGGTGAAGGCTTTCCGTCACGTCGAAGGCAGCCGGCTGGATGTCCCATTCGGGGTGAGCCAGGGCGGCCAGCGTGAGGGCGGCACGGACGACGGCTTCGTCGCGCAGCAGTTGATAGCGCCGGACCACCCGCGTGGCCAGCCCTTCGTGGGCCAGGGCCTCGCGTAGGGTGAAGCGCAGCACGCCATCTACGTACGGCGCAATCACGGCGATACCGTCGAGGGCCGTGCCCTCGCGGGCCAGCCGGCTGATCTCCTCGGCCACCGCCTCGATCATCTGCGAGCGGTAGGGGCGACCGATCAGGTGCAATGGTGGCAGGGCTTCGTCGCGCACCCGAGGCCGGCCCGATGTGATATCGAGATAGCCGGCCACAACGCGGCCCAACTCCAGCATCGGCGGGCTGGAGGTGAACGAGCCGTCACTTCGGCCGGGCTCAGTACAAGCCAGGTGCATCTGTTGATCGCTCGCGGCCACCAGTTGCTGAGCGCCCTGGACGTCAGTGCCCAGCAGGTAGCGGTAGCCACCGCCTTCGTCCTGCGCCAGCAGCGTCGAATCCGTCACAGGGATCAACTTGCCAATGAGCTCGTGGGCGGTGGGCACCAATTCTTCCACGTTATCGACGACGAGATGACGGTAGCGTTCGGTGAAATAGCGCCAGAACTGCGGATTGCAGATTAGTTGCTGGTGAAAGACCTCAGTGGTCAGCGAGATGTCCAGCACGCCGCGCTCCAGACACTCGGCCCGAAACGCATCCGCGCAGGCCTGGGCCTGATCGAAGTAGACCAGGTGATCTACATCGCCGGGCCAGCCGCCTTTCAGTCGCTCTCCGATCTGGCTGTAGTGGAAGCCGTTCACAGCAGCACGGTTCAGGTTGTCCAGCAGTTGGGAGACAAGATGGGCCGGCCGCATGGCCAGGCCTTCGAAGAAGCCGGCGTCTAGCCGAGGCTCGACAATCCGGTGCATGAGGTACTGGGCCAGCTCGAAGGTGATAAAGGCCGGCGGGCGCTCAGGGTGTTGAAAGCCGACATCGCGCGCCACGAGTGGCCAGAAAAGCGTGACGAAGCGACGCGCCAGGCTGAAGTACGTGAAGAGCTCGACGTCGCTGTGGGGTTCTCGCACCACCTGGCTCAGCAGTTCGCGAAATCGCTCCCGCGTCCGCCGGTCCGGAACCAGCACCAGGACAGAGTAGCCTGGCACCCTCTGCTCCAGGAGGTAGGCGATGCGGTGGACGAGAACCGTGGTTTTGCCGGTGCCGGCCGGCCCGATCAGGGCGCGGTGATCTGCCTGAGCGACCGGCCATTCCACGGACGCCCGCTGCCCGTCCGTTAGCCGATTGCGGTTGATCTCCATAGTGCTGAGTATAACATACCGGGACCTACTGGGCAACTATGAAAGAAGAACGAGAGGGGAACTAGAAGGAACTAAGAGGAACTTAGAGTTCGTGGTCCAGTTCCCCTTAGTTCCCTTGAGTTCCTCTCAGTCCCCCTTTTTCGGCTACATTGGACGAAATGCCCTAGGCGGTGCTACAATAGGTGCCGGCACAGATGCCACAATCAGACCCAATGAAGAGACACTACATCGATAAATGGCAAGGAGGAGAAGACTCGTGCACGAAGCTATTCTGGATCGGCCAGTCACCTATCATCCAATAGAAGAACTGCAGGAGCATGTTGCTGGTTCAGATCGCTCAGTTGCTAAATGTGCGTGGTTCAGACCCGTCAAGTTCGCGTCGGTACTTCTGGACGAAAGCGAACTTGACGCCGCCCAACGCGAGCTACTCACGAGTTTGGAGCGTGCTTTCAAGGCCAGCGGGCACATGATCGAATCAGAACCGTCACGTGACTCGGACCTGATCCTGGCGTTCCACACAGTTCCAATGGGGGACGGATCACTCTGGGAGAGAATCAAGGAAGTAGACCCGCCTATCATTGTGGCGGTGCGCGACCGCTATGAGCTAGATAGGCTGCACCCCAACCTTGTCGTGGCGATCACGGTGACGGAGGACCTTCGCGCAGTCCCGCATGTCGAAGTGGAAGATCTGGCGCGTATGGCGATGGCCAGGATTGGCGCGTTCAAGCTGCTGTTTATCAAGGTTGATGCGGCTATCTGGACGCCGGAATACTATGTTCTTACGACCATCGAAGGTGGTCACCCAACTATCTCACGGTCCGGCTCCCGCTGCTTTGAGGAATTGCGGGACCGGCTGGTCACCCACGCCTGTGCCAATGAAGCCGGCGGCTACGAAGCGGTGAAGAATGCGATCCCCTATGAGGTTTGGGAAGACTGTCGCACGGTTGACTACATCGCCGGGGTTGGCCGGCGGCTGGGCGAGATGGGCCATCTGGACACGCCGTGGGACGCACAGCGCGTGGTTGGCCCGGAGCGGACACGATTAATTCGATTTCTGCTGGGTTGGCAACGGCAAGCCGCGGGTGCCATGATTGCGTTCGCACCCGACCTGGAAGTGCCCGAGGTTTATCGCTCCCCGCAGTTCACTGGAACACCGATTGTGACCTGCACAGGTCGCGAGGAGGTGGACAAGACGAACCTGCGGCGTGACGAGGACCTGGTGGCGGTGTCTCTGCGAGATGGCACATTGTACGCTTTTGGCGTCGAGGGTCGGCGACTCAAGGGCCCCTCCATAGAAGGTGATGAGCTCGTAGGGGGGATGATGGCCTCACCGCCCGTTCGTCTGTCCGAGGACCCGGAGGGGTACGTGTTTGATCCTGATGGGGACATCATCGTGCCACGTATCTGGGCCATCGTACACACCCATCGCGGCGTGGAAGAGGTTCGTCCGATCGAGATAGACGGTCGCCGGGTTCACGTTGTTGAGCACATTCGGCCCAACGTGGAGCAATTTCCCTACGCGGTGGGGTGTGGCAAGGACATGATGTTCGACATCAGTCGCGATGGCATGGCCAGGGCGACGGCGGCGACCAACTTTGACTCGCCGACAGTGGTTGGGATGTTTGACGTGGCCAATCACGGCACCAACTTCTTCCTGTACTGTGCGCCGCGCCCGGGTACTAACGTGATTCCGCGGGATCCGTTCGAGAATTTCCTCAACCTCCTTGACCCTGCTGCATACGGCGCTATCAAGCTTACCAAGGAAGTGCCTCAAATCTGATGATGTGCGTAGAACGTGAAACGTAAAACGTGAAACGTGATGAACTCACGCCGGAAATCCTCACGTT
>JBHIAO010000524.1:0-4098 GCA_046758565.1 Anaerolineae bacterium
CCCAAATCCACCGCCTGACTGTCGGCAGAGGCCTTTGGGGGCTTGCAGCGGCCTCTGCCGCCGGAATGAGAACGGGCTACGACCCTCCCGGGCGCAGGTTTAGGAGCTCAATGGACTCATTTGTCCCTCCGGAGCCTGTGTCATGGCGTTTGCGCCAGAAGGAAGACGTGTTCGCCCATGGCGGCTTGGCTGAGTCGCCTCAAAATGATGAGCGTGGAGGTTCACCGAGATCACGGTGGGCTATGAGGCAGGGCCAGTATCCTCTGGCGTGCCCTCAGCAGGACTCTGTAGGAGGGATGGCCCCTGGTCAGGCGGATGATGAGAGTTCTGGCCCGACGCACTACCCGACCTGGCAGCGATATGAAAGCAAAGCGGACCGCCTTGAGCCGCTTGCCTACTCACTCCTTGCCCAACACCAACCGTTTCATCGCTGAGTTCAGGTTAAAAGCCAACACCGCGATGGCCCACCAGGCCGCATTCACCCCGAACAGACCCGAGGGTAGCTTGCCCGCTGCCAGATCATCCTTCATCGCACCGTGGGCCTGCCCGCTCTTCCCGCACCTCTGCCGGTACCACCAGATCAGCTCATCCCCCGCAATATCTCGGTTGGTCACGACTCCAAAGACCTTGTGCCAGGTGTTATCCGCAAGCTCCATGGTGGGAAAGGGCAGGTCTAGCTGACCCCCAACCCCAGTAGCGGCGCTTGTTGCAGCGGCTCCCTTATGGCTATGAAACGGTAGTCGGGGCTCTTGTTGCTGTGGCCTATCCAGTTGGGTACGAAGCACACCTCTGCCCATTGCTGGTCCCTTGGGACCTTGTGTCCGTCCACCTCACGTTCCAACGTGTGCCAGTCCTCCTGAGCCACTTCCGCTACCGCTCGCTTGAACTCCGGCGTCACATCCACCCCCACGGCGAACTCGATGACCCCAAAGCGCTCGTCCTTGCCTTCGGCGCAATACTTCAGTAGCTCGGTCTGGTACCCGGCTGTGTCCGAGCGCATCAAGACCTCCTCTACCCCTGCAGGCATATACCCCAACGCCTCCTGTAGCACACGCTGTTGCTGATGCCCGGCCGGCACATTGCCGTCCCGGAACTCCGAGCGGACTATGAGCTCCTGCTCAGCCCAGTAGGTGTTGAGCGGTTGATAGGCCTTGTTCTTCTTGTAGCAGTACAGCGCCTCCTGCTTTTTCCGTCTCCACCAGGCACGCGTCCATGTCCAGTGTCGCCTCCCTCTGAGGCGAACGGCTCTCCATGAAAGCTACCAGATCGCCGTTGACCTTCCCCAGTCCTGCCAAGGCTTCGTTGGCAGAAGGTATGAAGGCTCTGTGGGCTTGCCTTGTGTCCTCCTCTCCCGCGTCATGGAACCCCGAAAGGTACCGGAACACCGCAGAGGGCGACGGCACGCTACGCCACCTCAACTCTGTCGCCCTGCGCTCCCTGCGGCGCATCCCGTAGCTTTCTGCTCTACGTAGCACCCTGCACAACCCCTCGTCCTTCTCCAGGACCCTCAGGGCGTCTACGGCATCGCCGCCCGCAAGATTCAGCAACACCAGCGAGGTCACCATCTGGCTATCGCTCCAGCCTTGTCCACCCTCTCGCAGCCTTACATGCCGCTGTATCGCTTTGGACAACCCTGCCGCGTGTGCCAGATCCAGATACACCAGCAGTCCCGCAAGGGCCGTCATCCCCGTCGAACTCTTCTCCTCATCGTACTGCAAAGGCAGAACTCCTTGCTTCATAATAACTGCACCTCGTTGGTGATGATTTCGTTTCCACCGAAACCTTCTTAGCCCCCATTACCACGGGCGCCAACGAGGTTCTACTTCTCTTTTGGTGGTGGATTGAGGTTTCGGCGCCGACCAGCCTTCGAAGTGAGCTAAACCCTCCAGGCGTCGCTGGCTATCCTCCGGTGGGCAGGGCAAAGTCCTCCTTGCTCTTGAGGAGGAACTCCACCAGGTCGCGGTCCATGATATAAACAGGGCGTTCCGCGGGGTTTTGACGTAGTAGGAGAGATCGTCGCGGGGTATGAAGCGCAGCCGCGTCGTTTGGAATCCCGACTCCTCCAGCGTATTGACCACTATCGAGGGCGTGGACGCGTCGAACCTGAGGTCCTCCATCTCCTCTTCACTGGCGAAACCGGTCGCTTCCGGAAGGTTCTCCAGGGCCAGCAGGATGTTGAGCACCAGTCCATTGTCGGCGGGCTCTTGGCCGTCCTCGCTGATGAGCACGGAGCCCAGCGGCGTTATCGCGACGGTGAAATCCTCCTCGGGAGACGTGAAGGCAATCGACTCGACCGCCGTTCTCGGGATACTCAAGACGATGCGATTTCGCCATCCATCGGGATCAGCGTCGAATACGTCGGGCGAAGCGCAAGGGATGCTGTAGACCTCGTTCTTGCTCGGCCGACGCAGGTAGCACAGTCTCACATCCGGAGACCACTCACCCACCAAGAACTGCTCTTGGATCGAACCCCCGAGGAAGAACTCCATAACGGTGCCCTGGCCGTCCGCCACTCCCATACGCGAGTGGTTTGCCGGATTCCTGGCCACGAGCTGCGCCCCGTCGATGTCGGACACGGCGCTCCAGAAATCCAGCAGCTTCGGCTGAAAGACGGGAAGTCTCCCACCCGCCAGTTCGTCGCGTCAGTCCCGAAGCGACGAAGCTCGGCGGTGCTCTGACCCGAACGCAGATTGACGGTGTCGACAACATCGGGCGACAGCGGCAGCAGACCGGATAGGACGAGCTCGTCGGACCCGGATGACACGGCTCGGGCGATCAGGCCGGCGATGCCAATCGTTATGAGGGCTATCAGTACGAGCCCGACCTGCCTACTCTTCATCGGAATACGACCTTAGCGTGACCCTGCGCCGAATGATGAACCTGACAAATCCTATGATGACGAACAAGACCGGCACCCCGACGACGTTCGCGAACCGAACGACCTCCTGGTGCGTTGTCGAGCTGAAGAGCAGCTGGCGCGACGACACAACCTTGTCGCGTACGCTGGCCAAAGCGTCCTCCTGGGCCAGCCAGTCGATCAGATTGAGCGCCAGTACCAGATTGTCCGGGCTACGATTGGCCACCAAGGGGTCGGTGATCCACTCGGAGTCCCCGACGATCACGAGCCGAAAGTTACCGGCCGTGTTATCGGCGTCGCCGCCGCCCGTCACCGTCACGCCCATCAGGCTTTCAATGAGATTTTGCTGTGTAACGTTGTCGAACACCGGACTGTTCGGCCTCAGATCGCCGGGATTGAAGTCGATAGCGGCGAAGGAGGTCGTCTCCAGAAGAGGGGCCACGTCCACCTCGCCGATCGGTGCGTCCGTGATCCCCAGCGGACTGGCCCACGGCAGTACGGCCGACTGAACCTCCCCGGCCACCTTCTGGTCCGCTATCGGGACCCGCATCCAGTACGGATATTCCATGGGCGTGTCTCCCAGCTGCGTAGTGAAGACCAGCGTCTCATAAGAGCGCAGGTCGAATACCAGGTTTTCGTCGACCACTATCCCGTAGCGGCTCACGAAGCCCGCGAAGTTGTTCGGATTGGGAATAGCCACGAGGCCGACCGACGGGTCCACCACGAACATGTCGATCAGTATCATAGCCTTGCCGCCGTTGGCCAAGTATCCGTGCAGTGATTCCTGAACGGCCTCCGGAACCTGCTCCGTGGGGCCCGCAATGATCAGAACGTCGATTCCCGACAGGTCCGGCGCTTCTCCGTCGACGGCTGACACCTGCTTCACCTCGTACGCGCCCTGCAGCGCACCGACCAGAATCGTGAGGTCGACGTCTGTCGCCTTTTCGCCGTATCCGGTTAGGAAGGCGACGCTCTTGCGAGCGTCCGCGATCATCCGGTTGGCCTGCGACGCCAGCCGATACTCGAAGCCGTCCACCGTAGGGATGATCGGCAGGACCTCCCGGCGGTCCGTATATGTCATCGTAAGCCCGAGGTACCCGACCTTACGGCTCACCTCCGTCTGGCCTACCTCAGTGAACTCCTGCGGCGGTATGCCCGCAAGGGCGGCCTCCCGCCGTGCGTCCTCGTCGTCCAGCGGAAACTTCTCCACGACCTTGACCTTGCCGTCCGAGCCGGCGGCG
>JBHIAO010000525.1:0-4095 GCA_046758565.1 Anaerolineae bacterium
CCGGCGACTACCACGAGCGGGTCCACGTACCCGGTGAGGATGAGTTGGGCGCTCTGGCACAATCCTTCAACCAGATGGCCGCGACGCTGGAGCAGACGGAGCAGCGCCGGCTGGACCTCATCGGCAACGTGGCCCACGAGCTGCGTACCCCTCTCACCAGCATCCGCGGCATCATGGAGGGGCTGGTGGACGGCGTATTGCCGGCCGAGCCATCCACCTACATGCGCGTCCAGCGCGAGGTGAGCCGGCTCCAACGCCTGGTCAACGACCTGCAAGAACTCTCCCGCGCCGAGGCCGGCCAGATCCCCATCGAACCGTGTCAGGTTGCACCGGCTGAACTCGTCCATGCCGCCGCCGACCGCCTGCGACCGCAGTTCGAGGACAAAGGCGTAGAGCTGCACATTGAGGTCCCGGCCCATCTGCCCCAGGTCTGGGCCGACTCGGATCGCATCATTCAGGTGTTGATCAATTTGCTGGGCAATGCCCTCCACTACACACCGGCTGGCGGTCGTGTCAGTATTCAGTTATCAGTAATCAGTGATCAGTCATCAGTCATCAGTAACCAGCAGGGCGATCAACTGATTACTGATCACTGTTTACTGTTTACTGTACAGGACACCGGCATCGGCATCCCTCCTGAGCACCTGCCCCACATCTTCGAGCGCTTCTACCGCGTGGACAAGTCCCTCTCGCGGGCCGGCGGTGGCAGCGGCATTGGCCTGACCGTAGCCAGGCACCTGGTGGAGGCCCACGGTGGGCGCATCTGGGCCGAGAGTGCCGGCGCCGGCCAGGGCAGTACCTTCGCCTTCACGCTTCCCTCGCCTCAGATGAACACACCTTCCAAGCGAAAGACCTGAGGCCTCACGCCATCTAAGCTCAGAACTTGCGCTGTGCGTGACGAGACAAAAGAATGTTGCGAGGTAGAATGATGTCACGTGATCTTGTACTGGTGCTTCTGACATTTGTTGGCTTGACACTCTTGGGAAGCGCACTGAGTCTGATGCTTGATGCTATCGGCAGAAGGTTGGGGCTTGCCAGGCGAACATTGAGTGTGCTTAGAGGCGTTGTCTTCACGCTTCTCGGACTGGTGTTCGGAGTTCTAGGTCTTGCTCTGTTTTTCAGCGACGGACCGCCTCTAACGGACCGCGTAATTGTCGCCATGATAGCGTATCCGATCTTCGGATTGACAACGGGCTATTTCAACCCTCGGGCGTGGATGATAAGTGGGCTGGCAGCATGGGGACCCGTGATTATCGGCATCGGGTTCTTGACAAGCCCCAACCAGTTCTCACTTACGTTCGTTGAAATAGCTGTGCTACCTCTTGCTTTAGCGCTGCTTGGAGGATATATCGGATCTCTGTTGCGCCGGCGAAGCTCGTCTTGAGCCACCTCAAACGCGAAAACGCCCCCGAAAGACATCGGCCGGATACTGGTACTGGTAGCCCGCCGAGCCCTTCACTCACTCTCTCTACCGGACACTTTTGGCTGCGGCGGGAATCGCACCCATTTTGCGCTCGCGGCGGATGAGAATCCGCCGCTTGGTGATCCCAGAGAGCCCCTTTGCGGCTCCGAAACCGCCGGATTCTCATCCGGCGGGAGCAGATGAGAAAAAGTGTCCGGTAGTGAACACTCACTTTCGTTGGATGGACCCAGATAGTCAGCAATTTTGAGGTCACGGTTGAGGCGGCCGGCCGTTGAGTAGACGACGAGGTCGGGCCGGCGGGTAGGGGTAGTATCGCGCCAGGGCTGTCAACGGATTGGCTTCGCCGAAACGGATTAACGGATGGGGACGGGTGGTCCCAGCAGTATCCGATAATCCGTTTGACCATCCGCTGACAGCCATCCGCTACGCCACCATCGGCCAGTCCTCGTAGCCGGCCTCCGCCTGCTGCATCACGCGGTTGAGAATGAACCGGAACTGCTCGCCCTTGATGCGGCGTTTGCGGAGGACGAGTTTGACGGCCGACTGCACGCCGGCATACACATCCTGCCGGTGGGCCTTGGTCCAGTCCACCTGGAGGTTGCGCTTGATGGCCGCGACGACTTCCTGCACCGGCCCGGCCAGGAAGTCGATGTCCTGGACGAGATCGGCCTGATCGCCGTACGTGATGGCATCGTAAAAGGCCAGTTCTGCGTCGGTGAGGCCCAGCTCCGCTTTGCGGCGGTCGTCTTCCAACATCTGCCGGCGGATTTCGATCATGATGCGCACGACGTCGGCGGCCTGGATGGTGTTGTTGTGGTAACGGCGCAGGACGTCCTCCAGCATCTCCTGGAACGAGCGGTACTTGGCCAAGTGAAGCAAGTCGGGTAGATCCTCGATGGCTCAATTCGACAACGAATTGGACGGATCTGCCGAATCAACGGGTTGATGCAAGCCGGCAGTCAGGTTGGTCAGCCGAAGTCATAGGTATGGCAATAGGTCAAGGTCTCCGATGAACCGATAGTCGCGCTGATTCTTGGAGGCGAGAGGGCAATCCCAACCTATCGCGGTTGCAGCGATGAACGCATCTGCAATGAGCAGTCCATGACTAATCGATACTGTCGAAGTAGCTCGACTGACTGATCAGAGATGGCCGCGTTGATCTTCAGAATCCGGAAGCGCTTGAGAAACTGTTCGATGTCACGGAGTTCTGCTTTGTTGCGACACCCAACGATAGGTTCCATCTGCGTGACGACGCTCACAGCAAGAGTGGCACGACTCTCAAGTTCGTCGAGATAGTCGATCGCCTCGCTGACCTCGCGCCCGACATCGATCAAGATATCCGTATCAACGACGGTGAGATCTGCCACGAGCTCAGCCCCACTCGTGCTTCCGCAGCGTGCGAACCCACTCGCTACTGTCTGTCATATCTGTCCGGTCGCGCCACATACCAACAAACGGCTCATCTCTGAGGTCCGGCCGGCCATTCACGTCTCTAGATTCTTGAGCATAGCGTATACGCAAGAAGGTGATGAAGTCTATGACTTCTTGCTGTGCCATCGGCGGGAGAGCTGAGAATTCGCGCATCACCTGTTCCTGATTCATAAAGAAATCACCTCGGCAATCATCCCATGTCAGTCAGGACAACAAATAGCCTGTCCTTAATTCTACCATCTCGTTCCTAGAGTGTCCACCTGACACCGGCTGTGCAGCAGCCGTTCGTTGGGGAAGAGGCCCTCGAATGAGGGTTTTCATGGAGCCGGTGGTCTCCGGCTCCACCGTGCGGCCGTCGATGGATTTCCACGGCGTGAACCACTCGAAGTCCGACCCTTCGGCTACGCTCAGGGCAAGGCTGTGCATGCGCTGGAGCGTATCGACGCCGTCCGACAGCACGCAGAAGGCGTTGAATTCGAACAGGCGGGGGATGTCGGCGGGTAGTGCTGGAGTTGGTTGTAAGCGCCGGCCACGTTGGCGTATTCGTCCCACGGGCTATTGAGTTCGAAGATGACCAGCGGTAAGCCGTTGACGTAGATGACCTGGTCGGGCCGGCGGGCGTTCTGGCCCTCCACGGTCAGTTGGTTGACGACCAGGAAGTCGTTGGTATCAGGGTCGTCCCAGTCGATGAAGTAGATGTGCTCGAAACGGTCCTGGCCATCGACCTCATACTTCAGCTCGTACCCACGCGTGAGCAGCTTCTGGAAGTTCATGTTGCGCTGATCCACCGTGACGCCGTCGGGGTTGCGAGCGGCGACAACGGCTTCATCCAGGGCTTTGGCCGGCAGGTGCAGGTACCGCCGCGCCAGGTGCGCCCGCAGCCGGCTGGCCAGCACCACGGATTTGAGGTCGCGGTCGAGGGTGGAGGCCGGCTGGTATTGGTAGCCCAGCGCTCGCAGGCGCTCGATGGTGGTGTCTTCGAATTGGGATTCGGTGCCTGGGGCGGAGCCACCACATGCATGTGGGTGGGCTCAAGCCCTTGGCGAACCTCAGCGCAGCCGGCCATACGAGGCCGACGGCGCCGCCTTCTCGCTAATCCATCCCTTGCTACTCCAGCACCAAGCCCGGGATCAGACAGACCTCACGCAAACGGCCTTCCCGGACCAACCGGCGCAGGTGATCCCCATCGGCATGGCAGCCCAGGGCCAACAGATCCACCAACTGGCCCCAGCGGCGTTGAT
>JBHIAO010000526.1:0-4088 GCA_046758565.1 Anaerolineae bacterium
AAATCCGAAATCCGAAATCCGAAATCCGAAATCACAACGTCGGTCACTTCGGGCTTGCCCTTGGTGATGGTGCCCGTCTTGTCGAAGACGACGGTGTGCACGTCCTTGAGAGTCTGAATGGCCTCACCGGATCGGATCAGGATGCCGTTCTCGGCCCCCATGCCGCTGCCCACCATCAGCGCCGTAGGCGTGGCCAGACCGAGGGCGCAGGGACAGGCGATGACCAGCACCGCCACCACAGACACGATGGCCAGCGTGATGATGCCCAGGTCAGGATTCACCCAGGGCAGGAAGGTGCCGGCCTGGACCAGTGGCTGCATCAGTCCGGGCACAAACAGCCAGGCCAACAGTGTCACGATCGCAATGCCAATGACCACCGGCACGAATACCCCCGTCACCCGGTCGGCGAACTCCTGGATGGGCACCTTGGACCCCTGGCACTCCTCCACCAGCTTGATTACCTGAGAGAGAAACGTATCCTTGCCCACCTTGGTGGCCTCGATCTTCAGGAGGCCCTCCTGGTTGACCGTGGCGCCGATGGCTTCGTCCCCCGGCCGCTTGTTGATGGGCATGGATTCGCCAGTGGCCATGGACTCGTCCACGGCACTCTCGCCCTGGATGACCACGCCATCGGTGGGGATCTTCTCCCCGGGGCGGACGACCATGATGTCGCCCACGGCCACGTTCTCGATGGGCACTTCGACCTCGCGCCCATCCACCAACACCCGGGCCGTCTTGGCCCCCAGCTCCAGCAGCTTGCGGATAGCCTGGGAAGCCCGCCCCTTGGCCGACTCCTCCACGTAGCGGCCGGTCAGGTGGAAGGCCATGATCATGGCGGCCACGCCGGCGTAGTTGGCCACCGGGAAGAAGAATGCCGCCGGCCCGGTGAGCAGCGACACGCCGGTGCCCAGGGCGATGAGGGTGTCCATGTTGGCGTAGCCGTGGCGCACAGCGGCCCAGGCACCGGAGTAGGTCTTGCGACCCACCCAGAAGAGCACGGGCAGGGCCAGCAGGATCATCCCCAGGTCGTAGATGGTCTGGTTGGGCCACACGATGCCGAAGAACATCTCGGCGAACATCCACGTGATGATGGGGATGGTGAAGGCCCAGGCCACCCACATGCGGAAGCGGGCGGCGCGCATCTTCAGCTCGGCCTCGTCCACCTCTTCGCCTTCGGCCGGCGTCTCTTCGGGTGCCTCCAGCACCTCGTAGCCGGCGTCGGCCACCGCCTGTCGCATCTCCGCGACGCCCACCACGCCGGGGAGGTAGGTGACGGTGGCTTTCTCGGTGGCCAGGTTGACACCGGCGCTGATCACACCGTCCACCTTCTTGAGCGCCCGCTCTACGTGTCCCACACAACTGGCACACGTCATGCCCCTGATGGACAGTGTGGTGCTCTCGGTGGGCACGTCGTAGCCGGCATCGTGGAC
Source organism: Anaerolineae bacterium (assembly GCA_046758565.1). GTDB lineage: Bacteria > Chloroflexota > Anaerolineae > Epilineales > JAANWY01 > JBHIAO01. The sequence goes on from JBHIAO010000526.1 coordinate 1,431, forward strand.
GGCGGCCACCAGATGGGCAACGCTGGACCGTTGGGGGTCGAAGGTCACGCTGGCGCGTTCGGTAGCCAGATTCACGTTGGCCGCTTCCACGCCGGCGACCTTGCGCAGCGCTCGTTCCACGTGCCCCACGCAACTGGCGCACGTCATACCTTCGACAGGTAGCGTCATCTGTTTCAAAGTCATGATCCGAAAACCTCCATCGCTTATCAAGGGCCTTCACACGGGCTCCAGCGTTTCCCCATGGGGCCACGTTAACTATTATTTGTGCTTGCCAAAAAGCCGCTGGCCCGTATCGACGCTAATCTGGGCATCGGGATCCGGCATGGGCGTGGGGACTGGCCCGTTACCATCCGCATCCGGCGGAGTTTCGGCAGTGAGATTGCCTTGAGCATCTACAACGCGCACCACAAAGCTGTCCAGACTGCGTGGAGCTGGTCCGGCCAGGTATTTGCCCGTCTGAGAGAACTGAGAACCGTGGCACGGACAGATGAAACGGTTCTCTGTAGGCCGCCACTGGAACAAGCACCCCAAGTGTGTACACACCACGTAAAGGGCGTACACCCCTTCCTCCGAACGGACATACCAGAAGCGACCTTTGTCATTCTTCTCCGGGGCCGCTCCAGCTCCTGGCAATTTGCTGGCTGGGCCTAGCTGGAAGACACCGCCGAACTCGCCAGCCCGGAAGCGAGGCACGGCGAATACGTAGCCCACCCCGCCGACTTCCGCCAGGAAAATCCCTAGCGAGGCCATCCAGGCGTAGTTCAGGAACTCCCGCCGCGTGACTTCGAATTCCTGTTGCTGGACCCCTGCCTCGATATCAGCTACCGATGTGGCCATCTATCTCACCTTCCCGATATAGCTTCCGACCCCAAGCAACGAATCCCAGATCGAAGAAGAAGTTCTCCAACTCAACGTCGTCCAGCACGGTCGCCATGAACTCCCACGGCCGGCGCCGGACGTCTGCGGCCGCCAAAACCCGGGAGAGCCAATCGATGACAGCGTTGACCGGTCTCATGCCAGGTTGGTCACTCACCCGCACGTCGGCGATAACCAGCGCACCTCCTGGCTTCAGCACGGCCACAGCCCGTCGAATCGCCTCGCGCCAGTGGGGGATCACCGTCATCCCCAGGGTGCACAGCACCGCATCCACCGGCCTGTCACTTCGGCTACGCTCAGTACAAGCCTGAGCCTGGGCGAAGGGCTCATCCAGCGTCAGCTCGGCGGCATCGCCCTGAATCAGCGTGACGTTGTCCCAGGCTTGCCGCGCCACGCGCTCCTCAGCCACAGCCAGCATCTCCGGCGTATAGTCGAAGCCGACAATGCGTCCGATCGGTCCCACTGCGTCCTGCAGCAGCGAGAAGTTCCTGCCGGTGCCACAGGCCACGTCCAGAACTGTATCGCCGGGTCGGAGTCCCAGCCGGGCAACCGCTTTGCGGCGCAGCCGGCCTTCCTGGCCCAGCAACAACGGGCCCGTCCCCCACTCGTAGACAGGCGCCCAAATGCGATAGATCGAGCGGATGGTATCCAGATCGGTGGTCGACTGGACGGTGCTTGAGGGGTCCGCGGGCCTTACTGCCTGCTGGCGCAGGGCCTGTCCTGAGCGTAGCCGAAGGGCGATGGCGGCTATGCCAACGCCCAGCGCACCGGTCGATAACAACAGCTTATTGAGTTTCATTGTCGTATCTCCTCCACGCGGCGTAGGGCGGGCAACGTCGCGACGGCTGAAAAGATCTCCAGAAGCTCGTCCAACAGCGCCGGCGAGACTTCCGGTGTGCAGTGACGGATCTGAAGCAGGCATTCCCTGAGCTCACTGAGCAGGAGAGCACGCTCGAGCCGAGCCATAACATCCTGCACGGCTGCACTCTCGCGAAGAACCTCACAACAAGGTGCGTCTTCCAACACCAACTGCTGTATGTGCCGGATGCGAGCCTCAACCTGCTCCAGGTCGCTCAACACCTGGTGGTGAACGTCGTTCGATGTCACACCAATGAGGCGTTGCTCCATGCGACAGTCAACAGTCATCATCAAGGGTCCTCCAAAAGCGTCAGGGACGCCTCCACTAACCCCTGAATTAGAGCCTCTTCCTGGGTGGCCGCCTCAGCCGGCGGCGACTCGGGCCAGGGCTCGAGCCGCGAGAGGCCGATGTACGCTTCACCGCCCCGCACATGGACAGCGATGGAGTGGGGGGCGATGTCCACGGGCAAGGAGTCCCGGGTCGGTGCGTAGACCAGCAGGACCGTGTAGCGGCAGGTGCAGCGCTCGGTGCCATGGTGCGGGCAACTGCACACGGGGTCGTCGGGATCCAGCGTGCCGGCCAGATCAAAGCTGCGGACCACACGAAATCCACGCTGGTCCAATGCCGCCGTGACCAGTGCCACCGCGTCCTCGAACGACGCTGCCATCTTCACGGTATAGCGTCGCATCGCGACATCATCCCTCTTTCAGACTCACACAAGCCAAGCACCTTCTACCATCAGGAGAAAGTATAGGGGATAAGTGTGAGGAACAACAGGGCCATTTGGCGGGGTTCGAACCCCGCCAAATGGCCTATTCGGGTGTTTGACTGTCGAGCTCGGTGGTCAACCGGGAGCGCAGGCTATCTGTCCAACGTCCATATTGAGCAGGGGAGCCAGGGAGCGGGGGAGTAGGGGAGAAGGA
>JBHIAO010000527.1:0-4065 GCA_046758565.1 Anaerolineae bacterium
ATGCATGTTGCGGCCACGCCTTCGCCGCGATCGACGCGGCGCTGGCGCTGCGCGAGAGGCATGGGCTCAAGCCAGGGGAGATAAAGCGGGTCAGCGTTGGCGGCTATTCCGCGATGATCGATACCTGCGGCGGCAAGAGACACTCGACCCCGTTCGAAGGAAAGTTCAGCCTGGCTTATCTCATCGCCACGGCGCTTGTCCATGGCAGCGTCCGGCTCGACGCGTTCACCGATGAGCGGCTGAACGAGCCCGCCACCGCGTCACTGATCGACAGGGTCGATCTCTATCTCGATCCAGAAGTCGATGCGGCCTTTCCAGGGGCGCGTTCGGCGAGGATTAAAATCGAGACCGTCGACGGAACGGCGCTCGAACACTTTCAAGCGATGCGCAAAGGCGACCCCGACATGATGCCCTTGAGCGACGATGAGGTGAGCGCGAAGTTCTCCGAGCTGGTGGCCCCTGTTGCCGGCTACGGTGTTGCCCAGGCGCTGCTCGAGCGCTGCTGGTCGCTCAAGATCCTCAGTTCGGTACGTGACCTGCCGATGGCGTCGTCGGAGACCTGGGAAAGACGATACGCCCGCGGTAGGATCTAGGAGTGGATTTCAATCTGACCGACGAACAACGGGGATTGCAGGAATCGGTCCACAATTTCGCCAAGCGCACCTTGGCGGGGGGGGCGCTCCGGCGGGCGCATGCCAACGTCTATCCCTCCGACGTCGCAAAGCTGATGGCGGAGCAAGGCCTCCTCGGCATTACCGTCCGCGAAGAGGATGGCGGGCAGGGCGGGACCCTGATGGATGCGGTCATTGCCATCGAAACCACCGCGCTTGTCTGCCCGCGCAGCGCGGATGTTGTTCAGGCTGGTAACTTCGGCGCGATTCGCGTGCTGGCGGCATACGGCAGCGAGGTCCAGAAACGGACTCATCTGTCGAAACTGCTGGCCGGCGAGAGCGTTATCGCCATCGCCATGACCGAGCCCGAGGCCGGTTCCGCGGTCACCGACCTGAAGACCACTGCGACGCCCGACGGCGATGGCTTTCGCATCAACGGCAGCAAGGTGTTCACGACTCATGGGCGCTACGCAGATCTACTGCTGGTCTATGTGCGTTACGGGCCTGGCGTCGACGGCATTGGTTCGGTCTTGATCGAACGCGGGGCAGAAGGGTTTACCACCGGCCGGCCGACCCGCTTCCTGTCGGGGGAGGAATGGGTTCAGCTCTATTTTGACAATGTCTATGTCGGGCCCGAAAACGTCCTGCTGGGCAAGGGCGGGTTCAAGAAGCAGATTGCCGGGTTCAATGTCGAACGGATCGGCAATGCCGCGCGCGCTTTGGCGCTCGGGCGGCATGCCTTCAACCTGGCACGGGAGCACGCGCTCACTCGCCACCAGTTCGGCCGCCCGTTGTGCGAATTCCAGGGGCTGCAATGGAAGTTCGCCGACATGAAAATGGAGCTTGACGCGGCGCAGATGCTGCTCTACCGTGCGGCCACCAATGCCGATAAGGGGTTCCCCTCGGCCGAAGAAACCGCGATCGCCAAGGCATATTGCAACAAGACAGGGTTCGACTGCGCCAGCGAGGCCATGCAGATTATGGGTGGCACGGGTTACAGCGAGGATAGCCTGGTCGAGTACTGTTTCCGCCGGACCCGGGGCTGGATGATCGCCGGCGGGTCGCAGGAGATGATGAAAAACCGGATTGCAGAAAGCATTTTCGATCGGCGCTTTTCACAGCGCCCGCCCAGATCACTGTAATGACCCATGACGTCCCGCCACCTTGCCGATGCCTTGCTGACCCCACGGACCATCGCCTTGGTCGGCGCGTCGGGAGACCCAGCAAAGAACAGCGCCCGACCCCAGCGCTACCTCCGTAAACACGGTTTCACAGGGCGGGTCATCCCTATTAACTCGGGGCGGGAGGAGGTTTTCGGGGAACGGGCCTGGCCCGACCTCGCCTCCGCGCCGGGTCCAATCGATCACACCTTCATCATGGTCCCGGCGGCCTCGGTACCGGCAGTCATCGAGGACTGCTGCCGGGCAAGAGTGCGGGTCGCAACGATTTTCAGCGACGACTTTGCCGAGTCCGGCGAGGAAGGCCTCAGGCGCCAACAGGCCATCGTGGAGATGGCCCGGGCCGGAGGTGTCCGCATCCTTGGGCCCAACAGTATGGGAGTCATCAACACGCATGCCGCCGTAGCGATCAGCGTGAACGCAGTACTGGAACTGTCGAAGCTCAAGGCGGGATCGCTCAGCATCGTGTCGCACAGTGGTACTATCCTGGGAACTGTGCTGTCACGCGGGCAGGCTCGTGGCATTGGTTTTTCGAAACTGGTCTCGATTGGCAACGAGGCCGACCTGAGCGTCGGCGAAATCGCTGATATCTTGGTCGACGACCCCGAGACCGCTTCTATCCTGCTGTTCCTCGAAACGATACGGGACCCGGCTGGGCTCGGTGCGATGGCCCGCCGGGCTTATGCTGCCGACAAACCAGTGATCGTCTACAAGCTCGGACGCTCGCGCGCGGGCCGGCAACTGGCGGTGTCTCATTCTGGCGCCATCGTGGGACCTGACGAGGCGACAAACGCTTTCTTCCATTACCACGGGATGATACGCGTCGCAATGCTGGAGACCATGTTCGAGGTCCCGGCCCTGATCACTGGACATAAACCGGCAAAGGGGAAACGCGTTGCGGTAATGACCACGACCGGTGGCGGTGCTGCGATGGTGGTCGATAGGCTCGGAGCGATCGGTGTCGATCTCGTTTCCCCACCTGAAAGTGTCATCGCATCCCTCGAACCGCTGGGCATCCGCGTCGGCAAGGCACCCTTGATCGACCTCACCCTGGCGGGAACGAAGAAAGAGATCTATCTGACCGTGCTCAACACCTTGCTCGCCTCGCCCGATTATGATGCTGTTGTTGCCGTTGTCGGCTCGTCGGGGCAGTTCCATCCTGAGCTGGCGGTGGAGCCCATCGTCTCGGCTGTGAAGGTGGACAAGCCGGTGGCGGTTTTCATCGCGCCACAGGCCGATCGATCCCTCGCGTTGCTGGGAGAGGCAGGCATTGCCGCCTTTCGCACACCGGAAGCCTGCGCGGACGGGGTCAAGGCCTATCTCGACTGGTCCCCGCCATCGGAGGATATTCCCGGATCCGAGCGCGTTCTTACGGCAGTCGAGAGTGAGCTGATCAGCGCAAAGGGAGCTGTCTTGAACGAAATGGAAGCCTGCGATGTGTTTAATGCGCTCGGGATCCTGCAAGTGCCGGCCAAGATCGTTCGGCAACAGGAAGAGAGTCCGGGGCTCGATTTTCCCGTTGCCGCGAAGATCTTGTCTCCCGACATCCCGCACAAGACCGACGTGGGCGGGGTGGAGCTCGACATCCCTGATGATGCGGCGTTGCACGAGGCCTGCAAACGGATCCTGCATCGGGTCAGGACCGCCCTCCCGACAGCGGAGATTGTAGGCATTCGGGTACAGGAAATGCAGCACGGCTTGGCCGAGGCCTTGATCGGTTATCGGGACAACCCGGAGACGGGGCCGACGGTGATGCTGGGCGTGGGCGGCACGCTGGCGGAAATCCATCGTGACGTCGCGATCCGGATCGCTCCGGTCAGCCTGGCCACGGCACGTGCGATGATCGAGGAGGTGCCGGGTCTTGCGACGATCCGAGGCACTCGGTCGCTGCCGCCGGGAGATTGCGAGGCGCTGGCGGAGGCGATCCGCGCCTTGTCCGATCTTGCGTGCATCGCGGGACGTCCGATCCTCGAAGCGGAAATCAATCCGCTGATCGTCAAGGCGCGGGGAGAGGGTGTCGCTGCTGTCGACGGGCTGGTCGTCCGCCGATCCGAGAAGGGATCCACCGCATCCGGGTTAGGGACCAAAGGCGATGTCACACCTGCTTGAGAGCATCCACATCATCGAGCTACCCAGACGCGTCCAAGTCCGTTCTCCAGCATTCAAAATTGCCCTCCTCCGCGCTCCTTTAATGCCAGGGAAATAGACAAATTGTCACGGTATCGCTCGAGTTAACGGCAGCCGAAAGGCCAGACAACTGATTTGTTTGTGTCTGA
>JBHIAO010000528.1:0-4057 GCA_046758565.1 Anaerolineae bacterium
TGCTGCTCTCCTTCAGGTCCTTCAGTCGTGAGTTCAAGGAACACGTCCTCCAGACTCATCCCGACCGGCCGCAACTCCAACAACGACCAGCCGCGCTCAACAATCCGCCGGGCCAGCACTGGACGCAGCTCTGCGCCGAGGGCACAGGTCACGTCAAACTTGCCATCCCCCACCGAAGTCACGTCTTCCACACCGTCGATGGCGCCCAGAACCTCAGGCACACCATCGGCGCCCGGTGCCAAGGTAACTCGGACGCGTTCGGCACCCTCGAGACGCGCCGTCAGTTGTTCGGGCGTGTCCTCCGCCACGATGCGCCCATTGTTAATGATCAACACCCGCTCACAGAGCTGGCTGGCCTCGGACAGGATGTGTGTGCTCAAGATGACCGTTCGCTCGCCGCTCAGGCTACGAATCAGCTCCCGCACCTCGATAATCTGTTTCGGGTCCAGGCCAATGGTGGGCTCATCCAGAATAAGCGCAGCGGGATCGTGAACCAACGCCTGCGCCAGTCCAACGCGCTGACGATAGCCCTTCGACAACTGCCCAATGAGGTCGTCGGCCCGGTCGGCGATGTCAACCTGGTCCATTACCCGGTCGATGCGATCCCATCGATCGTCAACGCCGCGCAACTGCGCCACGAAATCCAGGTAGCCGGCCACCGTCATTTCGCTGTACAACGGGACCGTCTCCGGCAGATAGCCGATGCGCCGGCGCGCTTCGAGGGAATCATGAAAGACGTCGAAGCCGGCCACTGTCGCCCGGCCGTCGGTTGGGGGCATGTAGCCGGTGAGAATGCGCATGGTGGTGGTCTTGCCGGCACCGTTAGGTCCCAGAAATCCCAACACCTCACCCCGAAGCACGCGAAAGCTCACGTCCTCGATAGCGACGAAATCGCCATAGGTTTTCGTGAGGCTCTCGACTTCGATCATTCAATCAACCTCCTTTTCGTTGAACGTTGGAGCGTTGTACATTATCCGTTGAATCACACGCTGGAATAGTCCACGTGCTACGTTCCGACGTATCACAGAGTACGAATGTGCCAGATGTTGAGGGTCAAAATACATGCGATGGGGCGGTACGCGACCCTGCGGGGTACATCACCCCGGAGGACCGTGGATCATGCGAGCGATGACAGCAGACGGTCTATGTGAGGGCATAACTGCAACTATCAAAGCAATTCCTATCGATGGTCTGACAAGACGATACAGATGATTTTAGGCAGTTTGTGTCGATTTGTCAAAGTCCGGGTGACCACTCACCCTCCCGCAGGTTTAATCCGTCTGAGGCCGAGCATCACTGCTTCCAGTTCCTTCTTGAAGGGCAAAACCACTGCTCGCTACAACCTGCGGGAGGGTGGCTCAGTAGTTCAAGTCCGGTTTGTGCGCGTGATGGTCATCCACTATAATTCCCCTCCGACGGTACGGCGTTGGCCGGCCATGTGTTGGCGAGTTGTTGAAAGGATGGATGTGATGTTTGAATCGGCGGCGGATGTGAAACATTGCTTGAGAGAGGCGCGCTACCTGTGCAGCGATGAGATGGCCACGGTGGTCTACCTGGCTGATCGGATGGGGAAGCCATTGCTGGTGGAAGGGCCGGCCGGCGTCGGCAAGACTGAACTCTCCAAAGCCCTGGCCGAGGCACTGGACACGGATCTCATCCGGCTCCAGTGCTACGAAGGCCTGGATGAGGCCAAGGCGCTTTACGAGTGGGAATACGCCAAGCAAATGCTCTACGTTCAGGTCCTCCGAGACCGGTTCAGCCAGATGCTGTCCGATACGGCAACCCTTGGAGAAGCCTTCGACCGTGTGGCGCAGGAGGAGGATCTCTTCTTCTCCGAGCGCTTCCTGCTTCCCCGTCCCCTGCTACGGGCCATCACCAGTGACCGACGTATGGTCCTGTTAATCGACGAAGTCGACAAAACCGATCCCGAATTCGAAGCCTTCCTCCTGGAAGTACTAAGCGACTTCCAGGTCTCGATTCCCGAACTTGGCACCATTGCGGCGCGGACGCACCCGTTGGTCGTGCTTACCAGTAATCAGACCCGCGACCTCTCGGACGCTCTGCGCCGGCGCTGCCTGCACCTCTTCATCGATTTTCCAACGCTGGATCAGGAACTGGACGTGGTCCGGGTGCGGGTCCCCGAGGTTGCGGAGAATCTGGCCGAACAGGTGGTGGCGTTTATCCACGAAGCACGTCACATGGCACTCCGAAAACGGCCGGGCGTCAGCGAAACCTTGGACTGGGCTCGCGCTCTGGCACTCCTGAACGTCCGCTCCCTGGGTGAGGCCGAAGTGGCTCGCACTCTGGGCGCCATCATCAAGAATGAAGGCGACGCGGACCGGACGCGGCAGTCGATCCCGCAGTTGCTGCGGCGGATGGACCGCCGGCTCATCGACTGGAAGGGAGACGGCAGTGGACCAAGTCTTAACTGAGTTCGTACAGACCCTCCGGCGCGCCGGCCTTCGGGTTTCCAGCAGCGAAACGCTGGACGGCCTCCTGGCCGCCGATATCGCGGGCCTCGACGACCGCGAACGCATGCGGGCTGCCCTGCGCGCCGCGATGGTCAAGCGCAGTCGTGACATCCCCACCTTCGACGCGATCTTCGATCGCTTCTTCGGCCTCCAGGGCGGTCCGCTGCCACTGGGACAGCCGACGCCCGGCCAGGGTGGACCGGGCGATGACCGGTTTCCAATAGACCAGTCGGACCTGGAACGGGCGATCCAGCTTGCGCAGGGGGCACTGGACGAACTGGGCCGGCAGATCAGTGAGTTGACCGAAGCGCTTCTGCGCGGCGACATGCCCGAGGTGATGGCCAAACTGGCCGCCGCCATGCAGGAGCGTAGGGGCGAGGCAAGCGGGTTGGAACCTTCGGATGCAGACAGGCTCACATTCCCGCTCGCCTCGCCCCTACAACGCGGTCGCATGACGCAGGAGATCCTGAAGCGCCTGGACTGGAGCCGCGTAGTGGCCGAAATGCAGGCTCTGATCCGGGCGCTGGCGGCCATGGGCGAAGACAAGTTGGCCCAAATCCTTCGTGGCCGGGCTCGCGATGTGCAAGAGCTCTTTCCCCGCTGGGTTGCTGGAGAGGTCTCTTCGGGTTTTGACCGGTTCAATCCCGAATGGCGCCCGCCCATCGGGCCGGCCCTGGCGCAAAAGGACTTCTCCGAATTCACCGAGGCCGAAATCGAGGCCATGAGTCGGCAGGTGGACGTGTTGGCGCAGAAGCTGCGGGACGATCTCTCGCGCCGCCGGCAGTCCGGCGGTCGCAAACGCCTGGACGTGAGCCGGACGCTGCGGCGCAGCATGCGCACCGCCGGCGTGCCTATGGAGCTGATGTTCCGAGAGCCCCGACCCAGCCGGCTGCGACTGGCGCTGCTGTGCGACGTGTCCTCATCGGTACGCAACGCATCGCGCTTCATGCTGCAGCTCGTCTACAGCCTGCAGCAGCAACGAGGTCGAATTCGCAGCTTTGTCTTCATCAGCGACCTCACCGAGGTCACCGATTTCTTCGAGCGCAACCCGCTGGATGCCGCCGTGCAGATGGCGCTGAGCGAAGCCGACATCCCGTATTGGGCTCACAGCAACTTTGGCCGGGCCTTTCGCATCTTCCTGGACGAATACGGCGATGCTGTCAACTCACGCTCGACGGTCATTGTCCTGGGGGATGGACGCAGCAATTTCCACGATCCGCAACTCGAGGCGCTGGCCACTATCCGGCAGCGAGCACGCCGGCTCATTTGGCTTAACCCCGAATCCCGCTGGGGCTGGGGCCACGGCGACAGTATCATCGACCTTTACACACAGGAATGCGACTTCCTGACCGAGTGCCGCAACCTGGAACAGCTCGCGGCCATGATGGAGTACCTGGCCGCAACCGCCGGCTAGGAGGCATCCGCTTTACCCCAGGAAATCCACGTTGAGGGTGACCACTGTGCTACCGTCAACATCGTGCGTGCCGTTGAACCACAGGCAGTCATCGAACGTGGAACCGCGCTAGAGTTTGCGGATCCAGCTCCACTCCCAGCCCTGGCCCCTGGGGCACGCGCACAGCCCCGTC
>JBHIAO010000529.1:0-4039 GCA_046758565.1 Anaerolineae bacterium
GAGGACGACTGGACGCCGGCCCACGCACTCGACGCCATCCTGGGCCGGCCGCCCAGGCAGGACCTGGCGTCCTACCAGGCCTCGATGCTGGAGCGCATCAAGAGCCTGCCCAACCTGACGGTGCTCAACGACGAAGCCCACCACGTCCACGACGACGAGCTGGCCTGGAACAAGACCCTGCTGGCCCTACACGACAACCACTTCGAGGAATTCGTGCGTAAATTGGAGCACGAGGGCGTGGGCATTGACACCGTGGGCACACCCCCGCCGGCGCCGGTGTGGATCTATCCGGTGCAGGAGAAGCTGGCCTACGACATCGCTATCCCCCTCACCAGGCCCAGGTACACCCACGAGTACAGGAACCTGGGCCAACTGGACCCGCTGTCCCTGGAGCCCATCTACAAGGCCGACGTGCTGGCTGAAGAGATGGCTATTGAGATCGAGATGACCTTTGCCCCGACAGGTACTCCAGTGCACGCTGAAGTGGTGATCCCCGAGCGTCCTCTGATGAGCCGGGGGTTCCTGGCCGACATCACCAATGCCATCGCCGGCCGGATCGCCCTTACAGGTCACTTTGCCCAGCTCTACGCCATTGTCAAGCGCTATGTCCGGGAGCGTTGCTTCGGGGTTGAGGTGGACCTGGAGAGCGATGACATCAGGCGGCGCCTGCGCGATCCGATGTTGCAAGACGGCATCGTCACTTTTCTGAGCCGCAGGATTGCTCAACTGGCGACCCAGGAACGCGACATCGAGTTCGAGGAGCGTGGCTTCAAACTGTCCCAGACCGACCGTTTCACCTGGCGCCGGCAGCACCTGGAGTGCCAGGGGACAGTTTTCAACCTGGTGGCTGTCCACAACGACCTTGAGGCTCGCTTCGCCCGCTTCCTGGACAGCGCGCCCGACATCGAGCGCTTCGCCTCCCTGGCCGAGTCCTACACCCGCTTCCGCGTAGACTACCTCAGCACCACCGGCGCCATCAAATTCTACTATCCCGACTTCGTAGCCGTGCAGCAGACGCAGACTTCCGAAGTCTCGGAGACTTCGGAAGTCTATTGGATCGTCGAAACCAAGGGCCGGGAATACGAGGATGTGGAACACAAAGATGCCAGCATCCGCGACTGGTGCGAGAAGATCACTGCCCAAACCGGCCAGACCTGGCGCTATCTGAAAGTGTCGCAGGCGCGGTTTGACGCATACCGGGGAGAGACGTTTGATGCCCTGGTGAAGCACCTTGAGGAAGAAGAGGCCGATTTATTCGCCGGCTTATAGTTTGTTTGATGCCCCCCTGGTCCGTTCCACCAGCGCCCGAGCCCGCATCGGCGCCCCCCCACATACTCGCCGGCCTCCAACAGCTCACCAACCCGGTCCGGTGCCAGAAACTGCGTGATCGCCTCGTCGCCGGCCGGCCGTGCGGGGAGTCGAAGGGTGCCGGCCTCCCCTGCTTCCATCAGCACCCGCTCAGTAGCCGCGAAACTCCCGTATCCTCCCGGTTTTGCGCTAGCGTCATCTTGCCGGCAAACATGGACGGTGATGGCACAGCACGCAAAACAGAAAGCGACCCGATTTCGTTTCACTACGTAGGGATTTGACTTTAGCGTGATTGGTAGCCACCGGCAAGGGCTAACAAAGCGGGAGTTCGGGGTGCAGCGGTGGCAATGTTGACCCTCGAACGCGAACGCAGACAAAGGGAGAAACGCCACATGCAGCCACAAAACAATGATTCGCCGCCGGCCTTCGCATTCAGATTCCGAAATAAGGTGCTCCTCATCGCAGGAGTTCTCGTTCTTGCTCTGCTAGTCCTGTCGTGGGTCAACCTGCCCTACGGTCCGTTGGACTGGGCTGCCCATGCGCAGCCGTATGAGCCGCCTGAGCCGCCTCCACCGCTCCCTCCTCGAGATTTCCCCGTCATTCGGCTTTGGGCGGACTACACCCAACGAGAGCTGCTGTACGAGTTCGACGGATACCGACTGTATGAAGGCCGGCGTTCTGAGGGGCATGCCGTCTATTACTTCGACGGCCGGCACATCTTTCAGGGATCGAATAACACGGGGGAGCGCCTGTACACCATCGTGCCGATCGGGTCTCATGAGTGGCGACTCTTCGCCGGTCCAAACGTTACAGGTCCGCTGGTGTATACCATCCGGAAGAATCGCATCCGTGCCGGGAGGCCAAATGGCCCCGTCATCTACTTCGTCCGTGGGGATGACCTGCTCGAGGGACCTAACAAGCTCGGTCCCCTCGTATTCCACAGCAACGCGGACCTGCGGTATCCGCCCATTCTGCTACTGTTAGCACCACTCGCCGACGGGCGGTGGTGAGCAGTGATCAGTGAGCAGTGGACAGTGATCAGTGACAGGACTTACGTGGTCCACACGCTTCGATACGGCTATCCCTACCGTCTGGCCGTGTCCCGAAGAAAATCCATCCATCGATAGAGAATACCCCGTCTTGATCCCGACGCGGCTGGCGTTGGTTCGTTGAGCCATCGCAGCAGGAACTCCTGATCCGGCCCGTGCTGAGGCTGGGGTGGCACGGCCGGCACTTGCGTACTACCGCACACCGTGAGCGTCACGTCATCCACATACCACCACGTGCGGCGATCACCGCTGCCGTCGTTGATGGCTGTGAAGTACAGGGTGATCGTCTGCCCCCGGAAATCGATGAGGTCCTGCGCGTGGTAGAGCCACGTCCGCGCGTTGGAGCGCATCTTGAGCACCTGGCGCAGCGGCGGGACGGTCAGATCCGCGTCGAAGATCCAGGATGATTGCCAGTCCTCGTCGTTCGGCTCCTCTCTGCCTGGCCAATAATAGAAGGACAGGACCACGCTCTGGGCATCGGCGGGGATGGTGACCGTCTGCCAGATGGAGGAGTAGCTGTACGCATCCGGCTCCGACGGTCTGATGCCCATGAGGGCAGAGCGAGCTCCACTGTAAGGGTTGTCCATCGCGTAGCGCGCCTGGACTGGCGTATTGCCGAACGTCCAGCGCCCATCGAATTCAAAGCCGGGGTTCAATATCAACTGCTGACACGCTCCGGGTGGCCCTTCCGAGGTCGGGGTAGGCGTCGGCGTGCTGGTCGACGTGGCCGTCGGTGTCGTGGTCAGTGTCACCGTGGGTGTGTCGGTCGCCGGCGAGGTGGGTGTGGGCGTGTCCGTGAGCGTCGCCGTGGGTGGCAGGGGTGTGTCGGTCGCCGGCGGCGAGACCGGGGTGTCGGTCGCTGTCGGCGGCGCCGGTGTGTCGGTGACCGTGGGCGTATTGGTCGCTGTGGGCGGGACGGGCGTGTGGGTCGCTGTCGGTGGCGCCGGTGTGTTGGTGGCCGTGGGCGGGACAGGCGTGTGGGTCGCTGTCGGCGGCACCGGTGTATTGGTAGCCGTCGGTGGGACCGACGTGTTAGTCGGCGTCACGGTGGGCGTGTGGGTCGCTGTCGGCGGCGCCGGTGTGTAGGTCGCCGTGGGCGCCACCGGCGTGCTGGTCGGTGTCGCCGTGCGCGTGGTGGTCGCTGTCGGCGGGATGGGCGTGTTGGTCGACGTGGGTGGTACCGGTGTGTTGGTGGCGGTCGGTGGAACCGACGTGCTGGTCGGTGTCGCCGTGGGCGGCACCGGCGTGTCAGTCGCCGTGGGCGGCGCTGGCGTGCTGCTTGCCGTCGCAGTGGCTGTGGGCATTATCGGAGTGGCCGTTGGTACCTCCGGTGTGGCAGGCGGCGGATAAGGCTCAGGCGTAGACGTTGCCGTGGGCTGGGTCGGCGTGGCAGGTGGATACGGTTCAGGCGTGGATGTCGCCGGCGGCGGAATGGGCGTTGGTGTGGCCGTGGCCGGCACCGCCGTGTTGGTCGGTGTCGGGGTGGGCTTGGTGGTCGCTGTCGGCGGCACTGGCGTGGTGGTCGGCGTCGCCGTGGCCGTATTGGTCGCTGTCGGCGGCACTGGCGTGTTAGTCGCCGTCGGCGGCGCCGGTGTGTTGGTCGGTGTCGGGGTGGGCGTGGTGGTCGCTGTCGGCGGCACTGGCGTGTTGGTCACCGTGGGCGGGGCTGACGTGCTGGTTGG
>JBHIAO010000530.1:0-4012 GCA_046758565.1 Anaerolineae bacterium
CCTCCACGCTGGCCACGGTCAACACCGCCTGCAACTCCTCCGGCAGCCGGCCAATACGCTCCGCAATCGCCGCCTCCACCCGCGCCGGCAGGATCTCCCAGTCCAACGCCGGTCCTTCTATCCAGTAGCCAGCCTGGTCCTGAACCAAATCCCCGCGCTCCTGCATGTCGCGCAGCAGTTCGACGGTGAACAAAGGGTGACCTCCGGTCTGGCGGTATAGCGTTTCCCGGAAGCCAGCCCCCAACCGGTTCGGTTCGCTGTCCAGGAAGGCTTCGACGAACTCCCGACCCCCTGCCTGCCCTAGCTCTACCGTGATGTCACCGAAGTCGCGCCGGAACTCGTTGACTACAGGCTCCAGAGGGTGTCGTTTGCCGGCTCGATCTGCTGCGACTTCTTCTGGCCGGTAGGCGCCGACGATCAGAATCCGGCCCTGCCTGTGCGGGGCACGCAGACAGGTGCCCGACAGCCGCCGGCCCAGGTGGAACAGCAAGCTGATGGAACCGGTGTCCGCCCACTGCAGGTCATCCAGCACCAGCAGCAGGGGCCGCTCCCGCGCCAGGGCACCCAGCACTTTGGTGTACTGTTCGAAAAGGTCGCTTTGCTCCCGAGTGGCCCTGCCAGGGCTGGCTGGCTTACGTTCCACAAGCTCGCGCAGTCGGTCCAGCCAGGCCCCTCCCTCGGGCGCGTAGGCCGCAGCGCGAGCCATCAGGGCGGCACCGGGCACGAAGGTGTCAATCAGGTCTGGTCCGTCCTGCACCAGCGCCTGAGCAGCAAACGGGAGCGTATTCCACAAACGGCGGGCATGTCCGCGGGTGATAGCTCCCGCCGCCCACCTGGCTTCGACGTCTCCGGTCAGCAGACCCAGCATCTCGCGGAAGGGCAGGTACGGATCGCCAACACCCGTATGGGCATTGCAGTTCCCGCTGGCGACGATGAGATCGGGGTGCGCCTCCTGGGCACGCCGGGCGAATTCCTGGATCAAGGCCGTCTTGCCCCGGCCGGCGCCGCCGGTGACGAAGACGGCATGACCTTGCCCCGCGAGCGCTTTCTCCAGGTGCGCGTCCAACTGCGCCACCTCGTGCTCCCGTGCCACGAAGGGAGCAGGGGAGCTTGGGTGCAGAGGGGAAGAGGGGCGGAGGGGCGGAGGGGCCGGGGAGACAACCTCTCCTCTGCTCCTCCGCTCCTCTGCTCCTCTGCTCAAACGTCCGTCTCTTATTTGCTGGTACAGCCGCGTCGTTTCGGCCGCCGGCTCGACGCCCAACTCCTCGGCCAGCACCTGGCGGCAGGTTTCGTACTGGGCCAGGGCTTCGCTCCGCCGGCCACTGAGCGCCAGCAGCCGCATCATCTGCCGGTGACCCTCCTCCCACCACGGCCCCAGGGCCAACTGCCGCCGCGTGTACTCGAGAGCCGGCTCGTACTCGCCCCGCCGGGCATGATAGGCGGACAGGTGTGTGAATGCCTCCCGCACCTGTTGCCGCAGCCCCAGCCGGCGCCGCATCACCCACTCTTCGAATTCGGGACAATCCGGCAGATCGAAGTGGGCCAGAAAATCTTCCCTGTACAGGCCGACGGCCGCCTGCACGTGGTCCATGGCTGCCTCGGCCTGCCCGGCCTGCTGACAGCGCCGGGCCTGCTCCACCCTGGCTTCAAAGGTCAGGACATCAATCTGAAGGACGACATGGGTGCTCAAGCCGGCCGAACGGCGGGTGGTATGCAGGACGTGGGGGCTCAGGTGTTGACGAAGAATCCACAGGGCATGGCGCAAGTTGCGCCGGGCGTTGTCCTCGGGCAACTCGCCCCACAACAGGCCGGCCAGCCGACCCCGGCTGTGCGTGCCGGCGTCCAGGGCCAGGTAGACCAGCAAGGCCTGGGCCTTGCGCGACTTCAGCCCGGTCACCGGCCGTCCCTCCCAGCAGATTTCGAGCCGGCCCAGGGTGTTCAAGGTCAGGGTCGCCTGGTGCGCCCCCGGGTCCCTTTCCCTCCCTGTCTCGGGCCCTCCTGATTGCGCAACCATTTTCCGACGAAACCTCAAGGATCATACGAGACCCTAAGGGTTTTTGAAACCCTTAGGGTCTGTACACTCCAAACGTCCAATCAACGCCAGATTAACGCTGAATCAACGGTAGATCAGCGGTAAATCAACGGTAGGATTGTATGATTATAGCATACATTTGCCAAAGAGGAGAATCATGTGGAGGAATTGCCCCGCAGAAAGCACTACTTCTACCTGCTCCATCTATGGCAGGAACGCCCGCCCCGTTCTGGGTCGCCCGGGATATGGCGCATCACCCTCGAAGGGGCGCGGCATGGTGAACGGCGCGGTTTCGCCAGCCTGGAGGAGCTGGTGGCCTTCCTGCGGGCTGAGATCATGGGCGAGCTGGATGGAGAGCCGGGGGGTGATTAGTGAACAGTAGTCAGTGAACAGTGATCAGTGAACAGTAGTCAGTGAACAGTGATCAGTGATCAGGCAATGTCATTGAGGTAAGAACAGGGTGAGCAATCACACAAGGAGGAGGACAAAGATGAAAAGGTGTCTAATAGCGCTGCTGGCGATTGTCCTGGTGCTCGCGCTACCCGTGGCGCTCTATGCTCAGGAAACAGACCCGGCTTCGGTGATGCGGGCCGAGCTGGATGCGATGATAGCCGGTGATTACGACACCGCGTGGACCTTCTGGGCCGACGACGCGGTTTTCACGCAGGTGATGCCCTGGGAAACGCTAACCCTTACCGGCAAGGAGGAGATCCGCGCCTGGCTTGAGGATCTCATCAAGACGCAGGGCTGGAAAATGCACGAAGCTGAGATACTCAAGGTGGAGGGAGACACCGTAACCACTCGGATGAGAAATTCGATAGAGTCCGTGCGGGCACTCGGAATTCCATGGGTTGAGGGCATGGAAGTAGAGGTCATCCGGGATGGCAAGATCGTGTCTGTCACGTGGACCATGTCTGAGGAGTCGGCTGCGGCGATCCAGGCTGCCTTGCCAGAGACGGGCAGCGCGGTCGAAGAATACAAAGTCCTCGTTCGCCGGCTCATTGAGGAGGTCTGGAAGGGGAACCTGGACGTGCTGGCCGAGTTGTTTGCCCCCAATGCCGTCGTCCACATCCCGCCCGATCCGGCGGCGCTCAGCCTGGCGGACTACAAACAGCTCGCCGCCGAGACGCACGCCGGCTTCCCCGACACCCAACTGGAGCTCGAAGCCATCATCGCCGCCGGGGACAAGGTCGCCGTCCGCTGGACCGCGTCTGGCACCCACACAGGCGAATACCTCGGCATCGCGCCCACGGGCACAGCGGTGAAGTATCCGGTGCACGAGATCTTCCACCTGGCGGACGGCAAGATCACGGCAAGCTGGACCTTCGTGGATTTCTGGCCGCTGTACATCCAGCTCGGCGTGAATCCCCCGCCGTTTGAAACGCACCCGGTGAACACGTCGCGCTTTCCGGCACCGGCTGCGCCTGAGGCATCCGACGAGATCGGGACGCTGCTCCACCGGTTCTTCGAGGAGCTGTGGGAAGGCGGCAACCTGGACGTCACGGACGAGATCATGGCGCCCGACTATTACGAAGAGAATAGCTGGGGCACCATCCTAGGCTTCCCGCCGATCAGCAGCGCTGAAGGCTACAAAGAAAACATGGTGACCGCGGCGCGCGCCGACAATCCGGAGCTGAATAATCGGGCGGAGGACGTCGTCGCGGCGGGTGATATGGTGGCGGTCCGCTACACCCTTCGCGGCATCTCCGTACAGGCCGGCCAGCCCCTGGATTACGAGGTAATCGCCATCCAGCGCATTGCGGATGGCAAGTTCCAGGAAGGCTGGCAGATCCCGGATGCGCTGACCTGGGGCCGGCAGCTTGGCCTTATCCCACCAACTTTGCCGACGACAGGGGGAGATCTCTTTGCTGACTCTGTCTGGTTGGTGGCGCTGGGCGGGCTGGCGGTTCTGGCGGGCCTGGCCCTGCGCCGTTGGCGCCATAGCCATCGGTAGTCAGATGTCGGTAGTTCGACAATGGC
>JBHIAO010000531.1:0-4008 GCA_046758565.1 Anaerolineae bacterium
CTAGTTTGAGTTGGACATGCCCAACACGGATGACGTCGCCAGGCGCGATGATGGCCGGCGTGCTGAGACGTACCCCGTTGAGGAATGTTCCGTTCGTGCTCCCCAGGTCCTCCAACCACCAGTGACCGTCGCGGGAAGAGATGAGGGCATGTTCTGCCGATGCTCCGTGATCGGGCAGCACGATGGTGTTCGCCATGTCTCGGCCCAGCGATGTCACCGGCCGCAGAGGGAATGTATCGCCGGCCCGGAGTGGTGTGTCACCGGGATCGACGACGACCAGCACATGCCGGCCGGTGATGTGCTCTGTGGCCGCCGGTGTGCCAACCCTGGCGCTGGCCCGCAGTTCCCGCCACGCCACCGCAACGACCGCCAGCAAGAATAGATACAGGCCGATGATCAGCACAAGGCGGAGGGCGAGGACCTGCACCTCCAGGGTCATCCGTACTCCCCGGTCTCCTCGTCAGAGAGTGTGGTGGCTGCAGGTTCGACGCGCACGGTCACGTCACCAAAGACGATGGTATCGCCGGCCCGCAACACACACTCGTCGATCGCGTGGCCGTTGACCAGAGTGGCGTGGGCGCTATTCAGATCTCGCAGCAGCCAACGACCGTGGCGGAACACAATCTGCGCGTGCCGGCGGGACACGCTGGCAGCCTGAATGATCACGTCATTGTCCAGACTGCGCCCTATGCTGATCGGCGGTTGGCTGAGTGGAATGATGCGCTGGCCGATCACCAACTGCAGTTGTTCGGCATGGGGAGGGTGCCCTGCAACCACAGCTTCACGAATCTCATCGGTGCGCATGGCCTGCGTCACATCGATGTGATCGGTGGGTCCAGGACCCCCGCCGGCCAGCTCTGCTACCACGGTGAGCTGAGCGCGAGGCACTCCGGTCTCGGCGGTAAGGGTCACGTGGGGCCGGCCGATGAAATCGAACCCTTGGCGCTCTCCCTCGTCGGCCAAGTATGACGCCAACTCTTTTTCCAACGGCTCCTTGAAGGAGACAAACTTCTGGAACGTCTCGGGATGCAGCCCCACCCGGTAGACGTTCGGGACGAAGATCTTGCCCGCGCTGATGGTCTGGTTATCTTCCATTGCGCGGCTCAGCCGGCGAGCAATCTCCACCGGCTCAAGCCGGCGTCTGCCCAGCAGCTCGGAAACGCCTTCCACCAGTTTCTCCGCGAAGTCCTCGAAACGAGCCGGTCCCTTTGCCATGTTATCAATCCGAAGTCCAAAGTCCGGGGCTGTGGTGATTATAGCCGAATGCGTTCTCTTGAAGCAAGTAATACGCTGTAGCTGCAAATCGAGAGAGGTGAGCACACTTGCGGACGCGAGATCGATGTTGTATCATACTGTTGATTGTCAATGACGAGTAATGTGCCGACCATTACTGAAGGTCCTGCGGTTGACGAGTATAATGCTAAGCTAGTTCCCGACTCCACATTGGCACTTTTGTCAGGTCCAAACCTCGGGACAAAGGGACTTCGGACACACGAGCCTTCATATCCTATCAACTTATTGGCCACTGGTTGTCTAATCGATACGTGTGAACCCAGAGAAAGGAGGAGGTCCTATGCACCGTGCAATCCCTGTGCGTATTGTGTCTCTAATTGTCTTCGCGTTGCTGTTCGCTGCATGTGCACCTGCTGCAACGCAACCACCAGCGCCGAAAGACACCCCCGTACCGCCCCCAACGGACACACCTGTACCTGTGCCGACAGATACGCCCGTGCCAGAAGTGAGCCCTGACGAAGCTATGGCCCAGGAGCGGTGGCAGGAGCTGCAAGCGGCAAACTACCAGGAGAACTGGATCACTGTGCCAGGCAAGGGGACTCTCTATAAGGGCCAATCGCCTCATGGGGCGCTCCTGTCCACTTATCTGAATCCCGAAGCCGCCGAGGCGATGAAGTTGAAGAAGGGAGACATGGCGGCGGATGCCATCATCGTCAAGGAGAACTACATGCCCGACGGGACGCTGGACGCGCTTACCGTGATGTACAAAGAGCCGGGCTATGATCCGGATCACGGTGACTGGTTCTGGGCCAAGTTCGGTGCGGACGGCACGGTTCAGGCTGCAGGGAAGCCGGCTGGTTGTATCTCGTGTCACGGATCGGCGCGGTCCAACGACTACATCTTTACCTTCCCCATTGCCCCAATCCAGGCGGCCGCTGTGCCGCCAACGGATGAAGTCATGAGCATGGCGAAGGAACTGTGGGAAAAGCTGCAAGAGGCAGACTACCAGGACAAGTGGATCACTGTGCCTGGCAAGGGGACTCTCTATGAGGGCCAGGCGCCTCATGGGGCACTGTTGTCCACGTACCTGAACCCCGAAGCAGCCGAGACGATGAAGTCGAAGTCGGGGGACATGACGGCGGATGCCATTATTGTCAAGGAGAACTACATGCCCGACGGAACGCTGGTCGCTCTAACCGTCATGTACAAAAAGCCCGACTACGATCCTAACCACCGTGACTGGTTCTGGGCCAAGTTCGGTGCAGATGGCACAATTCAGGCTGCGGGGAAGCCCACCGGGTGTATCGCCTGTCACGGATCGGTGCGGTCCAATGACTATATCTTCACGTTTCCCATCGCTCCGATTTCGCCTTCAGGGCCACCGCCAGCGGTGGAGATGCCTGAAGTTGAGGAAGTGGCTGAGAAGCCGGCTGCTGAGATGCCGCCGGCACCCTCAGCGGAAGACGTAGCTGCTCTCGTGGCGAAAGGGGGGTGTGGTGGATGCCACACGGCCCCAGGTATCGAGGGCGCGGCAGGTGTTGTGGCCCCCAACTGGTGCGATACCGCCAAGAAAGTGCAGTCAGGTGAGAAGGATGTGGCTTACATCCAGACTTCCATCCTCGATCCTAACGCCGAGGTGGTAGAAGGTTTTCCAGCCAACATCATGCCCCAAACCTTTGGTGACCTGTTCACCGAGGACGAAGTCAACACGCTGGCAGCCTTCATCGCCAACCTGAAATGCGAGTAGCTGATTCGCGGGCTTGATTTGCCGGAAATGTGATGGCCGTTACGGAAGTTTCTGGGGTCGGACGGTACACTGTCCAAGAATTGGCGGGGCTTCAGGGCCGGGTTCTGGACGTCTAACAACACTCGAATTGAAATAGGAGAGGTACCCCTTCCAAGGAGGGATGAGGTTATGAAACGACTCGCATCAGGTATGTTGGTGGCCGGCGTGCTCATGCTGGGACTGGCCTTGTTTGGCTTCTTGACCGGCGGTCCGGTAGTGGCACAGGGTGAATTGCCGGCCGCAGATGCACAGGCTCTGTGGGAGTATGTTACAAAGACCAGTCCATACACTGCGTGGGGGACATGGCCGGAGGATAGTTTCAAGGGCTACCTACCAAGTGGGGCACCTCATTCAAAGGTGGTGAAAATCTTTGTCAATGACATCGGCCTGAGTGTTGCCTCAAAGTTCCCCGGCGAAATGCCTGAGGGCACGATAATCGCCAAGGACAACTACATGGGTGAAAGCGTCGATAGCCCAGGTGGGCTTGGCGCCGTCACCATCATGTACAAGGTAAAAGGCTATAACCCGGAAGGCAATGATTGGTTCTGGGCCAAGATTCAGCCTGATGGAACCGTGGACGCTGCAGGCAAGCCGGCCGGCTGTATCGGCTGCCATCTTGGCATTCCTGATAACAAGGACGGTGTTCTGCGGTGGGGCTTCGAGGGTGAGCCCACTGTAGCCTCCGCGGCAGGATCCGAAGCCGTTGCACAGGTGATGCAAATGATGCAGCAGCCGAAGCAGGTGCCGGCGACTGGCGGTGTGCCCTACAAGAATCTGCTGATCCTGGCCGTTGCGACAGGGGTGCTCCTGATTGTGGCCGGCTACGCCCTGCGTCGAAAGGCGGTCACGATTCGCTAGCCGTACTGTTCGTTCTCTTCAAGTCTGGATAAGAACGGGGGTGTCAGTGGGACGCCCCCGTTTTTCATTCGACCTCACTCTCGTGGCTGTCTGGGATGGGGCAACAGTCGCCGGCTGTGGACAATAGTGAG
>JBHIAO010000532.1:0-3989 GCA_046758565.1 Anaerolineae bacterium
GCGGAACTGCGGCTGCTGGCCAAGATCTTCACCCCAGAGGAGGCAGCGCTGGCCAGCGTGATGCGCCTGACCCGCGAGCCGACCGCCGACATCGCCGCCCGCGCAGGCGTGGACGCCGACACGGCCTACCGCACGCTCAAAGGGATGGCCCGCCAGGGGCAGATCCGCATCAAGAAGGGCAAAGGTCAACTCGCCTTCGGGTTGAGGCCCTTCGTCGTCGGCTTCTACGAGGAGCAATTGCCCCGCATGGACGCGGAACTGGCCGCGTTGTTCGAGCAGTACCTGCAGGAGACGGAGGGTGCTAGATTCGTTCGCGACGAACCCGCCATTCACCGCGTCATCCCCGTCGGGGAGGCGATTCCCTTCGACCTGGAGATCTTTCCCTACGAGCGGGCCTCCGAGCTGCTGGAAGAGGCCAAATCGTGGGGCGTGCGAGATTGCATCTGCCGCGTCCAGCAGAAGCTGGTCGGCAAGGGCTGCGACCGCCCAACCGAGAACTGCCTGGTCTTCGCGCCGGTCGAGGGCGCGTTCGACCGCAGCCAGGTGGACCGCGCTCTTACCAAAGAGGAGGCGCTGCAGATTCTACACGAGGCCGAGGAAGCGGGGTTGGTGCACTCCACCGGCAACTACCGCGACCAGCACTACTACATCTGCAACTGCTGCACCTGCTGCTGTGGGATATTGCGCAGCGTGGCCGAGTTCGGCGTCCCCACCACCGCCGTGCGCTCCGACTTCCACAGCGTTGTGGACGCCGAGATGTGCATCGGCTGCGAAGATTGTATCGAGCGCTGCCAGTTCGGCGCGCTCTCCGTGCCGGATGATGTCTGCCTGGTGGACTACTCCCGCTGCGTGGGCTGCGGGCTGTGCGCCACGGTCTGCCCCACCGACGCGCTGTATCTAGAACGACGGCCTGAGGGCGAGGTTCCCCCGCCGCCGGCCGACATCAATGATTGGATGGTCCAGCGCGCTCAGGAGCGCGGTATCTCGATATCAGATGTTCTGTAGCGGAAGAAACCCATTCTAACAAGACGAGGAGGAGATATGACACAGGTAGAAGTACTAGAAGAACTCAAGAGGTTTACAATCCCAGAGCGCATAACAATCATCGAAGCCACCCTGCATCTGATTCGTGAAGACCTTCGGCAAGTAGGACAACCGCTGGCCCGGGCAGAGAGAAGACGACAATTAGCCGCAGCGGCTGAGGCTCTACTGCCGGATTATGCAGCAGGTGGCGAACTGACCATCTTCACAGCTCTCGACAGCGAGGACTTCTATGCGTAGAGGTGAAGTCTGGCTCATCAATCTGAACCCAACGGTTGGCGCTGAGATTAAGAAAACTCGTCCTGCGGTCATCGTAAACGATGATGCCATTGGGATTCTGCCGCTGAAGGTGATCGTCCCTATCACTGAATGGAGAGACCACTATGCTGTAGCACCGTGGATGGTTCGACTGGAACCTGATGTGGAGAATGGTCTGAGTAAGCCTTCGGCAGCAGACGCTTTTCAGGTGCGCTCCGTGGCACAAGAAAGGTTTGTGCGGCGACTGGGGAAACTTCCCAACAAAGTGATGCAAGAAATCACCAAAGCACTGGCAGTTGTGCTGAGCATTTAACGAAAGGAGAAGAAGCGATGAGTGTCAAAGCTTACATTCTGGCAAACGTGGAGGCCGGCATGGGCGAGGACGTGATCGAGGCCCTATCGGCCACCGAGGGGGTCAAGAGTGCCTACAACGTCACGGGGCTCTACGACGTGATCGCCTTGGTCGAGGTTCCAGACACCGATGCGCTGGGGGAGCTGGTCATCAACGAGATCCAACTGATAGATGGCCTTGACTACACCCTCACCTGCGTGGTGATATGAATCTTGAGAGGCTAGAGAATCGAATAGCGAGGGGCAAACACTCGGGTCGGGCACCGATCCGCCCCCTGACGATTGCCCTTTCCGCCAGGTGGCACACCTACCCGGACCGGTTCCGGTGGATCGCGGAACATGGGTTTGCGTTAGAGTACACGCCTAACCCTGAAGCATTCGACCTGCTTCCCAAGCACGTAGACCCGTTCCTCAAGGCAGGCATACCCGTACGCTACCACGGCTTCTTTCCGGACCATGAAATCGGGCACCCGGACTCCGCTGTCGCCGAGCGTGCCGTGCGCCTTCACGTGGCGGTGCTAGAAGCGATGCCTGGCCGGGGGGAACAGGTTATCACCTTCCACGTCGGCATCCACTGGAAAGGTCCGATCGTCCCGGGCAGGGTTGTGGAGAATCTTTCGAGGCTGGTCGAGCATGCGCGTGGCCTGGGCATCACCGTCTGCCTGGAAAACCTGCGCCGGGGCCCTACCAGCCACCCTGAGACTGTTGCTGCGTGGGCTTGGGCATCCGGGGCGATGATCACCCTGGACGTCGGGCACGCGGTTTCGTGTCAGCGCGTCCAGAGCGGCGAGCTAACTGCCCTCGATTTCCTGGACATGCTCGCCGACCGCATCTTTGAAGTGCACATGTACGAGCGGGAAACAGCCCTTCGACAAGCTCAGGACACCGCCCGGCATCATCCTCCCCAGGACATGACCATCCTCGGACCAATCGTTGACCGCTTGCTTGATACCCAGTGCACCTGGTGGACGATTGAGTTGGATGATTATGCCGAGGCCCTGGCCACCAGAACCTTGCTGCTCGATTATTTGATGGCCGATCACGGCATAGGAGTTACTGAAGCGGCGGAAACGTGGAGAGCTTACTAGAATTTGGAGAAAGTGTGGCGGCTGGGGGGATAATGTAGAGGAATCTCAAGCTAAACGGGGGATGGGGCTTCTGCTTCATCCCCCTTTTACTATCTGGGCCTCTCTGAGGGTGTAAGATGCGGCCACGCCGGCGACGATGGTGATGACGCCGGCCGCTATAAAGACGGCCTGCACGCCGATCAGATCGCCGAAGAGACCAGAGAGGACCATGGAGGCGCTGGTGGAGGCGCCGATAACCATGGTCACCGCGCTCTCCACCCGCCCTCGCTTCTCATCGGGGACCAGAGACTGGGTCAGCGTAGCCAGGGCGGCACGGGCGGAGACAATGCTCAGGCCAATGATGGCTACGGCGACCAGGACGAGGGGATAACTGGGAACCACAGCGAAGGCAATGATAGCCAGCCCCAGGATCACCATACAACCCCCCACAACCCGATTGGTACGCACCTTAGAAGTAAAGCGGCCGATCACCACCCCGCCAATCACTACGCCAAGCCCTTGAAATGCGTAGAGGAACCCGAACCCTTCGGCACCCATACCCAACACTTCATTTAAATAAATTATCCCCAACACCATGATGGCTCCGAAGCCCAAAGTGGCTACAGCCGTGGTGATCATAACGTGGAGAAGAGAGGAGCTGTGCCTGATGAAAAGCAACCCTTCCACCAGTTGATTCCAGATGACCCGCCCGTTGGTCTGGCCTGAATTAGAGTTCACTGGCGGTATAGTCATGGTAGCGATGGCCGCCGCAGAGAAGGCGAAGGTGAGGGAGTCGAAGACGAAGGCGGAGGCCGGGCCAAGCCAGCCGACGACCAAACCGGCTATTGACGCGCCCAGGATGACAGCGATGATCTGGTTGGCCTGCATCAGGGCATTGACCGTGAGCAATATCTCGCCGCTGACGATGTTGGGGATGACGGCATTGCGGGCCGGGCTGAAGAAGACGCCCACTGTGGCCATCACGAAGCTAACAATGTAGAGTATGTATAGCTGATCCGCCCGCTGGACGAAGAGGAGGGCGAGAACTGCCAGGCCGCGCAGGATGTCGGAGACGATCATCACCAGCTTGCGGTCCAGGCGATCAACGAAGACCCCGCCGATCAGACCCAGAAAAAGCTGAGGCAAGGTGGCCACCACGGCCAGCACTCCTAGAGCCAAAGGTGAGTCTGTCAGAGTGTTGATAACAAGCAGAATGGCGACAATGACGAAATTGTCGCCTATCTGGGAGAGGAGCTGTCCTATCCACAGGGC
>JBHIAO010000533.1:0-3988 GCA_046758565.1 Anaerolineae bacterium
GCTTCTACAAAAAAGCCCTCGCAACCTTAGATCGGAGAGCTTCGAGTTTTTAGTTTAGAGCCTTCGTATTAACTCCAGATTTGGAACTCGAAACCCGAAACTGAAAAAGCCCAGATGGGCTTTTTCAACGGTCCGTAAGGGTCTGACCCTAATCTATTTAAAATTCCGATACGAAAAAGAGCTTCTCTAATCCACACTCTCTTGACAGCCAGGCGACACGGCGATATTCGGGAGGAGTCAACAATAACAACCGATCGACCGACAGCTCAAGGGAGGAGCTAAGATGACCATCGCTTATGATCCTGCGAATCAGTTCGAGATCAAAGCTTGGGACGTTGAGTTCCGGCGCGATCCAGTACGGACTTTGATGGCGCGCATTTACCAGCCACAAGGAAACGGACCTTTCCCAGCGCTGTTGGATTTGCACGGCGGTGCCTGGAACAATCAGAACCGCATGGCCAATGCGTCGATGGACGAAAAGCTGGCGTCGAGCGGCATCCTGGTTGTGGCCATCGACTTACGTCTTGCGCCGGAGGCACCCTACCCGGCCTCAGTTGCCGATGCCAACTACGGTGTGCGTTGGCTCAAAGCAAAAGCGCGCGAATGGAAGGGTGACCCGGCGACCGTTGGCGCGTTGGGCAGTTCGAGCGGCGGCCATGTCGTCGAACTCTGCGCCATGCGCCCGCATGACACCCGCTACAGCGCACATCCATTGCCCAAGGCACCAAGCGTCGACACGACATTGACATACGTTGCAACGCGTTCTCCGGTAAGCGATCCCTTCGCCCGCTACCAGCATGCGGAGAGAATGGAGCGCGAAGAGATGCTCCGGAACAGCAAGATTTATTTCAACCCTTGGGAAACTATCATCGAAGGCAATCCGCAGTTGATCCTTGAGCGCGGCGAGGCGGTGACACTGCCGCCGCTGCTCGTCCTTCAAGGCGAATTGGACGACAACGTGCTCCCGGAGGTGCAGGAGAAATTCGCTGCTTCGTACCGAGCGGCTGGTGGCGACTGCTATTTAGAAATGTTTCCAGGCTGCGAGCATCAATGGGTCCGCAAACCTGGGCCGCAGACTGACCGTGCCATCGACGTGATCAAAGCGTTCATTGCACGGCAGCTAAGGGCGTCGCGCCACGCGGCGTAACACGCAGGAAGACAAGGGTTAACGCCGCCAATTACTCCGAGCACGGCAGATCTGATTCGTCTATCGCAGCCCAGACAGAAAAGGGGTCGGGAGGGAGTGCGAGATGTCACATCTATACGTGGCGACCAACGGGCTCTCGGCGTGGAGCAGCAGCAACCTCGGTAAGACGCTCATGCGTATGTCGTCCGGCACGAGCATGTGCAGCGGCAGCCGGGTCTGGGCGCTGGCGCTCCATCCGTCGTTACCGCACGTGCTCCTCGCCGGCACGAATACCGGAATCTACCGCCTGGACCAGTCGTGAGGGTCACGTCTAGCATCGTGGATAAGGTATCAGCAACGGCGGTCGCTGGTTGTTTTCTTTTATGTCAAAGCTAGTCCTGATCCTAAGCGTTACCCGTCGAGGTCGGGATAATGCCGAAAGATGCCTTCTTGGTTCAACGGCAAGCGCCGCTTAGACGACAAATAGGCGGCAAGCCGGGGGCGAGCCGAAACACGATCGTGTAGCGCCACGAGTCGCGGGTGTTTGCGTTCCAGTCTCGCCATGGCGCGCGGAAAGGCATAGCGCAACCCGGCGATCATCTGGAACAGCGATAGATCGACGTAGGAAACCGCCTTGCCCAAGACATAGTCCTTCCCTTTCGTATTGCGCATTAGTACCTGCTCGAAGTAATCAAGGTATTTTGGCAAGCGCTCGGCCCTGAAGTCCACGGCGCGCCGCTTCGCCTCACGCTTTTGCTCCTCATAGTAAAGCCCGCCCGAGATCGGATGATGGGTGTCGTGGACTTCGGTGACCCAATCGGCGATCGTGAGCTGTAACTGGTGTGCCCAGAGGCGGCTCGCCTCGTTTTTTGGCACGAGACCAAGACGCGAGCCGAGATAAAGCAGAATGTTCGCGGTTTGCGCGATCACTAAATTGCCCGCTTTCAGGAAAGGCGGTGCGAACGGCGGGTGCTCCACCGAACGGCTTTCCAGGAAGCGCATCAGCCCGGAAATTCCCCGCTTCGGTAGACGGGCGACGTCCACGTATTCCGCGCCGGCGTCCTCCAGCGCAAGCCGGACAAACTCGCCGCGGCCTTGTATACCAGGCCAGTAATACAGTTCATAGCGCATGTGAGTTCTCCTCTGCTACATAAACCTCGCGCATGAAATTCCGGTGATTTCTGAGATTTCTGTGGATTTCTGGGGACAGGTTACTTCATTTCGAGCAAACCTAGAAACTGACAACCCTTCCACAACCCTCCCGATCAACAGTGAATTGCCGTATCCTGTCCCGACAACCCCTCCCAAGACCCCACCCCTTTCCTTCTAACCTATACCCCGTGCGTAAGACGCCGGCGAGCTAATTCAGGGCGAAGAGGGCCTTCGGATTGTGGTAGGTGATCTTCTCGTATTGCCCCGAGGTAATGCTGCCCTGGTTTTTTAAGTTGCGCAGAGCTTCTATCTCGGTCGATTGGTCGTTATGGCCGTAGTCCGTCCCGATAACGATATTGTCCTCGCCCGAGTATCTGAGAATATAATACACGTCATCGTCGGTCTGACACGAGACGTATTGCCGGTACTCCTTCAGCGGATTGTCCGGCAGCGTCTTTCCCACCGCTCCCCAGCGCCGCTGTAAGTCCTTGACGACATACGGTATCCATTGCGCGGCCGCCTCGGCCCAGTGAAACCGGAGCTGCGGGAATAATTTCGGCACCTCGCTCATAATTACCGAATGGAATGCGCCGATCACGGGTATGCGAAACTTCCAGAAACTGCCGCCGCCGTTGTACTGAGAGACCAAGTCGAGGTTTTGGGGGTTGCCGTTGCCGACGTGCACCCCTACGGCCAGGTTGAGGCGGGTCATCTCTTCGTAAAGAGGATAGAAATAGGGGTCGGTGATGAGCCGGTGCCCCTCGATGCCGCGCATGAACACGCCGCAGGCCCCGTTCTGCTTGCAATACTTGAGCTCTTCCAGCGCCGCGCTCATATCGAGCAGCGGCAAGACGCAGATCCACCTAAGCCGCCCCTGGCCTTGCCGGTAAATGTCGGCCAGCCAGCGGTTGTAGCCCTTGCAGATGGCGATTTCCCACTCGACCTTGTCGGTTACCAGCTCGATGAACATCGTGGGGTAGAGCACCTGGATATCGATGCTCAGCTCGTCCATATGCCGCAGCCGTGCCGGCACGTTTTCCATCTCCTGGGTTTCGCGCGGCGTAGCCATCACCCGGCCCGTCCGCTTCGCAACGTCGTCGAGCTCGTGAGCGGTCAGAACGACCCGGACCAAGCCGCGTATCTTTCCGTCGACGAACCAGTATTCGCCGCCTTCTTCGCCCCGAGGCCGGACGATGAGGGGTCGATACTTTTGGTCCGCCGGTTCCATGAAATCCCAGGTACGCTCCGACTCGACAACATGGGCATCGGCATCGATGGTCGACATATCGATTACCTCCTTACTGTCCCTTCTACAACCCTCAGACCACAATGACGTTATTGTGTCAAGATTCAGGATCTGAAGAAGAAATAAGGGGATGGAAATGCAGTTGGATTTCTGGGGACAGATTACTTCATTTCGAGCAAACCTAGAAACTGACAACCCTTTCTTTGAAGGTCAACGTTAGCCCTTCTCATAGACTTCGCGGACGAGATTCGAAAACCACAGTGGCCGCACCAGGATGACGTACAGGAGAATGACTCCAACGATAGGGACCGGGATGATCGCGTCCACGAATGTGAGAGGTATCAAAGCTGACATAGCTTTCATCGTGCCGTTCATGATTAGGGAATCCTCCAACTGTCAACAAAAGACCCCTTTACTAGTTCCCAGTCAACTTTTTCTCAGTACCTGGTCGAGCAGAGGCTTGC
>JBHIAO010000534.1:0-3979 GCA_046758565.1 Anaerolineae bacterium
CTAGCCCTGGGCGCGGTCGCGGGCCAGCTTCAGGGCCCGCTTGCCGAATACCTTCGCCAGTTCGACGCGGTACGGCCCGGAGGCGTGGACGTCGCCCATCGGGTCGGCAATGGACAGATTGTCGTCCACTGCCTGATCGATGGTCGCGTCGTCCAGGGTCTGGCCGGCCAACGCGTCCGCCACAGCGCCGGCCTCGTGCGGTGTCGCCGTGACGCCGCTGAAGCACAGGCTGGCGCTCTCACACGTGCCGTCGCCGGCCAGCGTGACGATGGCCGCCGCGCCACAGATGGCGTAGCCCGAGGCCGGGTGCGCGAACTTCAAATAGCACGAACCGGTGTTGTCGCCCAACGCGGGCACCTCCACAGCCGTCAGTATCTCGTCGGGCTGCAGATCGGTCGTCAGCAAATCGACGAAGAAGTCCGCAGCGTTGATCTGCCGGTCACCGTTCCCGCCACTGGTGTGAATGACGCCGCCCAGCGCCAGGACGACCGCCGGCAAGTCCGATGCCGGATCGGCATGGGCCAGGTTTCCGCCGATGGTGCCCTTGTGCCGCACCTGCCGGTCGCCGACCTCGCCGGCTGCCTCGGCCAGGAGCTGGCAGTGCTGCTGAAGCACCACGGACTTCTGCAGCATGTCGTGGGTTGTCAACGCGCCCACCCGGATGTTGCCATCGGTCTGGGTCACCCCCACGAGCTCTGAGATGCGGCCGATGTCCACCAACGCCGGCGGCTGGGCCAGGCGCAGCTTCATCGTCGGAATCAGGCTGTGGCCGCCGGCCAGCACCTTGGCACCGCTGTGCTGCTGTAGCAGGCTGACCGCTTCCTGAACGCTTCCTGCACGGTAGTACTCAAATTTCGCCGGATACATGGTTACGACCTCCCGTTTCCGTGAATCGCCTGCCAGATTTTCTCCGGCGTGAGCGGCATGTCGATGTGTTTGATGCCCAGCGGTGCCAACGCATCCATCACGGCATTGGCGACGGTCACCGTCGCGGCGATCGTGCCCATCTCGCCAGCCCCTTTCACGCCCAGCGGGTTGTGCGGCGAAGGCGTTTCGGTCCGTCCACTCTCGATTGTCGGGAACTGGTGAGCCCGAGGGACGGCGTAGTCCAACAACGAGCCCGTCAGAAGGTTGCCGTTCTCGTCGTAGACTCCGTGCTCCCACAAAGCCTGACCCACTCCCTGGACGATACCGCCTATGATCTGCCCGTCCACCACCATAGGGTTGATGACCTTGCCGACGTCGTCTACCGCAATGTAGCGCTGGATGGTCACCTGGCCAGTATCGCGGTCGATTTCCACCTGGGCGATGTGGGCACTGCTGGGGAAGGTGAAGTTGGCCGGGTCGTAAAAGGCCGACTCCTCCAGGCCGGCTTCAAGCCCTGCCGGCAGGTTGTGGGCCGTGTAGGCAGCGAAGGCGATCTCGCCGAAGGCTTTCGCCTTGTCGGGCGCACCCTTGACGTGGATCATGCCGTTCTCCTGATCGTAGACCAGGTCCCCTTCGGCAGCCTCCAGTTGGTGCGCAGCGATCTTGATGGCTTTCTCACGGATCTTCCTGGCAGCGTTGACCAGGGCGCTGCCGCCTACTGCGGCGCTGCGGCTGCCGTAGGTACCCATGCCAAAGGGCACGCTGGCGGTATCGCCGTGGACGATCTCCACGTCGTCGATATCCACGCCCAGCTCGTCGGCCACAACCTGGGCGAAGGTGGTTTCGTGCCCCTGGCCATGAGCGTGCGAACCGGTGAAGACAGTCACCTTGCCCGTCGGGTGAGTGCGGATGACTGCGCTCTCCCAGAATCCAACCGCCGAGCCCAGGGCGCCGGCAACGGCCGACGGTGCCGGACCGCTGGCTTCGATGCAGCCGGTAATGCCGATGCCGACCAGCCGGCCCTCACTACGCGCCTCCTCCTGCGCCTTGCGCATACCTTCGTAGTCGGCCATCTCCACCGCGCTGTCGAAGAGCTTGTGGTAATCGCCGCTGTCGTACACGAAGGCGACCGGGGTCTGGTACGGGAACTCGTCGGCTGGGATGAAGTTCTTACGCCGAATCTCCAGCGGGTCCATGCCCAGTTCCCGGGCAGCCAGATCCACCAGGCGTTCGAGCAGGTAGTTGGCTTCGGGCCGGCCAGCCCCGCGATAGGCATCCACCGGCACGGTATTGGTCAGCGTGCCCCACATCTCACCCCAGATACCCGGCACTTTGTACAGACCGGAAAGCAGGGTGATGTACAGAGCCGTGGGAATCAGCGGGGCGAACGTAGAGATATACCCGCCCTGGTTGGACCAGGTTGACACGTGAATGCCGGTGATGGTGCCGTCGTTCTTCAGGGCCATCTTGCACGTGGTCACGTGGTCGCGGCCCTGTGAGTCGGTCATGGCGGCTTCGGTGCGAGTGCTCACCCACTTGACGGGCCGGTTGATCGCTCGGGCCACCCAGGGGGTGATGATCTCTTCCGGGTAATGGAAGATCTTACTGCCGAAGCCACCACCCACGTCGGGGGAGATCACCCGCAGCTTGTGCTCCGGGATACCCAGGGTGAACGCGCTGAGTAGCAACCGGATAGGGTGCGGGTTCTGGCTGGTCGTCCAAAGCGTCATTTCCTCGGTGGCAGGGTTCCATTGGGCTACGGCCGCGCGTGGTTCTATGGCGGTAGGAATGAGCCGTTGGTTGATCAGCTCAAGTTCGACAACATGGTCGGCCTGGGCGAAGGCGTTGTCGCAGGCTTCTTTGTCGCCCAGAGCCCACGTGTAGCTCACGTTGTTGGGGACGTCGTCGTGAACCAGGGGAGCGCCTTCGTCCATGGCCTCTCTGGCATCGACCACAGCCGGCAGCGGTTCGTAGTCCACTTCGATCAGGTCGAGGGCGTCGTTGGCGATGTAGGAGCTTTCGGCAACCACGGCCGCCACGCCATCGCCCACATGCCGCACCTTGTCCACCGTGAGGGGATAGCGGGTGGGGACTTTGATGTCCGGTACATTCCAGCCACAGGGCATCGCCCCAACACCGCCGTCAATCAGGTCCTGGCCGGTGATAACGGCGATAACTCCATCGAGTGCCTCGGCCTGTTCGGTGTTGATGCTCTTTATCCTGGCGTGGCCGTAAGGGCTACGCTTGATGGCAAGGTGTGCCATGTTCGGCAACTGGATATTGGCCACGTAGCGGCCCTGGCCCTGGATGAACCTCGGGTCTTCCCGACGCTTGACACTGGTGCCAACATACTTTGCCATTTACGCACCTCCTTGCATCGCTTCTGCGGCTGCCTGGACAGACTTGACGATGTTCTGATAGCCTGTGCAGCGACAGAGATTGCCTTCTAGGCCGTGCCGGATCTCATTTTCGGTGGGGTTGGGGTTCTCTTGGAGGAGGTCGTAGGCGGCCATGATCATGCCAGGTGTACAGTAGCCGCACTGAAGACCGTGCTTCTCCCAAAATCCCTCCTGAATCGGATGGAGTTTTCCGTTTTGTGCGAGGCCCTCGATGGTCATGATCGAACTGCCGGCGGCCTGAACAGCGAGCTGAGTGCAGGACTTCACCGCCTGCCCGTCCATGATTACCGTGCAGGCACCGCACAAACTGGTTTCGCAACCGATGTTCGTACCCGTAAGCCCCAGGACATCGCGGATGAAATGGACGAGAAGCATGCGGGGCTCGACGTCTCTTTCATGGGTCGTTCCATTGACCTCAATCGTGACATGCTGTGTCATAGGAACCTTCTCCTTTGGGAGGAATACTTAGTGAACTCTATTTGGAAGTGGTGAAACTGCGAAGAACACTCTGAAGTCTCTCAGATTCTCAGATCTGGAAGGCCGTGATGTTGTCTTTGATGGTAAGGAACACTTGGTATGAGATGAGAGACTGCTAGTACGCCAACCGTGGCGCTATGGTCATCTGATCATGGCTCCTCCTTTCTTGTCTCGCCCTTACGGCGTTACTCCGCAACATTTGCGTCATGTGCGTGAATTATCGCCTCGTAAAACGC
>JBHIAO010000535.1:0-3975 GCA_046758565.1 Anaerolineae bacterium
CAGGGGGTACTTACCATACCGCTTTGCTGCCTCAATCATAGCGCGATAGTTCTCAGGCTTGACTGCGGAGTGGATGGCATTGCTAGACGACATGATATAGCCACCGCCAGGTGCTGCGACCCGAATCGTTTCCTTGACCGTGCGCTCCACTTCTTCTACGGATCCCTGACTCAGCAACTCCCCGCAATCGATGTTGCCGAGCAGGCAGACGCGGTCACCATACTTTCGCTTAACCTCTCCGATGTCCATTCCAGCGACAGGTTCCAGCGGATTGACTCCATCGACCCCAGTGTCAACAATCATGTCCAGCAACTTCCACAGATTGCCATCACTGTGCATGATGCATAAAGCCCCTTCCGCCTTCACGGCCTCCACCGCACGCGATAAACGGGGCAACATGAATTCCTTGAAGGCCATTGGTGACATCAGTGGGCCGGTCTTGAAGGCCAAATCATCGCCAAAGACTACCGCATCTGCACCTGCTCGCACGGCGTTGCGGGCCAGCTTGATCGCAAAGTCATTGGCAATTTCAAGCAACTCATGCACCAGCTGTGGGTTTTCTAAACAGTCGATCAGGAAATTGTCGAAGCGGCGTAAATCGGCTGCCCACATGAAGCCAAAGCGTTGTTGATAGATGACCGCTTTCTTGCCCTTGAAGCGTGCAATATACTCACGCAAATTGGCCAGACGGTGGGGCGCGTCGGGATCTGGTGGGGTGTAATGCCTGACATCATCGAGGGTTTGAATAGGGCCGGCTATCGGCCCCCTGTTCTCGGCGCCATAACGCCACGTAACACCCCATTCATCTACCGTAGTTCTGTCATCGATCCATGTTTCTGCGATTGTGCCGTCAGTCATCCACAAAGATGAAATCGCATCCAATTCCATGCTCTCGACGAACTCCGGAAGAGTTGCACCGGGGATGAGCGCCTCGATGATGTCAGGATGGATATAGAGCTCGAAGATGGGCACTCGATCCGGAACCTGCCCGCGCAAGGCGGTTAAGAAGCGCTCGGCTGAATTCATCTCACACCCCCAGGCTTAGATGTGGACCATCTTCTTAGCGAGGCTTACGGCTTGGTTGGCATCTGGGGCGTCCCATCAGCTCCGATCTCCTTGACAAAGGTCTCCGTCACCGGTGCACCCCCAATTATCACCTTTAGAAGTCGAGCTACCAGTGTAGCTGAGATAGGCGTGCTGAAGACGTTCATCGTTGACCAGTTCCGACGCTGGGCCGGATAGTACAATCCTGCCCGACTGTAAGACATAACCTCGATCTGCAACGGCTAGGGACATGGCTGCGTTCTGCTCCACGACGAGAATTGTTTTGCCCTCTGCACGAATGCGTTGAATCATTCCGAAGGACTGCTTTACGAGTGCAGGGGAGAGGCCCATCGACGGTTCGTCCATCAGGACAAAATCGGGACGCGACATGAGTGCCCTGGCTACCGCGACCATCTGCTGTTCGCCTCCAGAGAGGGTGCCGGCCCTCTGTTTCAGCCGCTGGCGGACTTTCGGAAAGAGATCGCAGACATAGTCGAGGTCTTCCTCGACGCCCGCCTTATCTCGCCGCGGATAGGCTCCCAACTTTAAGTTCTCCAGGACTGATAGACTTGGGAATAGCTCCCGGTTCTCGGGAACCATGGCCACGCCTCGCCGGATGATCTCGCTGGTTGGAACGCCAGTTATATCCTCGCCGCGTAATCGCACCCGTCCTCGCCTGGGTCGTACAAGTCCAAGGATTGTCTTCATCGTAGTGGTCTTGCCGGAGGCATTGCCGCCGAGCAAGCAGACAATCTCGCCCGGCTTCACATGGAGCGACACCTGCTCCAGTGCTACCACGTTTCCGTAGTAGACGTCAACATTTTCCAGATCGAGAACATGAGTTTCAGCCACCGAGATAGGCCTCCACCACTCGAGGATGGTTGGCTACCTTCTGAGGTTCTCCCTCGGCAATCTTCTGGCCGTGGTCCAATGCAACCACCCTATCACTTATGTTAAGGACAACGCGCATATCATGTTCAATAAACAGGATCGTGTGGCCCTGTTGCCGCAGTTGAGCGATAACTTGCATCATCTCATCAGTCTCATACGGGTTCATTCCGGCCGTCGGCTCGTCCAGCATTAGTAGCTTAGGCTCAGAGGAAATGGCACGGGCGATCTCCAAACGGCGGCGATTGGCGTATGAGAGGCTCAACCCGCGATCCTCCAGGCGATCTTCGGTCAGACGGTCGCCAAAGACCGAGAGAAAGCTGGGGACCCGTGCCTGGGCGTCTCGCTCCTCGGCTCTAGCATGAGGGGCCTGCACCGCCACCGACGGCAGGCTTGCACTCATATGTCGCTGCATGCCAATCAGAAGATGCTCGCGGACGCTTAGAGGGCCAAAAAGCTCCGGCATCTGGAATGTCCGGGCTACCCCCAGCCGGCAGATTTGATCGGGCCGCAGTCCCGCGGCCTGTTGGCCGCCAATCTCGATCGTCCCTTCGTCCAGTTGGAGAATGCCAGATATGAGATTGAAGGTTGTGGTTTTGCCGCTACCGTTCGGCCCGATGATAGAAACAATTTCGTTCGGCCACACATCCAAATCCAGGTGATCAACGGCTGTCAGTCCTCCAAAGCGCTTTACAAGCCCTCGGATGCGAAGCCAGGGTCGTTTCATATCAGTCATTGGTTGTGCCTGCCTCCTCATCCGCAATGATGATGGCGCCACGGCCTGCGCGGCGTGCCGGGGCCTTGATGTGATCTCGGTACAGATCCTCGAGAGACCCAGCAACACCTCGGGGCAGGAACATGACGATTATGATGATCATGAGACCGTAGAAAATGCCTTGGTAGATCTCGAACTGCTGTCCGTATTGGTTGATGAAGGTGAGCAAGACCACGCCCAAAACAGGCCCCCAAATGGTTCCGGCTCCACCGATCAGGACCATAGAAAAGAAGAGCGTGGACTGGGCAAACGTGAACGTGTCCGGTGAGACATATGTGATGAGACTGGCATAAAGGGCCCCGGCGACAGCACCGTATATCGCGCTAACCACAAACGCGAGCGTCCGTGTGCGGACAAGCGGAGTCGCGAAGGTCTCGGCCGCTACCGGGTTCGTCCGAGTGGCATGGAACTGTCTGCCCCACCATGATGAACCGATATTGCGCTTGAGTAGTAGGCCCAAAGCGGCGAGGATAAAAACCAGATAGAGATACACGACGGGATCAGAAAGACTGACACCGAGAATGCTTGGGCGCGGGATCTCGCTGATGCCACGAAATCCTTTAGTGATATCGGCGGCGTTTAGGAACGTGAGCCGGGCGATCTCACCAACTCCGATGGTGACGAGGGCGAGAAAATGGTGGACGAGCTTGACGCTCGGCCAGCCAATGAGAGCAGCGATGACGGCTGCAGCAACTATTCCGACAGCCAGGCTCGCCCAAAACGGCCAACCATTCAGTCCGGAAAGAATGGCGATCGAGTAGGCACCAATACCGTAGAAGGCGGCATGGCCAAAAGACACCTGTCCTGAGTAGCCAAAGACGATGTCCAACCCCGTGACCGCGATGACATAGATGCCAATCAGGGAGAGAACCAACGTGAAGTAACGATTGTCTGCGGTAACTACAGGAAGCAGGAAGATAAAGGCAATGAAGATGACAAGAATAGGGCGTCGAAGGCTGGAGATACGCTGGTCAAGCCACTGGCGATCGAGACCGTCCAGGATGCTATTCATGATAGGCCTCCGTGCGAAACAGGCCGTGGGGCCGGAAAAGCAGAAAGGCGATGAGAACGGCCATTGTGAGTGCATCTCGCCACTGCGATGGTAGAACGAACGTGCCGAAAGTCTCAGTCACTCCCAGTAACAACCCACCCACAAGGGCGCCCCACGGATTTCCATAACCGCCGACCACGGCTGCGGCGAAGCCTTTCAGGCCGGTGATCACGCCCATGTAGAAGTGGGCTCCGAACAGCGGAGCCAGAGCTACGCC
>JBHIAO010000536.1:0-3936 GCA_046758565.1 Anaerolineae bacterium
CCGGCCTGTCCCTCCGCTTCTCCAGCAGTGCCACCGGCAGGACGTCATCCATGCGGCTGACGAGGATCAGGTTGAGGTCGCGCCGGACGCGGGGAGGAATCTCCACCAGGTCCTTGGCGTTCTTCTGAGGGAGGAGGATGGTCTTCAACCCTGCCCGATGGGCGGCCATGACCTTCTCCTTGAGCGCGCCGATGGGCAGCACCCGCCCTCGCAGGGTGATCTCACCGGTCATCGCGACGTTCCGGTGCACCGGACGCTTGCTCAGCGCCGAAATCAGTGCCGTCGCGATGGTGACGCCGGCTGACGGTCCGTCCTTGGGCACTGCGCCCTCAGGCAGGTGGATGTGGATGTCGAGCTGGTCGAAGTCCTTCACGCGGATGCCCAGTCGCTTCGCGTTGGCCCGGGCGTAGCTGAGTGCGGCCTGGGCACTCTCCTGCATCACGTCGCCCAACTGCCCCGTCAGCGTCAGATTGCCCTTGCCTGGCATCAGCGTGACCTCGACGGACAGCAAGTCGCCGCCGGCCTCGGTGACTGCCACGCCTGTGGCCACACCGACCTCGTCTTGTTCCTCGGCCATGCCGTATGAGAACTTCGGTGGACCCAGGTACCTGGCCAGAGACTTGGCGTTAATCTGCTTCGGCGCCGGCTTGCCCTCGGCAACGCGCCGGGCGGCCTTGCGACAGATGTTGGCGATCTCACGTTCCAGGTTCCGGACGCCGGCCTCGTGGGTATACTCGCGGATCATTCCTCGCAGGGCGCCCCCAGAGAACTTGAGACTGTCTGGTCCAAGACCGTGCTCTTCCAGTTGACGTGGGAGCAGAAAACGGCGGGCAATTTCGATTTTCTCTTCCTCGATGTACCCGGGAAACTCGATGATCTCCATGCGGTCCAGCAAGGCGGGTGGAATCGGGTCAACCCAATTGGCAGTTGTGATGAACATCACCTGGCTGAGGTCATAGTCCACGTCCAGGTAGTGGTCCGAGAATGCGTGGTTCTGTTCTGGGTCCAGGACTTCGAGCAGAGCCGCTGACGGGTCGCCTCGGTAATCCATGCCCACCTTGTCGATTTCGTCAAGCATGAATAGCGGGTTGATGGTGCCTGCGCGGCGCATTGTCTGGATAATCCGACCAGGCAGGGCGCCGATGTACGTCCGACGATGTCCGCGAATCTCCGCTTCGTCCCGGATTCCGCCGAGGCTCACGCGCACGAACTCGCGTCCAAGGGCCTCGGCAATGGAGCGGCCCAGGCTGGTCTTGCCCGTTCCCGGCGGGCCAACGAAGCACAGGATTGGACTTCGCATCTTGTCCGGGGCGAGCCTTCGAACGGCAATGTGCTCCAGGATGCGCTCCTTGGCCCTCTTGAGACCATAGTGGTTGGCTTCTAGCACCTCGGCGGCATGGGTGATATCTGTGTTTTCGTCATTTGTATTGTGCCACGGCAACTCGATCAGCCAGTCCAGATAGGTCCGGATAATTCCGGTCTCCGGCGCCATCGGTGGCATGCCGGCCAACCGGTCCAGTTCCTTCAGGGCTTTCTCCTCGACCTGGGCCGGCATAACGGCATCGGCGATTTTCGCCCTGAGCTCCTCCGTATCTTCGGACAGCATGTCGGCCTCGCCCAACTCGCTTTGAATCACGCGCATCTGCTCGCGCAGGTAGAACTCCCGCTGACTGCGATCGACGGTTTCCTGTACCTGGCTGTGGATTTCGTCCTGGAGCTCCAGGACGTCCAATTCCTGGCTGAGGAAGATGCTGAGCTGATGCAGGCGCTCCAAAGGGTCCAGGATTTCCAAAATCATCTGCCGTTCGTCGATGGTGAAGTCCATCATGCCTGCTACCACATCGGCCAGCAGGCCGGCCTCGTCCACGTTCAGTGCGGCGATGAAAGCGTCGTCCGGGAGGTACGGGCTCAGCTCAACACATCGTTCGAAAAGGGACAGAACTTCGCGCCGCAATGCCTCGCCTGCAAGGCTGTCCTCCACCGGTTCGACCAGTGGGACAACCTCAGCGCGAAAGTAAGGCTCTGTCTGCGTGAAACGCAGGATCTGCACACGCTGGTGGCCTTGCGCCAGCACATTGGCACTACCGTCCGGCATATGCCAGGTGCGGACCACTGTGACTTCGGTACCGACGGAGTACAGGTCGTCAGCGCGAGGATCCTCGATCTCCATGTCGCGCTGAGCAACCACAATCAGCGGCATATCGGCTTCCGCGGCAGCCCGTACGGCCTGCAGTGAGCGCTCACGCCCAACAAATAGTGGGACGACCATGTGGGGAAACATGACGATGTCGCGGGCCGGGAGTAGCGGGCACTCGAACACAGGGTCACTGGACGAAGCGCGGTATTGGTATGCCTGGGCCATTTGATTAAGTTCCTCCAGAAGAGCAACGAGTTTCTTATATTGAACTATACCACATTTTGCGAGGATGTACAACGTTCACCAGTCAGTCATCAGTCACCAGTGATCAGTTATCAGAACGTAAAACGTGAAACGTGACGAACCCATGCCGGGAATCCTCACGTTTTACGTTTCACGATTTACGCAGTTTGGTTGCGGCCAAAGGCTGCGTTAGGCATTACTGTGACACCTTCGTTGGATCCCGGGGCGGGAGTCGCCGGCCCGTGTGTTCGAACCAGGCGAACCGCGCCTCGGCAGCGACCGACAGCGAACCGGTGGCCAGGATCAGGTCATTCTTGGCTGCGCCCTCGACTGCCATCGTCAATGCCTCTGAAACTGAGGCGGCGGCGTCGGCATTGCACCTGTGCCGGCGAGCGATCTCCTGCAGCAAGACAGGATTGGTGGCACGGGGGTGATGGGATTGTGCTACGATGAGCCGGTGGGTGGCCGGCAGCAGGACATTAAACATGTCGTCGATCTTCTTGTCGATGAACGTTCCGAAGACCAACACGATCCGCCGCCGACCCAGTAGGTGGTCGACAGTATCCAGTAGACACTGGGCTGAGGCGTCGTTGTGAGCGCCATCGACCATGATCCAGGGACTCTGGTTGAGGACCTCGGTCCGCGCCGGCCACTCAACCTTCCTCAGGCCCGTGGTGATCG
This sequence comes from Anaerolineae bacterium, assembly GCA_046758565.1. Taxonomy (GTDB): domain Bacteria; phylum Chloroflexota; class Anaerolineae; order Epilineales; family JAANWY01; genus JBHIAO01. The sequence continues at coordinate 3,062 of JBHIAO010000536.1, forward strand.
CCGTCAGGTTGATTGAAAGCGACTGTCTTCGCAATTCGTTGGCGGCTGCGACGGTCACCGTGGCGTTGACCATCTCGTGGGCGCCGATGAGCGGCATCCATATACGCAACGTTTCCTGCATTGAGCTGTGAACTTCGATGGATTGTCCGTTGGACTGCATAGCCCCTGGTGTGCAAGTCCAGTCCCTGCCTACGACAGTGAGCGGCGCCCCGACCTCGCCGGCTACACGGCGGATTGCAGACAGCGCATCGGCTGGCTGTGGTGCGATCACAGCCGGCACGCCGGGCTTGAGGATGCCGGCCTTGTCACGTGCGATCTGGGAAATCGTATCACCGAGGATCGCAGTATGGTCCAGGCTAATGGGCGTGATCACCGACACCATGGGTGTGATGACGTTCGTCGTGTCCAGGCGGCCTCCGAGCCCAACCTCGATCACCGCGACGTCCACCTTCTCCTGCGCGAAGATGTCGAACGCCATGGCTGTGGTGACCTCGAAGGTGGTGAGCTCCTCAAATGTTTCCAGCAGCCCGCGATGCGTCTCGATCCAGCGGATGACCGCTTCTTCGCTGATCAGTCGCCCGTCGACGCGGATGCGCTCACGGTACGTGTGTAAGTGCGGCGACGTGTAGAGCCCGGTGCGATAGCCGGCAGCCGTCAGGATCGAAGCGAGCATCGCTGCCGTCGATCCCTTACCCTTGGTGCCGGTGATGTGTACGGTCGGGTATTGGTCCTGTGGGTTCCCCAGTTCACTTAACAGCGCCCAAATCCGATCCAGCGTATAGTCGGCTCGCGTTTGTCGGTGGGCCGGCCGCGTCTCGAAGTTGGCGAAAGAGTAGATGTAGTCGAGTACTTGTTGGTAATCCAAAGCTATGCCC
>JBHIAO010000537.1:0-3925 GCA_046758565.1 Anaerolineae bacterium
GTGGCGTCGCGAATGGCGTTGGCAATAGCAGCCGCGCCGGGGATGACCGGCGGCTCGCCCACACCCCGCGCGCCAAAGGGTCCCGAGGGTGATGGCACTTCGATGATGTGGGTCTCGATGGGGGGCACGTCATGGATCGCCGGCATTGCGTAGTCCATCAATGTTCCTGTCAACAGGTTGCCTGCCTTGTCGTGCAGCATCTCCTCGCACAGCGCCCAGCCGATGCTCTGGGCGGCACCACCGTGCATCTGTCCTTCGACGGTCAGCGGGTTGATGGCCCGACCCACGTCCTGAACTGCCACGTACCGGACCACGCGCACCACACCTGTCTCTGGATCTACGGCCACCTCAGCCAGGTGGGCGGCAAAGCCCGGCGCCTGGTCGGTGATAGCTGAACGGCCATGGCCGAAGATAGGCTCGTAGCGTCCGCCAAAGCGCCGGCTCATCTCCCCGAGCTCTGCCAGGGAGACCCGCCGATCCGGTACACCGCGCACCTGAACCCATCCATCGCTGATCTCCAGGTCGTCTGGCCGGGCTTCCAGATGATCCGCCGCCACGCTGAGCACCTGCTCGCGCGCCTCGGCGGCGGCACGCATGACAGCCGTGCCGACAGTGTAGGTGATCTTGCTGCCGCCGCTGCCGCCGGCGTACGGTGCCCCCGCGGTGTCACCCGCCACGATATGCACTCTGTCCGGCGTCACTCCAAACGCTTCGGCAGCTATGGCAGCGAACCCGGTATGTGTCCCAGTGATGTCGATCGATCCAACGCTGACGGTCAACCTGCCGTCGGCATTCAACTGGCATGTAGCCGCCGCGGGCTGCACTCCACCGGGCCAGCCGCCGACGGCAATACCGACTCCGTGATAGGGCCGGCGCTGTGTCTCTCGCCAGGCCGGATGCTCGCGCAGTCGCTCGAGGCACGCCTTGAGCCCGATCCGCGGCCATGGTCTGTCGTTGGGCATCGGGTCGCCCTCGTCACACGCGTTGTGGAGCCGAAGCTGGATGGGGTCCATCCCTTCGACAGGCCCTTCGACAAGCCTGTCCTGAGCGACGTCGAAGGGCTCAGGACGGCGCTCAGGGCACCGCTCCAGCGCTCGTGCCAACTCGTCCATGCTGGATTCAATCGCCAGCGTCGCCTGGGTCGCACCGGGCGCGCGGTAGGCGCCGGCTGCCGGCTTGTGAGTCAGGACCTCGATGCCTGCAATGGCCAGATTGGGGACTCGATAGTAGCCGCCCAGCAGCAGTCCAGCGATGGAAACCGGCGTCGCCGGCCACGCGCCAGAGTCAAAAACGATCCGCGCCTGGAGGGCGGTAAGCGTGCCGTCCCGACGGGCGCCAATCTTCACGTCGATGATCCCCTGAGGCGCCGGCGTTGCCGTCAGGAACTCCTCGCTACGGGTCAACACCAGGCGGACAGGCCGGCCGGTCATGCGCGCGAGCACTGCCACCAGTGGCTCCGTGAGCACGAACTTGCCACCGAACGCACCCCCCACTGGCGTAGGGACCACACGCACCCGACTCTCGCGCACGCCGAGCACGCCGGCCACCTCAGAACGCACGTAGAACTGAGACTGGGTGCTGGTCCAGATGGTCATCCCATCACTCAGTGGATCGGGTGCTGCCACTGTGGCGTGGGGCTCCAGGTAGCTCTGATGCACCATAGGGGTCCGGTAGGTGTGCTCGAGTACCACGTCAGCCTGGCGGAAGCCGGCCTCCACGTCGCCACGCGTGAAATGCACCATCGACGAGACGTTGCTCGGGCTGTGTTCCAGTTCGTCGCCCCCTTCCTCGATCCCGTGCATGCCGGCCTCGCTCCAGTCTTCCGACGGCAGGCCGTTGGGCCATACCAACGGTGCGTTGGGCTCCATGGCCTCGAGGGGATCGACGACAGAGGGCAGTGGTTGGTAGTCCACGAACACAGCGTCAGCGCCGTCTTCGGCTGTGGCTTCGTCTTCGGCAAGAACGACGGCGACAGGATGGCCTGCGAAGATCACCCGATCGGTCGCTAACAGCGCCCGCGCTCGGCTGGACGGTGGAACGCGCAAGTCCGCCAAGTCGGCGCCGGTCACGACGCGGACTACGCCCGGCACGTTCTCGGCTGGACGGGTGTCGACATTAAGGATCCGCGCGTGCGCGTACGGGCTGAGGACCAGGCGGGCATGTAGCATGCCAGGCACGGTCAAATCCGTCGCATAGCGCACTTGCCCGGTGACCTTCTCCCGGCCGTCGTGTATGCGACACCGCCGGCCAACGACCTCGAAGCCATCGCCGGCTGCGTCGTGCTCAATCTGCGATTTCATCTAACTGGAACGAAGCATCTCCTGCCGGTTTGGATCCCAGGGGTACACGACCCACCTGTCGGTTTCGGCAGCCCAGTAGTCAGGCTCATTGTCCACGACGCTGTGAGTCGGTTTGTAGTGCAACACGGCGACCTCGGGATGACCGCCGGCCTGACAGACCCGTCGGCGAACGGCGGCCATGGTCTGCCCGGTATCCCAAACCTCGTCAATGATGAGCACGTGTCTGTCGCGCAACACCTCGTCGTCGGGGAAATTCAGGAACTGGGGTTCGGGAAGGGTCTCTGTAGCGTCGGTATAGAAAACCACCGACGTCGCGGTAATGTTTCGCAGCCCCAGACGCTCGCTAAGGAACGACGCGGGGAAAACGCCGGCCCGCGTCACCACCAGGACAACATCGTAGTCGCCGACCAGTTGCTCTGCCAGCCGGTCAGCCAACACCTCGATCTCGTCCCAGGTTGGAAAGATCTTTTGCACTGTTCAACTCCCTGCTGATGGTATAGGTTTGAAGGCTGCAAGCCGGAGATTGAGTTTCACCCTGGCCTGAACGTTCCGAACCCAACCTTCAAGCCGCTTGCTCAGACGAGGAGTCCTTCCAGGATCATGTCGGTGAAGCGATCAGCGACCTCCTCTGGACTCAGTCGCCCTGCCGGATCGTACCATTGATACAGCCAGTTGCCGACAGACAGAATCAGAATACCGGCAAGTTTCTGGTCAATGTCACGAAAAATGCCGGCCTCGATCCCGTCAGTGATGATCCTGCGGAACATCCTCTCATATTCGTCGCGCCGCTCGAGCGCCGACGCGCGGTACTTGGGCCTCAGGAACTTCCACTCGTGGAAGTAAACGGTCGCTGCATCCAGATTGTCGGCAATCAGTCGAACATGGTCCCTGATTGCCATCCGCAGCTTCTCCTCTGGCGGCGCATCCGAAGTGGCGATGGGCTCCAGGGTTTGCACGAACTGATCGCCGGCCCGGCCAATAACAGCGCGCAGAATCTCCTCTTTGCTCTCAATGTGTGCGTATAGGCTACCACCCTCCAGTCCTAGTTCACTGGCAATGTGACGCATGGTGGTCGCGTGATAGCCGTGCTGACTGAACAACCTCTCGGCAGTATCCCATATCTCTTCCACTCGGCTTGATGAGCTCACGATGCAATGTCCTTTCAGGGGCAACCAAACGAGTGTTAGTTGCATTCTAGCAAGAAGTTTGCCGGCATGCAAGTCATGCTGAAGAGACAGAGAGGTCAGAGAAGCCAGAGGAGCCGGAAGGGGAACAAGAGAGCGATAATCTAAAGTTTGGGCAACTTCGAGAGGTTCAGCGGGGGTGGTAGAGCCGCCGGCGACGGCGGGAATGAGTTCTATGCTGTCGCTGTCGCGCAGAACCACTGAGGGATCAGCCAGTTCGTCGTTCACGGCAATAACGATCGGGAGATCGTCAGGCACATCGAGCTCGCGGAGGACATCTGCCACGGTTGCGCCATCTCGCAGTTCCAGCAACAGCCGGCCTCGAGTCTGGCCGTCAGGCCGATGGCGCAGGATCGTGTACAACTGTACGTTGACGGTGATCATCTTCGTGGGGTCCACATTTGCCCGAATGGTCAACGCGCAGGTATGATCGGTGCCCTG
>JBHIAO010000538.1:0-3922 GCA_046758565.1 Anaerolineae bacterium
AAGAACCCCCCTGGGGGTTCCCCGCGTCAAGCATGCGGGGGGTCGTAACGCTCCCTCTTGCACGTTCGAGGTACTGCTATGAGGTAATGGGCGAATGTGGGGCCGGCCGGTGCTTTCGCGAGGACCGAATGAGGCCGGCGCCCATGGGTTAGTTCATTTGGGTTGTTGCTGGGCCTCCACTTCCTCCAGCGGCACCTCCACCGTATCCACCCGCTTATACTCCCGCATACGGCGCACCTCCTGGCCTCGCTCTATAGCCTCGAACAACTCTGTATCGTCCTTCACACTTATCAATTCTTTGCTCATGGCCGGTACTCCTCCACCGACCTTGATGTCCCCTGTACGATGTTGACCAACCGGAGATAGTCATTCTCGTCCAATATCAACACGCCGCCCCACTCGCTGATCCATCCTTCAGCGATGTGCGCGATACTACGCTGCCAAAGCTCGTCCATTTGGTACCAGATCACGCGTCACCCGTCATGCGTCAATCGTCCATACACTGCGCGCAGGCGCTGGTACTCGGCCACGAGGGTCGAGTCGTCCAATGCCTGCTCGAACTGGCGTAGAATATCCAGCACGTAGGCGTCATCCAGCGAATCCCCCTGCCGCCTGACGACGCTTTCGGCATCGGCGTGATCACGCGGTCGCAGGGAGATGAGCTTGTAGATAATCAGGTCTTCGGCAGTACAGACGCGCGCTACCAGGCCCGGCCGCAGCTCGACGGCCTGGGCGCGGCGAACGACGCCCATATCGAAGCCCGTCTCAGCCAGCAAGAGGTCAAGACGGGTGCCTAGGCTGTCCTGCACGAAGAGGAAGCCGTTCAACTCCAGTGCCCCAATCGGATCGGGGTGTAGAGGGACATAATCAGGCCGGATCGCATCGAGCAAGAGCTGGGCGGAGTCCCGGTCCAGGAGCACTTTGATGTCCACATCGCGCGTCAGACGAGGTTCACCCCATACGGTGACGGCAATGCCTCCGATAACAACTGAAAGGATACCGGCCTCCTCCAGCCGCTCCTGCAACGCGACCAGCGATTGCACCAGGTTCTCCATGCGATACTCCCCTCTCCATTCGGCCAGTTGGCTGAGACGCTGCTGCAGCTTTATCAGATAGGCAGCCCGGTCGGCACGGAAGAGATCCTCTGTCTCCTGCAACTGCGACTCAAAAGCCCGATGCAGGGCGATGAGCTGACGAATGCCCTCATCGACCGTCAACTCCCGCAGCAGTCGCGTTTCCTCCGCTTCTATCTCGTCCCAGTCAGTTCGCACGGCGCTCAGATCACGCATAATCCCACAGACCTGCGTCGGAGTAGCATTGTCGAGAGCAGACCAGACCTGACAGGTTTCTGCAAGCGGCTCTGAGATTGAGCACCTTCGCGGTGTCCGCAAGCACGTCTACCCGACAGGATGCTCTTGGAAAACCTGTCAAGTCTTAGACTGCAACCATACGTGAGTTGTTACTGAGAGCCTATTATACCACTATACTGCGCTCCTGTCATGTAGACCCGGATTCCTCACGGGCAGGGCTGTCCCCACTGCGCCGCTACCTGCATCACATCCGCCACAGTGATCGACCCATCCCCGTCTTTGTCGAAGGCGGCGCCGTAGTTGGAGGTCCCCGGGTCACCGTCTGGGTCCGGGTCGGCAGTGGTGAGGCGCCAGCGAGCGGCCACGGCCTGGATGTCGGCGACACTTACCTGGCGGTCGCCGTCCAGGTCGGGGCACGCGGTGCGGCAGGCCGGCACGCCTATGCCGGCTACGGCAGCGCATTACCGCCAGTCCGTCGGCCAATCATCGCGATCAGTCAGCCGGGTGGGGTTCGATCTCCCATCATGGGACCACCTGGCAAACGTGTCATCCGTTGAGGTCAGTCGCCGGCTGTTCGTTCCACCGGCGTTCATGACGCAGAGGCCCTTGGGAGAGTATTTGTAGATGATAGGGTGCTGGCCCCTTCGCTCAGCGCCACCGTTGTGGTGAAGCGGCCCTGGGCGTCTACAGCGACGGCCTGGCTGTTGATGGTCAGTCTGGCTCCGGCCTCGGTCAGGCCGGCGACAGTCAGCAGAGTGCGGTTGGTGATGGATGGGGCATCCAGGAACAGGGCCGGCGGTGTGGTATCCGGCGCGATCCACACCGGCGGGTCCATTACCGGCTGCGCGAGGGCCGGCTTATTCAGGCGAACGTGGGCTCCTGTGGGATCCGGCTGATCACCGCAGATCAGACCAACTCAGTCGGACCGTCGCTACTCGATGTCCTCATAGTGCTCCAGCCGCACGCCGGCATACCCCTTCCGCGCCGCCGTCAGCATCCAGGCGAGCGCCACATCGTCATCCCCCTCCCTGGCTCTGACCACCAAGTAATCCTCCCCAATCTCCGCCACGTACAGAGTGGCATTGCCATAGGGCGTGACGTGGATGAGGAAATCTCCCTCTATCATCTTGATCACGAAGTAGTTCTTGCTAACCTCCGCCACTTGGAGGCTGACGATCCCCTCCTTTTGTCCAAATCATCAATTACGGCGAAGGGTGCACGCTGGACAACCTGGGCATGGCCTATGCAGATCTGGGCGAGCCCCGTCGCGCTATTGAGCTCCACGAACAGGCTCTAGCCATCTTCGGCGACATTGGTGACCGGCGTGGGGAAGGGGATGTGCTGCGCCACCTGGGCGTAGCTCACGATTTGTTGGGTGCGCCCCGCCGCGCTATCCGGTTCTACGAACAGGCTTTGGCCATCTTCCGCGAGGTCGGCGACCGCCGGCGCGAAGGCAACGCCCTCTGGAACATAAGTCAGTCGCTGGACAAACTGGGCGACCGGGCACAGGCCGTCGCCCACGCCGAAGTTGCGCTCAAGATTTTCGAGGACATCGAAAATCCCACTTGAGCACCTCCGTCAACAGCTTGGGTACACACCGTGCGGCAATGCGGATTGGCGCAATCCTAACGGGGAACGGGAATGCTCCGTTTTTCACTTTCCCTTTGGCATCGGTCGAGATTGTTAGGACCCTTAAAGAAGACACGGCCTGGTAAGCGCTTTGCACTCCTTGGTAGAGAGCCGGCCCCGCTTCGGCTTGCGTTGGCGCAGGCGTTGCCGGCGGTGTTGGCGTTATCGAATGGAAATTCTGAGGAAAACACGGCCTGGTGGGGGGCTGTGCGACCACTGTGAGAACGTTTCGAGTTAGGGATAACCTGTCCCCGAAATTGAGCGATTGCGTCTGCAAAACGGCTGATTTCGGTCATTCTGCGTGGTTATAAAAGTTGACCAGCCCTCAGAGATGAGGTACAAATAGGTTGGCATTCAGGCAACCGTTCTCTCATCCCAAGGAGGGCTGGCGTATGCACAAGTATACCATCATCGGACACTGGGGGCCAATGGTCCGCGACTTGGTCGGCGTGTTGAGCTGGATCGCGTTGGTCGGCTTGGTGGTACTGCCGTGTCTGGGGATCATCCCGGCGGGATATGCGGGGTGGATCACCCATCCGCCGGTGTGGTATGCCGAGCCACGCCAGGGGCCGGAGCGTCAACGCGCACCGCGGTGGCGTGGGTGGCGTCACTTTCATTGGCGGGCGGCTGGGGGCTATGCCAGCCGGAGTCTCGGGTCGGTGGGTTGGCAGGTGTGGTTGTTGGTGACGTTGTCGATTCCCCTGTCGCTGGGGGAACAGGCGAATCGGGCCGGGGTGAGTTGGTGGGCGTATGGCGCGCTGGGTGTGCCGGTGGTGCGCTGGCTGGTGGGGTGTAGCGCCGTGGCGTGGCCGTATTGGGGCCAGAGCCGGGCCTGCCGCGATCTGCGCTGGGGGCTGTATCGGCTGTACCAACTGACTGTGCTGGGGCTGGTAGCGGTGGGGGTGACTCACCTGGGGCAGGTCATGGGCGCTCGAGGGTCGGCCGGGCTGACGGGTGGTGGGCTGCCGCTGGCCATGGGCAGC
>JBHIAO010000539.1:0-3920 GCA_046758565.1 Anaerolineae bacterium
TTTATAACGTAACCGAGGCGCTCAATGACCCACAGGTTCAACATATCGGCATGGCCGAGACCTTCGGGCAAGGAGCCCGTGCGCTCAAGCTCGTGGGTTTCCCGGTCATTTACAGCGAAATTCCCTGTCAACCAGACCTGCCAGTGCCTTATGTGGGTGAGCACAATGAGAATATATTTGGAGAACTTGGCTACAACACGGCAGATCTCGCCCGCATGAAAGAGGAGGGGGCGATTTGATGGCTTGCTCAGCACTTTTTCACATTCCAGGTTATCCACCAATTTTGACGTCTCTACATCAGGTGAAGTCACGGAAATATGGCGGCAAGGTAAATGAAGTAGCAATCTGGCGTGCCCTCCCTATTTCTACACGGACACGATCACGAAATTAAGGCACGATCTCGAAGGCCACGGAGAGACTGACCCTCCCGTAGCGTGCAAACTCAACTGGGGGCAATGATCATGGATTATTTTGAACCCAAAACGATCAGCGAGGCGCTTTCCCTGCTGGCGAAATTTGGCGACCAGGCCGAAATCATCGCCGGCGGCACCGATGTCATGGTGGACATCAAGTACAGGGAAGAGCCGGGCTGCCTGGTCAATATCAAACGCATCGCCGGCCTGGCCGCCATCCAAGAAAACGGTGCGGGCCTGCGCATCGGCCCGCTGGTCACGATCCGTGAGATTGAGACGAGCTCAGTCGTGCGCGAGCGCCTGCCGCTTCTTTGGGAGGCGTCGCACCAGTTCGCCTCGCTCCAGATCCGCAACACGGCCACCATCGGCGGCAACATCTGCCGAGCGTCGCCCTCCGGTGAAACACTGGCGCCTCTGCTGGTACTGGAAGCCAGGGCCAAACTCGCATTCTCTGACGGCGAGAAGACCGAGGCATTCAACTCCTTTTTCCAGGGGCCGGGCAAGACCAGCCTGGGTTCTACCGGATTGCTGACGGAAATCGAAATTCCCTATCCGGCGAAGAGCAGCCGCGGCGTGTATCTTAAACACGCGGTGCGCGGCGCCATGGACATCGCGATGGTCTCCGTCGCCGTCTTGGTTACGCCGGATGCGACAAACGCCCATTTACAAGATGTTCGCATCGGCTTGGGCGCCGTCGCGCCGACGCCGATACGCGCGGGCAAGACCGAGGCGCTGTTGCGCGGCAAGTCCCTGAGTGCGGCGATGGTGCAGGAAGCCGGTCGGATAGCCGCTTCCGAGTCGAGTCCGATCAGCGATCAACGGAGCAGCGCGGAATATCGAAGATGGATCGTCGAAGCCCTAACCCGCAGAGGCCTGGAGCAGTGTTGGAAGGCGGCGACAGGCAAGGAGGTAGCCTGATGAGTCTTGAAATTACTCTTACGGTTAACGGGAAAACCCAAACGGCAGCACTAGAGCCGTCGGTGTCTTTGCTGGACCTTCTGCGCGATACTCTGGGCTACAAAGGAGCCAAGCTCTGCTGCAACACCGGCGAATGCGGCGCCTGCACGATTCTGTTAAACGGCAAGCCGGTAAACTCCTGCGTCGTACTCGGCGCCGACGCCGCGGGCGCGAAGATTGTCACGGTTGAAGGGTTGGCAGAAGGCGACAGTCTCCATCCGGTTCAACAAGCATTCATCGACACAGGCGCGGTCCAATGCGGCTATTGCACGCCGGGATTCATCATTTCCGTCAAGGCGCTGCTCGACCGCTCGAAGCATCCGAAGCCGGAGGAGATCGAAGAGGCGGTCTCGGGCAACATCTGTCGGTGCACTGGCTACGTGAAGATCGTCGATGCCATCGAGGTCGCCGCCCAAAGGCTGGAAAGAAGGAGTTGAGAATCATGGCAAAAGCTGAATACACCATCCTGGGTACGAGCATTCCGAGAAAGGGTGGCGCAGAACGGGTCACCGGAGCGGGGATCTACGGCATCGATCTGTCCCTGCCCGACGCCTTACACGGAGGGATACTCCGGAGTCGACATGCTCACGCCAGGATCGTCAGCATCGATACCAGCGAAGCCAAGGCCCTGCCGGGGGTCTATGTGGTGGTGACCGCTGTGGATGCGCCGGACGTCAAGTACGGGCGTTCCACTATGGACAGATACATGCTCGCGAAAGGCAAAGTCCGTTACATGGGCGATCCCGTGGCGGCAGTGGCGGCCGAGAGCAAGGCCATCGTCAAGCAGGCGCTCAAAAAGATCAAGGTCGTATACGAGCCTCTACCCGTGGTCGTCGATCCCGAAGAAACGATGAAACAGTCCGCGCCGACGCTTCACGAGGATGTACCATTGCCTGAGAACTTGCCGAATGACGCTCAGGTTAAGAATGTTTGCAGCTATACGGTGGTCCATGTCGGCGATCCAGACAAGGCGATGGCTGAAGCCGACCTTGTGGTGGAAGAAACTTATGAGACAAAGATGATTCATCCTCAGTACCTTGAGCCGCGAATCGCAGCGGCCCGCCAAGAAGAGGATGGGCGACTGACTGTTTGGGTAAACGCGCAGGCCCCTTTTCCCATACGGACTGAGGTGGCGAAGACACTCGGGCTTCCCCTGAATAACGTCAGGGTGTTGGTGACGGACATCGGCGGCGGCTTCGGGGGGAAGGGGAGCGGGATCACCTCAGGCGCTGCCATAGAACCTATCTGCGGTTTACTTGCGATTAAAGCCAAGCGGCCGGTTATGATCGTCCTCGACAAGGCCGAGGAAACGATCTCCACCACGATCCGGTCCGGCACGAAGATGTGGATTCAGAGTGGAGTCAAGAAAGACGGGACGCTGGTAGCGCGAAAGGCGAGGGTGATCTATGACGCGGGCGGCTATTCCGGGTTTGGCGCCATGGCCGGGGCCCGAGCGACTCGGATGCTTGGTGGCTGGTATTTAACGCCGAATGTGCACAGTGAGGGCTATGTCGTTTACACCAACAAGCAGGTTTGCGGCCCGGTGCGTGGACCTGGCGGGCCCCAGGCAGCGTTCGCCGTGGAATCTCATATGGATTCTATTGCCGCCAAGCTGGGCATGGATCCGGTGGAGCTCCGTCTCAAAAATGTTCCCAAACCAGGAGACAAGATCGTCGGCGTGCCGAAGCTAAGGGATGTCTCCCTCGGCGAGACCATTCGGACCGCCGCCGAAAAAATCGGCTGGGGAAAAGTAAAGCTCAAAAAAAACCAGGGCATCGGCCTCGCTACTGGTTCGTGGATCGAAGGCGCGGGACCCGGCGGCGGGGCTATCGTTAAAGTCAACGAAGACGGATCGGCAACGGTCCTGATCGGCAAAGTCGATTATGGTACGGCCGCCCCGTTCGGAATTCCGATGATTGTTGCTGAAGAGCTGGGGATTCCCACAGAGGATGTCACGGTCATGAACGTGGATACGGATGCCGCGCCGTGGGACGCCGGAACCGTGGGGAGCCGATCGATGTTGGTCTCAGGCAACGCGGTCAGATTCGCGTCTATCGACGCCAGGGACTGTCTCCTGCGGATGGCCGCGCGGCAGCTCGAGGCGAGGCCGGAAGATCTCGAGATCAAAGACAAGCAGATTAGGGTCAAGGGCACGCCCGCCAAGGCCGTTTCTCTTGCCTCGGTCGCCATTGCGGCACACAACGAGATCGGCGAAGTCATCGGCAGAGGCTATTTCGACTCCAAGGCCTCTCACGCGGAGGAGAGTGAACGAGGCAGCTCGCAGCCCTTCACAACGCACGCCGCCCTCATCGAAGTCGATCCGGATACCGGCAAAATCAAGATTTTGAAGTACGTAGCGGTTCATGATGTCGGCTTTGTCATTCACCCCAAGGCAGTGGAAGGTCAGATCGAAGGCGCGGCCGCAATGAGTCTTGGCCAGGCGCTGTGCGAGCAGGTGGTATTCGACGACCAGGGGAAAACGCTGAATCCGACGTTTGTCGATTACCTCATGCCGACGATCAACATGCTGCCGCGGATCGAATCCGTAAT
>JBHIAO010000540.1:0-3920 GCA_046758565.1 Anaerolineae bacterium
GAAATAGCCACTCTTTGAGGCCTCGATGGTGTACGTGCCGGATATGACGGTGAGAATGTACTCGCCGTTGGCATCTGTGGAATCGGAATCGTAGACAGGGCCAGAGTCGGTGCGAACCCAGACACCTTGCAGTGGTGTGCCATCGTAGTCGTACACCGTACCGCTGATGGTGTAGCGTTCTGGGAAAGCGAGGTCCACATCGGTCTGATCCGGAGGCACGGTCACTGTCCGTTCCGGCGTGGTGAAGTAGCCGTATTTTTCTGCCCACAGGGTGTAGATGCCGGCAATGACCGATAGGCTGTAGGTGCCGTTGGCCTCGGTGTGATCATAAGCGAGCATCGGGCCGGCGACAACCTCGACCTTGGCCCACGACACAGGCGCACCATCGTAGTCCCGCACGGTGCCCTCGATGGTGTAGGCCGGCATGCTGACGGGCGTAAACAGGATCGCCAGTTCATCGGAGACAGCGCCGCTGGTGTTGTAGGCGTACTGGGTGGCCAGGGTGCCATCGGCGTTTTCCACCCCTACGGTGCAGTAACCGGTGTTGGAGACACCCTGGTACTGCAGCAGGATGATGTCGTCGGCGCCGTTCAGAATGATCTGGAAGGTCTCATAGTCGCTGCTAAAGTCACGCTTGACCTGGTACCACTCGATGACAAAAGTGGTGGCGTCCACCTGTTGTACGTAGACGTTGCCGTTGTCTCCTCCAGTAGGCTCAAGGTCATCCCAGAAGGCATAGGTAGCGTTGTTGGGGCTGTTCGGGTTCGGGATGCTGGTGTTACTAGCGCGTGAGCTGCCGCTGCCAAAGCTGACGAAACCATTGGATGAAACATAGGCGTGGGTATAGGTTGTCCCATAGAAGGCGAAGGGGAAGCCGAGTTCCACTTCTGTGTAGGTATCGTCGCCCTGGGCCACGACGGTGCCAGTGTCGGAGATTTCCACCCAGTTGTAGGTGATGGGCGGGTCGGGCCCCTGGTTGTCCACCCAGGTGTAGACGACGATCTCGTCCAGCGGTCCCGTCAGCGTGAGTTCAGTCAGCGGCGCGCGCTCTGTGGGCACAGGCTTTGCCAGCATCTCTGCCGAGGGCATTGGCTTAGCAGGTGGCGGGCCGGCTGGCTCAGGCGATTTCTCCATTGGCCAGGGGGTGGGCGCTGTCCGGCTTTCCTCCTCACCCGGAAGGGCGGAGATGGGCTTTATGAGGCGCAGGCGCGCCGTCTCAGGGTGGCTGCTCAGCCAGGTGGCGGCATCAGCATCAGCCAGCAGGCGCAGGGCGCGCTGGTCGGGCAGCCGTTCGAGGATCTCAATCTGCCTGCGTGCCTGCAAGTCCAACAGAACGGCCCACAAGCGCTCAGGGGGCCGTGCGTTGGCCGACCGGCAGCCTGGCCGGTCGGTGGTGAAGGCATCGGGCAAACGGCTGCAGGTGCCGCAGCCGGCGGCCGATAGCGGCGGCCATGTTTCGCTGCGGAGTGATAGGGTCTGCGAGCGGCTCTCCGGTAGTGTCTGGCAGCCAGCCAGCGCATCGTCGGCGAGCCGCCAGAAGAGGATATACTCGCCCAGCGGGGGATAAACAGGTTCCTGGGCCTGGGTCGGCCGGGCGCCAGCCAGGGCCAGGAAGCAGGCGACCAGGGGTAGCAGAAACCAGAAACGTTTGTGCATCATTTTCACACCTCCCGAGTGATAGTTTAGCGAGCTTTTTGCATCATGGACAGGACACCCAGAGCCCGGCTGGCCTTCCTGTTTGCAGTAGCCAGCAGGGATTTACCTTTGCTGTGAATCATATGACTTTTCACCAAACCATGAATTCCCCTCGCGCCAGGCGGTCGGTGAAGTCGTAGATGCCCGCCAGCTCGTTCTCGATTACGGCTTCGACGTCGCCGCGGATGGGCTCTAGCTCCAGGCCGGGCTCCAGAATGAGCTGGGCGGAGGCGATCAAGGGCTGGTCAATGGGCTGGCCGATCTGGCTGCAAAGCCAGATGTAAACCTCCCTGACGCCCGGCACGGTGGCGTAGACCTTCTCGGCGATTTTGTGAGAGAGCAAGTTGTAGATCTTGCCTACGTGGCTGACGGGGTTCTTCCCTGCTGCTGCCTCGGTGCTCATGGGTCGGTTCAGGGCGATCACTCCGTTAACCTTGTTGCCCCGCCCCACCTGGCCGCAATCGCCCCCCTCAGCCGAGGTGCCGAGCACGGTCAGGTACATGCCGCCCTCACCCCGGCCTGGCACATCAAGGGTGTTGATGTTCACGGTTACTTTTTCGATGGTGTGCTGATGCCGGGCTACAAATTCCTCCAGCTCGGCCTGGATGGCCGCCTTGCGTTCGAAATAGGCTTCTTCGGTGGGGATGAAGCGGTCAACGAAAGCTATGGCTATCGTCAGCACTAGCTCGTGACCGTGCCGGTAGCCCATCACCTTGATGTCTTCGCCCACTTCAGGGTAGGCGGCTTTGAAGGCTGTGGAGTTCAGGTGGCGCTCGGTGGCTAACACCAGTTCCTCTGTCTCCGTCAAGGGCGCGTAGCCTACCCCCGCCGAGGTGTCGTTGGCCCCGATGACCTCCCGCTCAAAGATGTCGGTCAGCTCCGGCGATCCGGGCTTGATCTCGTTCTGGAAGACGATGTGCTTTTCCACGTCCACGAAACGAAGGTTGGATCGCAGCCAGGCCTTGGCCGTGGCCTCGGCGATGTCGGCCACCGGCACCCTCTTCCCCTGCAGTTCGTAGATAGCGCGGTCGCCGAACACCAGACGCATCGGCTCCTCGACAGTGCCACCTCCTAGACGAGGCGTGGTCCTGCCAGCCACCAGCAGCCCTTTGTCAATGTTGTGGTGCAGGATGCGGCCAAAGGTGTCCAGGTACGCTCGGCAGAGCTCCACCGAGATCGCCTCCATGATGGCGTCGCAGATGGAGTCGGGATGGCCGACGCCCTTCCGCTCTACCAGCTCTACCTGCTGTTCCCCCACAGGGATCCTGCTCAGGCTTTCCAGAATAATGTTCCTCATTTGATCCTCCTTTGTTTGGATATTGGGTACTGGATATTGGGTATTTGCTATTTGCGATTGCCTACCACCTCGATGAAGGGACAATATCTGCGGAAGCCCAATCTCTCGTAGACTCCGATGGCCTCGGCGTTCTCCCGATTCACGTTGAGGACGACATCGAGGTCGTCAGCCAGAAGCTCTTCCACCACGTGGCTGGTGCAGGCGGTGGCGTAGCCTCGGCGCCGATGGTTGGGGTGGGTGAAGATGTTGCCCACCGCCGCCACGCCGAAGGTCGGCGAGGTCAGATGAGTGCCCGCCACCGAGACCAGCCGCCCGCTGACCTCGACGCCGTAGTAGATCCCGTCCTGCAACTGATAGGGGGCAAAGGCATCCCCGCCACCCAGTCGGTAGAGCTGGCGCAGGGCGTCCAGGTGGGAGAGGTCGAGCTTGATGGTCGGGCCAGAGACAGAGCGAAAGTCCGCTGGGGTTATGGCCATACGGAACATGTGCTCAATCTCATCCAGGTCATAATAAGCCTCCACCACCGGCAGGTGCTCTGCCCGACAGGTGAAATAGGCCCGCTCCGGTTGCAGGGCCGAATCCAGGATAGCGGCCAGGCCATCGGTATCCCCCATGGTGAAGAGGGCGGGAGGTTGGAGGCCGGTGAAGAACAGGGACAGGGCCTGCATCTTTCCATCGTCCTCGGCTCCAAACCATTGGCACTGGGCGAAGAGGCTTGGCTCCAGGTCGCCGATGGCGTAGGCAGCGTAGATGCGATCCTGCTGTAGAAAAGCCAGGATTTGCTCTTTGTTGGTGAGGGTCTTAATCTGCCACATGGCTGGCTCTCTTGTCTAGTGCTGTTTCACGCAACAAAGGTTGCTTTCCGTCGCTGCCCCGCCCGTGGCTGAAGCCATCGGGCTCAGATACAAAGGCCTATCGGCCTGACAAA
>JBHIAO010000541.1:0-3918 GCA_046758565.1 Anaerolineae bacterium
CCGAAGGGGATGTGCCCGCGATCTCCCAGGACTCGCCCCTCGGTCGCCTGATGGCACCTTACTTATGAACTTCCTAGTAGTTAGAAAAGGAGTCTAATTCAATGCCTTTGAATGAAAAAGATCGCACCATACTCCAGAGGCTGCGCGGCTGAAATAAAAATTGAGGCCTCGGCTTCGAAGAGACCACGGGTATGGTCTCTAACACCCTTCACCTCGATCTTCAGAAACTGCTCAGCGCCCTCGAGCGTATTAGCCGGGATTTCGGGGATGACCCGGAGTACCTAAAGTGGCGGAGACAGCTTCCCAAGGATTGGCCGATCTAGAGCAGCAACGTGGGCTGTTACTGGCGGCTCATCTCGGGAAGCCGCACTGGAAGCTGGCACAATCTGAGGGGCGTAGCTCCGCTCCAGAACTGGCGCTTTCCCGTGATGGCCTGGACGTGCCCATCCCACTCCAGCGTGAAGGCGGTCACCCCCAACTTGACTGCGCGCTTCACCTTTTCCTGGGTTTCCGGATCAGTGGCGTAGCGGCGGATGACCTCGATCTGACGTGCCCCGTGGCCGGCATCCTGCTCGGCATGCAGCCGGTAGGTTTCGACAGCCCGTTCTGAAAACCCGTAATGTCCCCTAAGCTCACGGTACACCTTGGCGGCAACGCCGTCGGCTCCTCCGTGCTGGCTCTCCACGAAGCTCAGCATCGCGACGCCCTCCAGTGCCGAGCGCCTTTGGCAACACCCCGTAATCATCTCGATTGCCGCCATGGTGCCCGGGGTGGGCTCGGCAGAATCCGCCTCCTCGCGCGAAATCCCGCCCTCCTCGAGGAACTGAAGGAGAACCTCCGGATGGCTCCGCGGGCTAGAGAGTTCCTCCATGAAATTCTCCAGCACCACGTCCATTAGCCCGTACTGTTTATCTGCCACCGCGTTCACTGCAATAAAGCCGAAGAAGATAGGGTTGGTCCGTACCCGTAAGTAGTGCTGGATCTCACCGAGAATGATCTGCTCTCGACTCCAGCGGTGCTGAATGATTCCCTGAAACCATGGGTGCTGCTCCATCGGCACTTCTTGGGCAAAACCCCACAATTCGCCTATGAGTTCATCTGGAGACATGAGCTAGACCTCCTTTTCGACTATCGTTGACATCACAATCCTTAATCGGATATTTTCTCCACCAAATAGGGGTCCGGGGGCAGCCCACTTTCTCGAATAACTGCTCTGGCCGGTACCCATGACCTATGCAGTTTACGCCGTTGAATTCGAAAGACCAAGCAATGTGGCGGCCAATCTTTCCGAGGTCCTTACGTGTGGTGCAAGGGATCTAGAGACCGATTGATAGGGTCCACTGATGAATGCCGCTAAGCCCGTCGCTCTGGTTACCGGTGCGGGGACGGGGATTGGGCGAAGTGCGGCGCTGGCATTGGCCAGGAGCGGATACGACCTGGTGGTTAATTTCAACCGCAGCGAAGAGGCCGCTAGGGCCACCGCACAAGATGCCGAGGCCGCCGGGGCACGGACGCTGCTGTTCCGGTGCGACGTGAGCGATGACACCTGTGTGCGCGCCATGCTCGATGCGACGAAAAGGGAGTTCAAGCGCCTCGACGTTCTAATCAACAACGCAGGCACAACGATCGATGTCGAGCCCAAGGAGTTTGATAAGGTAAAGGTTGATGAGTGGAACCGTGTCTTCGCGGTCAACGTGCTCGGGCTTTTTCTCGTCACACGGGCCGCCACACCTCTCTTGCGGGAATCGCCCAATGGCTGCATCGTCAACACCTGTAGCATCGCCGGCCTGCGCCCCGGCCCGCAGCCTCTTCCTTACGCAGCCAGCAAGGCCGCCGTCGCAAACTTGACCAAGACCCTTGCCGGGGCCCTGGGGCCCAAGGTGCGCGTCAACGCTGTCGCGCCAGGGTGGGTGGAGGGTGACTGGATGCAGAGGACCCTCGGCGAAAATTACGAGGGGCTGATGGCGCGCCGTGCCCGCTATACGCCGCTCAAGCGCTGCGTGACAGCCGATGAGGTGGCCGAGACTATGCTGAGCCTCATCGTTAGTAATCGCTTCGTCACCGGCGAGATTATTATCGTCGACGGTGGGTTCTCCAGTACGACCTGACCAGTCCCTGCATGGAAAGTACAGCCGAAGTGGTAGGGGGAGCGCAGGATGCTTGAGGGCGTAGTTCGGTTTCCGCCCGAGTTCGCCGCCCGCTACCGCGCGAAGGGCTACTGGGAGGGTCGGTCCCTCGCGGACACTTTCGGAGAGGCGTTCGCCAAGTACGCCGATCGGGTGGCGATCGTCGACCGCAATCGGTCCGTCACTTACACCCAGCTTGGTGAACGGGCGGAGCGGTTGGCGCTCAACCTGCTGGACGAAGGCCTCAAGCCGCTCGACCGTGTGGTCATGCAGCTTCCAAACGTCGTTGAGTTCGTCTACCTGTACTTTGCGCTCCAGAAAATAGGTTGCATCCCGATCATGGCGCTGCCCACACACCGCTACCGCGAGGTGAGCCAGTTTGTCGAAGTGTCCGGCGCGATGGCGTGTGTGGCGCCCGACCGGATCAGGGACTTTGACTATACCGACATCATCCGGCGGATTCGCGATGCGGGGGGGACGCTACGCCTGGGTATTATATTGGGCGATGCGCCGAAGGGATTCCTGTCGTTGACCGATCTGATCGAGCGAGGGACCAGGCGTTCGGCTGAAGAGCTAAAGGGCATAGCAATTGATCCCGAGGATCCTGCGCTGTTCCAGCTCTCGGGGGGGACGACCGGGGTGCCAAAGCTCATCCCACGGACCCACAACGACTATATCTACAACTCCAAAGCAGCGGTGGCGGTGACCGGCGTCGGGCCCGGCAAGGTCCTGTTGGACGTGCTGCCACTGGCTCACAACCTGCCGCTGGCCTGCCCCGGCTTGCAGGGTTTCCTGTTGAGCGGCGGCAAGGTCGTTCTGGCGACCACGACACGTGCGGCCGACATCTTTCCCCTGATCGAGCGTCACCGGGTGACCCACATCCACGTGGTTCCGGCGCTCCTGATCCGCTGGATCAACGACCCGTCGATCAAGCAGTTTAACCTCTCTTCGGTGGAGGTCATTCAGAGCGGCGGCCAGCGGCTTCAGCCCGAGGTCCGCCGCCGCACCAAAGAGCTCATCCCGAGCGTCACCGTGCAGGAGAACTTTGGCATGGCCGAGGGGATGCTGATGTTCGTCCGGCTGGACGATCCCGAGGAGGTGAGAATGGAGACGGTGGGGCGTCCTATCAGCCCCGACGACGAAGTCCGACTCGTGGACGACGACGATAATGAAGTGGTCCCCGGCGAGGTCGGCGAGTTCCTGGCCCGCGGTCCCTACACGCTGAGGGGCTATTACGGAGCGCCCGAGCACAATGCCAGGGCGTTTACCTCCGACGGATTTTACCGCACGGGCGATTTGATGCGACAGCACCCCTCGGGCAATTACCTGGTTGAGGGGCGTAAAAAGGATCTGATCAACCGGGGTGGAGAGAAGATCAGCGCTGAGGAGATCGAGAACCTCATCCTGACCCATCCCGCTGTCCAGAACGTGGCCTGCATTCCGATGCCTGACCCGGTTCTAGGCGAGCGCATGTGCGCCTGCGTGATCCTGCGCAGTGGCCGTGCGTTGAGCTTTGAGGAACTGGTTGCCTTCCTCACCAAGCAGGAAATCGCAAAGCATAAGCTCCCCGAACGGGTGGAGATCATGAACGAGTTTCCGATGTCGGCCTTCGGCAAGGTGTCGAAAAAGGATCTGATAGAGAGAATCACACTGAAACTCAAGGCTGAGGGAAAAATCTGATCCGCTCCTGCAGCTGGGTGAGCCACTGCCGCTCGGAGAAGAAGGCCGGTGTCAGCACAGTTAACCTTGTACTCCAAAACCTACACCTGCAAGTAAGGCCCATCGAGTTTGA
>JBHIAO010000542.1:0-3917 GCA_046758565.1 Anaerolineae bacterium
GCCGCCAGGCGCTGCGGCGTCTCCAGCAGTCGCCGGAAGGCCAGGAAGGTGTAGGCCGGCTTGTAGTAGAACCCCTCCGGACTGAACAGCCCCAACCCGCTATCGCCCCGGTAGCGGTTGGCGATGGACACGCTGGTGTCCTGCAGGTGGCTCAGCACGACGCCGGTATAGGCCGCGTTGGCCGCGTCATACAGATGCTCGTAGTTGGCCTGGGGTGATATGTTCCACTCGGTGAACAGGTTCTCCGTGTCGGTGAAACCGTAGGCGTCCAGCGCCGCCTGAATTCCCCGCGCTCGTTCCAGTATCCCGGCCGGGCTACCGTAGTAGTGCCAGGAGACGAAGTCCAGAGGCACCTGATGGTCGCGAACATAGGCCAGGAAGTCCCGGAAGAAGGTCTGGTCGCAACACCAGGACGGTCCGCCCACCTTCAGGGTAGGGTCGTAGTCTTTGAGGGCCCGGGCAACCGCCTCGTAGAGCTGGAAGTATTCCTCCCGTGTGCCTGCCCAGAACTTGGAGATGTCCGGCTCGTTCCACACTTCCCAGTACTCGATGTCCCAGTCGAAGCCGCCGGCCCAGCCGTCGTTGTAGTGCATGGCGACGTGGACTGCGGCCTGCGCCCAGGCATCACGATCCGCCGAGGCGACGTATGTCACCGGAGCCGCGGGATTGCCCCAACTGTAGCCCAGCCGAAAGAGGACCTCGGCTCCCACGCCCTTGATGGCCGCCAACTCGCGATCGGTAGAGTCGAAGTCGTAGCTGGCTTCGTCATTCGGGTCGGCCTGCAGGCCGGGGAAGAGGACGTGCATGTCGGCCGGGCCGTAGTAGTCGTGTGTCCGCACGTAGTCCACGCCCAGGTCCTGGTACTGGCGAAACAGGTGGGTTCGCCTGCCCCGGCTGAGAGGGCCGGCGTTGATCCCCTGCAGGCTGCGGATCGTACCGGTCACGGTCCCCGCATCCACGACAATGGTGGCTGTTTCGACCGGTTCGGAGCCAACAGCCGGCAGCGTGGCCAGCGCCAGGCCGGCAATGAGTAAGGCCAGTGTGATGAGCATGTATCGTCTAACCATCGTTCCACCTCCGACGTCGGAGTAGTGCGGTGCGTCCGATCCCAACACAATCCAGATCGGATCCGGGGCTACTGCGTCAGCAGAGCAACTATGTAAAGCAGCAGGAACAGGATGGACATCCCCCTCAACCCAGACAGTGCCCTACTCCTTGTCCATATGATAGCCCAATCGAGTTAGGAGGGCGTAATGCCTATGTGAACAATATGTAAAATCGGTCTACCTACGCGGGCCAGCATCTCCCGCGACGGCCGGTACGTGGTCTTCGCCTCCGATTGGGCGCAGGGGACGGGGGCGGACAGTTGCGATGACAGCACGCTGATATCCTCGACATCGCGGCCGTGGCGACCCAATAGGGGGACAGCCGTGTCGTTGACTTGCCAAGGCTCTTGGTTTACAATTGTCCAACGATGCTCAGACAGGCAATGGTCGCCATTCTGCTCCTTGGGCTGGCGGTCAGTGCATCGGGCGAGGTGTTGCGTGGACGCGACACGGCCGCCGGCGATCTGGCCTGCGTCCCGGCGACGTGTCAGGACCTGGCGCCAGCTTGCGGCCTCCTCGACGACGGATGCGGCGGCACGATCCAGTGTGACTGTCCCCCTGGCAGTTTCGGTTCGTGCGTTGGGGATCCCAGTACGCGGGTCACCGTCGGCTACTTCCCCGTGGCGACGCCTCTGGGGGATTGCTTCTTTCAGCCTCGGAAGTGCGTACCCGGGGAGGCGGCGTGGCGCCTGGTGCGTGCCGTGACTATGGAGAACGACTACATCCAGATCACCTTCGCGGACGGGGGCGGCGGCAAGGTGTTCGACTTCCAGCGCAAGGTGGATCTTGAGCGGGATGCCCCGGATTGGTCGGGGCAGCCCGGCGGCGAGCCCCCCGCCACCACCGACCCGGATGACCCCCGCTACCCGCCCGATCGCGCCGGCCGCCGCTGGCTCCTCCGGGGCGGCGATGAGGGCCAGGGGGGATGCGATAGCCGGCCCTCCAACCCGGGGCTCAAACAGGACGGAACCCCCTGCACGCTGTCTGATCCGGAGCCGGGTTGCGTTCCCCGCTGTGAGTGGTCCTACATCTGGGGGGACGAGAACTACGACCCCAAGGACCGCACCGCCGGCATCGAGACCGGCACCCCCCACTTTGTGCACAACGTTATCGGCACCGGCACCCAGTTCAGCGTGGCGCTGCGCGACCGGGATGAGAGCAAAGAGAGCTGCATGCTGGGCTCCAACTGGAACCCTAACTCCATGGGAGGGTGTGATGGCTCCCCCAACGGTGGGTGCCTTATCACCGCCGCGCCGGACTGTGCCTACAATGAGGCGACCTGCTGGGCGGGCCCGCCTTGCAATCCCACCTACGACCTGGACGGTGATGGGAGAGTGGACATCATCGACATCACGGAGATCGCGAACGTGTGGCGCAGCACGGAGCCGGGGGATCTGGCCGCCTACGACCTCAACCAGGACGACGTCATCGATGTCGTGGATATTGCGCTGGTGGCAGCCCACTACTGCAGTCCGCGGGTTGATCCTATCGGCGACAACTGCGGCCTCGACCGCGACCTCTGGACCGACGAGCAGATCATATCGCTGACCGGGGAACCCTTCCGCCTGCGGGATCCCACCGATCCGGCAAGTGGCAACGCGGCCGAGGATCACTCGGCGTTCCCCGCCCCCACCGTTGCGGAGGTGGGCCCCCGCCGCGTCTACCTGCGCACCGGGATGTGGCGCTCTTTCGGTCGCCCGACCAACTTCGAGGCTCCCACCTCCGTCGATGATCCCATCTACACGGATCCGAACGCGCCCGGCTATATCGGAAAAGCGTACTGGAAGAACCGTTTTCGCTGGCGGGTGCACGCCGGCGGCCCCTTCTGCCGGGACCCCCAGGGGAAGGCGTGCACCTGCGACCCGGACCCGAACAACTGCACCTGCTGTCCGGGGAGCTACACCTCGGCCGATCCGAAGGAGTGGTTCAACATCGACGCCAGCCAGAGCAGCTTCGACGCCCGCCTGACGGAATGCCCCGACGGGCAGGCGCTGTGCAATGGTTGGCCCAAAGAGCCCGGCTGGGAGCGCCCCTTCCCGGATCAGGGATACAACCGTGAGGACGTCTGGGCCGAGATGTACGTCTGCCTGCAGGGTCCGGAGGCGATCTTCCAGCTCCGCCTGCACCATCCTGGCGACCCGGTGCGGCACGGGGAGGGGCATCCCATGCCGGGACACGCGATCCCGCAGGCCCATGCCCGGGGCCTGTTCGATTGGGCCGTCTACGGCGACCGGGGAAAGATCCACAAAGAACGGGTGCCGCTCCAAAGCCTGCCCGTACCCAAGAAGCTGTACGATTCCGCCAGCGACAACTGGATCGGGGTACTGAATGAAGAGGAAGTCTACGGCCTGTTCCTCTATCAGCGCTTTAACCTGGGGGTGAACGAGCTGGGCCACTCCTACGGCCAGATCGACCGTTTCCTGGTGCGCACCAGCGACGACGAGGGGAACAAGGTCAAGATGACCTCTCACAGCTACAAGTTCACCGCGGCGGACAGCATCCTCGACCTGGAGTACCGCTACATCCTGGCCACACCCGAGTACGTCCGCCGGCACGCGGCCTGCTACAACCTGGGTCTGCCGTACCCCTGCGGCCTGGAGGACGCGGACTATGTGGGCGATGACGGGCCGGCACTGTGGACCTGGCAACACAACCTCACCGAGGAACGGTGGTCGCGGGTGAGGGAGCAGCCCCCGGAGCCGGCTGAATGTCAGGCCGGCGAGATGGGGGACGGCAGCACCGACTGCTGGTTCCGCCTTGATTTCGTTGATGCGCTGATCCCGGTGCACGCTGTGCGGCCAGCCGGCACCG
>JBHIAO010000543.1:0-3908 GCA_046758565.1 Anaerolineae bacterium
GGCTGTGGACTCGTCCGGCATATGGAGGGTCCTTGAGTGTGCGCTGGCTGAGGCCAGCAGCAGGAAGAACTGCTGGGGCGTCAGATAGCCGAGGGCCTAGCGGGGGGGGAGGGGGGAGGGGGTTGTCCGCGCGGTCCTGGGCGCGAACCCGGTCATTCAGCTCGGTGACCGCCGAACTCAGCTCCCAGACCTCGTAGGATTCTTCGGATCACTCCGCTCGCATCGTCTCGAGAACGATGTTCTGCAGCCGGGCCGAACCCGTCCTCCAGGTCACCGTGACGGTGATCCGCGCCAGGCGGTTCGGAGCGACGGTGGCCCCGACCGGCGTGATCGACCACGTTCTGGTGACTTCGGGCTCAGGGGTGTCGGTGCCGTTGGTAGGACCGGGATCAAAGGGTTGGTTTCTCAACTGCTCCAGGATCTGTCTCGCATAGGCCGTCGCCTTGGATTGGCCGCCGCTGGCGACGACATCGGAGTGGCCGGTCGAGAGGGCGATCATAAGCGCGGCGAGGCCAAGCGTGAGAATCGCCATCGCGATCAGCACCTCAATCAGGGTCATGCCTCGCTGATTCGACGCAGTTCCCATCACGGCACCCTTAGCTTCGAGACCACCGGCCCTTCGCAACAACGATCCCTACTGGCGATCCCGGAGGTTGGGTGGTGTTAAAGGAAGTGTCGTAGCTCCAGTTCCGAATGGGTGGCCTATAGTAGTTGTTGCCGCTGTCGCCGCAACACCGCCAGTCGCCTGTGGCCTGCAGACTGTGCCAGAGGGCGATGATGGAGCCCTCGTAGTTAAGCGTGTCCCCACTCCAGTTCTCGAGGAACCTGATGACGTTCTCGAGCTGTCCGTTCCCCTGGTTCAGCTGCGATTCGGCGCTGGGCCCGAGGGCAAAGGCGGCATTCACCGTGGTGCTCGTGGCTGGCCTGTTACTGGTGGCCTGACTGCCCTTGTTATCGGAATCGTTTGGGCCCCAGTTGTTGGAGAGGACGGTAATGGCATCGGCCAGGACGGCGGCTGCCACCTGGTTCACCGTGTTGTAATCCCCCTGCACGTAGACCGGGTTTTCGGAAACGACAGTGAGCCCAGCACCCGGCAGCGTGGCGCCGTTGACGAGGCGGACCCCTTCGCCCCCGGCAGCCGCCCCCGTCCGAGCCACATACAGGACGCCGCCTGAAAAGCTCGTCGCCACGAGTCCGACGTCCACCTCAGTAACGGTCATCGTCCGCTCTTCGCGTTTGTCATAGAAGGTCTTTGTGGTGAGCGCGCCGGGGGGGAGAGCAACCGGGTTTCCGACTGCATCGGTGGCAATGCCGTCGATGATCCGGAGATCTGCCTTGGAGTAAAGCTTGGCTTCCAGAAGCTCGGGAGGATCAGGCCCCTTGGGCATCTCGATGAGCTGATGAGCCACGACATCCGGATTTGCAGGGTCATAGAACAGCTCGGGAATTTGGGGGACAATCTCCTCCACCCCCATGGCGCTGTCCTGGACCTTACCACCGAACGTGCTCTGCGCGGCGCTTTTCCACTCGCTCTCCGACCACGTACTGCCGAAACCAGGCTGGTACTCATGATCAAAGTTGAGAGTCTGGTATGTGCCGCCGTCGTCCATGATCTGGGGGTTGTTCCCATAGGGGATGGCCGTACTTCGTTTGAGACGACGATAAACGTTCCCGGCGGTCGACATGAACGAGTCAAAGCTCAAACTGGAGCCCGCGGCCACGTAGATGTCGCTGTTGCTGTGGACCCGTCCGTTAAAGGTCATGGCTGGGCCGGGGGCGATCTCTAAGTCCACCCCCCTTCCGTAGAGGACGCCATATTGGAAGAGCGGCACTTCCATATAATGGACTACCTGCGTGAGGCTCGCGCTGGTGCCGCCGGCCCCACTCACTTGGGCGGTGATCGTGTAGTCTGTAGTGACGGCGAGTAGGCCCTGGTAGTTCCCTTGATACGGCCCGACCTGCTGGACCTGGAAGGTGTCGAAGGAGAGCTCAGGGTTGGAAAGGCTCGGCGGAGCGAAGGCCAGCTCGCTCGGGGTGGGAGTCGGGTTCGTTGCCAGGAGGGCGCGTAAATCCACCAGGCCCGACGCGAGTCCGGCCTCGGCGGCGTAGAAGGCTTCGCTATAATCCTTCCAATTGGTCTCGATCGTCACCTCGGTCATGCCGATCCCGAGGAGGGTCAGCCCGAACAGCGACAGCATCAGCATGGCCAGGAGGGCGAGAATGAGGGCCACGCCGTTCTCAGAGTTTATGGATCGGATAGCTTTGAACTGCTTCATAGTCGTGTCCTCCCTCTCGCCACCGTCATGGACCTAAAGGTTCCTCGGACGGACATCAGAGGTGATGGTGAAGACTGGAGGATTCTGGCCCGGCGCCTCACCGGTCATGGTGATCGTGATGCGCCGGATGTTCTCCAGGTTTGCCGCCAGGCTTGCCTCCGGAATGGCGGCATCGCCCGTATCGAAGTAGAGAAGTTGAAAGGCTTGAACGCCGTCAGCCAGGAGCTGCGCTCCGACCCCGTCACCAGCGTCCTTGGACAGCGTCCGGGTAGCCGCGTTCCAAGAGTAGGTTATGGCCTTCGGCAGGCCCACCTGCGTGAACTGGGGATAAGAGGCAGTGGTCCCTGCGCCCACGGCGATGCTCGTGCCGCCGGCCGACGAGACGGCAAGCGCCTCGTACGCACCCCCGTTGATCAGGTAGATGGTATCGCCTGGCTTGACGCCCGCAGCGCTATCAACGGCGAGGGCTGTGTCCCCCGCGTTCACATCCTGTGACAGGATGGTCGAGCCGTTGGTGAGATCACCCCAGAAGGTGATGGAGGTGGCGGTGGCAGCCGTAATCTTCGGCAGCCCGGACACGGTTGGATAGCCGGATCCCGCGAGCCGGAGATCCTCTGCCAGCATCACCATGGCGGCCCTGGCAGCCTGCTGGGCATCGGCCCGGCCGGTCCCGGCGGTATAAATCCTGCTGCCGGTCACATAGAGAGTCACGACTGCGGCCATAACCAGTCCCACCACGGCGAGGGCTACTAAGAGCTCGACGAGGGTGAACCCCCGCTGACCGTGACGCGCGGGGCTGAATGATCTCATGGGCACCTATGGAATCGTGATCGCCCCAGAGGGCAGGACTGTCACAGTGAGTGAGGTCCCGCTGGAGCCGCTTACGGTTAAGATGCCGGTCGGACTCGCAGTTCCAAACTGGGTAAAGATGGGATTCGTCCCGCCGTTGGTGATCGTGACGCCACTCGGGAGCGTGAAGGCCCCCGTGGCGTCGGTGCCCGCGCCGACCCACGCTGGTCCGGCGCACCCGCCCTGCAGGAAGCGATACTGGTTCCCGACCACTTGGACGCAGATATTCTGCCTGGTGGTCACCGCGAGCGATTTGGCCCGGTTCAGACCGCTCTGGAGCTCCTCGGCGCTGCTCTTCACGGTGGTAGCCTGGAGGTAGGGGAGGAGCCAGGGGAGGGCGATGAGCGCGAGGATGGCGATGATGCCGATGACCACCAGAAGCTCCGGCACGGAAAAGCCCTTGGGGCTACAGGCACGCGTATGCCTGGAAGGGGCTGTGGTGTTGGGTGAGTGATCGTCTCGCATCGCCTTACCGGTTGCTCTTTTATGGCCACTTTTTGTCATGTTGTCAGCCCGTTTCTGTCAACGCGTAGCCAGGGCTCGGAACCGTCTCTACCGCAGACAGCTCTTTTTTCACATTCCACTAGATACGCTTTACAGCTTTGGCTAAATTTTGTAGCCAGTTGGCACCCCTCCAGTATTTGAGCCTTCAAGCGTGCATAAGTGATGCCAGGCAGCAGCCTGGCCGGACCAGGACTCGCGTCACACGAGCAAGAAAGGCTGTCACCTCTGACCCTCTGAGCCATGCAGTACAATGGGTCGGGTGCGAGCCATGGACGTCAT
>JBHIAO010000544.1:0-3892 GCA_046758565.1 Anaerolineae bacterium
TACGACGAGGCCTACGAGGAAGGCTTCGAGGACATGCGCCGGCGGGTGCCGGACACATCGAGGATTCAGGCGTTGCTGGGATGGGAACCCGAGAGCAGCCTGGACGAAACGCTCCAGCGCATCATCGACTTCTACACAACGGGCGCGAGGGAGATCTGTTGAACGTACTCGTTACCGGCGCGGCCGGCTTCATCGGCAGTCACGTCGCCGAAGCGCTGCTCAAGCGTGGCGACACCGTCATCGGCCTGGACAACCTCAATGAGTACTACGACCCCGCTCGCAAACGGGCCAATCTAGCTGAATTACGGCGCAACACACACGACACAACACGCGCCGCCCTGAGCCCGTCGAAGGGTTTCACGTTCATCGAGGGCGACATCCGTAACCGGGATCTGGTCTCTCACCTGTTCACCAAGCATCGTTTCGACGCTGTGGTGCATCTGGCGGCGATGGCCGGCGTGCGCGCCTCCATCGGAGACCCCCACCTCTACTACGACGTGAACCTCAACGGCACGCTGGTCCTGCTTGACGCCGCTGTGGGCCGTCTCGGTCCGAATCTTCAATCCTTCGACAAGCTCAGGACAACGCCTTCAACCCTCAACCTTCAGCCGATTTTCGTGTTCGCCTCCACCTCTTCCGTCTACGGCAACACGCGCACCATTCCCTTCATCGAAACGGACCCCTGCAACGGTCCGCTGGCACCGTATCCGGCATCTAAGAAAGCGGGTGAAGTGCTTGGTCACGCCTACCACCACCTGTACGGTCTGAACTTCACGGCGGTGCGGTTCTTCACCGTCTACGGTCCCCGCGGCCGGCCCGATATGATGGCCTACAAAGTGCTGGACAACATCTTCTTCGATCGCCAGGTACCCGTGTACAACCACGGGCAGATGCACCGCGACTGGACTTACATCGATGACATCGTGGCCGGCGTCGTGGCAGCCGTGGATCGCCCGTTGGGCTACGAAATCATCAACCTGGGACGCGGCGAGCCCGTGCTCCTGGCCGACTTTATCCGCCTCGTTGAACGGAACGCCGGCCGGCCATCAGACCTGATCCCCAAACCTATGCCGGCAGCCGACATCCCCTACACCTACGCCGACGTCACCAAGGCGCGCCGGCTGTTAGGCTACGAGCCGAGAATCTCCGTCGAGGAAGGGGTGGCGCGGTTCTGGCAGTGGTATCGGGGGGTGGTGTTGGAACAATGGTCTTGATACGTCGCTTGCGATTCCTTTTCTTTCTCCCACCAAAGGATGACGATACGCCGTGCCGGCGGACCTGGGTAGATGCGGCCTTGGGCTTTACGGCTATTCTTGTGGACGTAGTCGCGCAACTCGGCGTCACGCTGGGGATCCGGCTCCAGATGAAGCCGCCGGCGAAAACTCTCCACGGCCTCGTCCAGGTCGGAGTACCACAAGCTCGCCGGCACACGCTCGATCTGCACGTTGGCATGAATGCCCATCTGGTGGAAGACCGCGACAGCGTCGAAGTAGTCGGGCCGCTCCGGGCGTTCAATGCCCTGAAAGCGGCGCCACAGCTCGTTCATCGGCGTCAGAGGATGCCGAAAGGTGATCTCGATGAAACACGCCTCTCGGGCTTGTTCGTCCAACTTACGGAGGAAGGGCACCAGATCCTGAACGTCGTACAGCACATTCGCACACACGACGATGTCTGCCACGGGAACCTGGGCGTCCTGCCAGCGATCGGGGACAAGCTCCACATTCTTGAGGCCGCGCTTTTCAAGCTCATCCGCCAGGAACTCGCGCATGGCCGGCGATGGCTCGACGGCGATGACACGACCGACGTACGGCGCCAGTTGCAGCGTCTGCCGGCCAGTGCCGGCGCCCACGTCAAGCACCGTGGTGCCAGCGGTAGCCCGGTCCAGAACCCGCGAAATCAGCGGCCCAGGTGGTTCCTCCAGCGCCTGCTCGGCCATCCGCTGGAAGTGCAGCGCCAGGTGCTGCCACCCGTCGCCTTCGTCTTCGGGCTTTTCAGGCTCGGGCTGCTGGCCGGCGATCTCCGGTGGTAGCCCCCACGCCTCCAGCATGTCACGCCACACCTCGGCATAGTCGATTTGTGGAACACCCATCCGTCTGCTGCTCCTCTCGTGTGCACCCACGTTTGTTATATGCTAGCAGAGATGAGTCCTGCGCGCAAGCCCAACACCGGAGGCTGAAGCCGTGGGACTGAAAGAACAGTTCTGAGAGCTGACCCCATCCCTGGCTCATTTCCGTTACGATCTGTGATGGGCTATAATCAGTACCTGGGAGTTTCCTTTGATCACCCTCCCGCAGGTTTTGATTATGTTATGCAACACGCGCTCCAAAACGATCTTGGCGTCTAATCGGCAACCTGCGGAAGGGTTAGCGCTCAGTTTCCCCAAGTACTGATAATGACGTGGCGTATCTGCGGTCACGCTGTATCGAGCTATGTCGGCCGATCCCCTACCCCACGAGGTGGAGCAACGTCTCTACAAGCGCTTGGACATCGACGACTTTCTGACCGACAGGGCGGGGACGTGGCTGAAGGCAAGAGTTCAGTCAAGAGGGAAAACGTCTGAGAGGTATTCACGCTGGATTTGTCTCGCGCGCTGCTCTGCTTGGCTATTCAATCTCAGTCTCTCCACTGTCGCACGGCCCGATGCCGTCCGACCGTATATTCGGAGTTTGTCACGGCTGCGACGGAAGTGATCACTCCAGCGGTCACGCCGTGGATTGAACAATGGCGCGAGCCGGCCAGTTCGACGGTCGAGAGCTTCGATGGCGTTACCCTTCAGCAAGTTGCAACGCCGGCAGGCGAAGGCAAGATTGTCTGGAACCGTAGGGCCACCTTGAGATTGAGGGATGACATGTTCAACTTCGAAGAAAGTCTCGCCAATCAATTCTTGATAGCGCCGACAATACTCGCAACGCCCGTCGGCACGCGCTTCAAGGAGATCGCGCAGCTTGCGGAACTGCTCTGCCATCCGCCGCTAGCCGGCCTGTTTCATTGAAGCCTGGAGGTTGTCAAGTATGGCAGTCTCAAGTTCGTGTAGCAGTTGCTCGCGCTCACTCGCTTCGCCTTCAGAAAGTGGCCGTTCATGCTGAACCTGGCTCAAATGATGCAGACGTTGCTCCAGATTGGGATCGAGCGGAGCTAGGGTGTCGAGATTGATGTGTTCACGTCGAGCTTTTCGTCGTGCCTCATAGGCAGCCAAATCGGCCTCTGTTAGCCCAAAATCATGTGGCGCGAACGACAGGACAGGTTCGCCATCCTCCGAAATAGCGCGAAGCAAGGCAATCAACTGATCAGCGCTCAGAACATAATACGTTCCGGTCGCCCCATCGATTCGGAACGGAGTTCCTCGGTTTTGGATATGCTCCAAGAGATCATTCAAATCCCCAGGTGTGGGAGAGTTACCCTGTGCTGACATGCGTTTGCCTTTCTATATGATCGAATCGTGAATTGAGTGTAGCATGATACGAACACGACGTCAAATGCCGGTATTCCAGGTCAGTGAGAACGATTCCCGCGTCGTTTAGACGCGGGTTCTAAGCCCCGAAAGGAAGGATCACGACCAATGTCAATCGCATTCCCACCCCGTCACGGACAATCCGGCAGGAGCCCGGAGCCGTGGGAACCAGAGCCGGCCCCACCTGAGCCGGATCTGTCGCCGGATGAGCGTCTCGTCTCCGGACTGCTCGAGATCGCACGCGGCAACACCGGCTATCTCCGGTCAGACGCGGTGGCAACGCGGGATGATCCCGTGCTCACGCCGGCCTTGCACCGCAAAATCGGGCTGCGCGTGGGTGACCTGGCGGAGGCTGTTGCGAAACGTAAACGACGCGGATGGGTGGTCGAGCGCGTCTGGCGGGTCAATGGTCACGGAACTGAGGGGCTGGCCCGGCGGCCG
>JBHIAO010000545.1:0-3887 GCA_046758565.1 Anaerolineae bacterium
ACCTGGCGCGTGCGGCGGCAGTTTGGAGTGCATTACCCCTCCGTCGGGTCTGGCCGCTTGGTGGCCGGGAGACAGCGACGCGAATGACATCTCAGGCAACAATAATCATGCCCAGCTAAGAAACGGTGCACAGGCCGGTGAGCCAGGAAAGGTCGCCGGTGCCTTCAAGTTCGATGGCGTGGACGATGTTGCAGACACAGCCATGGCATTACCCTCCAAAGGCACGCTCGAACTCTGGGTCAATCCGTTTTCTTTGTCCGGTGATCATGGAATAATAGGAACATTCGGCAAGGCCAACGGAGATGACAGGCTTTGGATCAAGGTTACGGGGCCTGATGGGGGTATTGGTGGTCCTAATCGACTTCGAGTTAACCTCGGTAGTTGCTGTGTTGCTGACTTTGACACTCCTAGCCCGCTTGTCCGTGGGGTGTGGACGCATCTTGCGCTGACCTTTGACTACGTTTCGGATAGCTATGATCTCTACGTCGACGGGCAGGCTGTCGCTTCCTCGACAGCTTCACGAGAAGCTCCTACAGAGGCGTTAAGCTTCGGTGGCCTCAGGTCGACATGGGGTGAGTCACTCTTCTTTGATGGGCTGGAGGATGAGATTTCGCTGTATAGCCGTGTACTGACACCCGGCGAGATTCAGGCCATCTTCAACGCCGGCAGCGCAGGCAAGTGCAAAGTCACGACGCATGGTCTCACCGCGACAACTGGCTTACGTGTCCCCGCTGCCTCAACCGTACTCACCGATGGTCCCACGCTAGTGATTCCTGATCAGGTACCAGCATCGCCCAGCGGCAGTGTGGCTGTGCCGGTCGAGTTCACGAGCAACGGCCATAGCATTGCTTCCACTGTCTTCTCGGTGGACTATGATGAGACCTTACTCACTTTCAACCCGGGTGACAGCGACCATGACGGCCTGCCTGACACGATTACTCTCTACCTGCCGAGTGCGTTTAGCGCTTCGGTCACCCTTGACGGAAATGACACCGACGGCGAGCTAGACATCCTCATCGCCGATACGTTGCCACCCCTGGCTTCATTGCCGGATGGGACGATTACCACCATCACGCTCGATGCGGTGAATAGACCATCCAACGCAACGACCGCAGCGGTCACTTTCTCGCAAGATCCGGCCGCCTCGTTTGGCAATACATCGGGCCAGAGCGTCCCTGGCACGTCGAACGGCGGTTCAGTCCTCATCCGCTGCCCCGATTGCATCCGGTTTCTGCCGATGATCATGGTCAGGGCTCAATGACGGTTCGGTGCTCGGTTTGCCCTAACCTTGCGGGACCCTCCAGCCGGGGCTGTAGGGAGCAACGAGTACCCCTTAACGCGCTCCTGCCTCACGACAGTCAGTCGCTCAGCAGAGCCGGCCAATCGATCTCCTGCACGGTCTTGTGCAGCCGGTGGTCATCGTCTACGGCGTGGAAGGTGAGGTTCACGAAGACCTGCTCGGCGAGGGTGCGGGTCGGTTCCAGGGGGAGGACTTCGTCTCGCTGCCCGTGATAGACGACTGTCGGCACCGAAACGGGTGCCGGCGGCGGGTCGGCGAAAGCCGGCGAGATGAGGGCCGGCGCCAGCAGAATGAGCTTCTCCACCTGCTCCGCATGCCGGCACGTGAAAAGCGCCCCCATCAATCCACCAAAGCTGGACCCAACAATGATCCACCCTGATTTGTTCCCGAGGATGGAAACGAGAAGGGCCATGCGCTCTTCCAGAGGGCCGGTGAAGTCCGGGGTGAGGATATCGGGGAATAGCCGGCGCAGCAGTCTACCTTTGAACCCCTTACCGCTGCTAATCAGACCGTGAATGAAGATACGTCGACTGCCACTGTTCATGAGTAACCCTCCAAGTAGACTTGTCCGATTGTAGCACGCCTCAATTGCCTCCACAAACACACAAGACCTGGATCATCTGAGCCGGCGGGAAACCTCCTCACGGACAGAAAACGACACGGACGTTAGATTCTTCTCTTTTTGTCCGTGTTTCTTTCTGTCGGTGAGGATTGACAGTATCAGACGCAGTACGTGTAAGCTATCGGCGCCGCTTACTGCGTTTGACAGAATAGGGTTTTCGTGATATACTCTCCAGCCAGAGAAAGATGGCTATGAATATTCAGACTCTTGTTTTCGAATTTCGTCCGCGTCGTCGTCCCGGCTGCATGAAACGGCCAGGGTCTGGATAGACCTGCTTCCATCAAGACGACAACGCACGTCGCCTAGTAAAGCTCTCCAGACACCTGGAGAGCTTTTTTGGTGCTCTCAACGCGTGCAACGGTGCATGCCCTGGCCGACAGAATCGAACGGCCCAGGGCATGTTTTTGCAGGAGAGGTGAAGGACGATGTTGAAAGTAGGAATTTTCGGTGCGACTGGCTACACCGGATTCGAACTGGTGAAGATCATCCGCCGGCACCCCAACGCGGAGATCAGCTTCGCCACGTCGGAGCGGTCCGCCGGCGGGCTGCTCTCGGAGGTGTTCGCCTGCCCGTGGGACATCCCACTGATTTCGATTGACGAGGCACCCGTCGATGAAATGGATGCTGCGTTCCTGTGTCTTCCGCACGGTGCCTCGATTCCCACGGTGCAGCGGGTGGTCGAGGCCGGCGTGCGAGCCATCGACCTCAGCGCCGACTTCCGGCTCGCAGATGCGGGGGCCTACGAGCAGTGGTATGGCGCGCCGCACACTTCCACGGACCTGCTGGCCGAGGCGGTGTACGGCCTGACCGAGCTCCACCGCGAAGCTATCGCTGGCGCGCGGCTAGTGGCCAACCCCGGTTGCTACCCCACCAGCGTGATCCTGGGCCTGTACCCACTGGCAAAGCAAGGGCTCATCGCAGGCAGTAACGTGATCGTCGACTCGAAGTCGGGGGTGTCAGGGGCCGGCCGTGGGCTCAGCCTCAAGACCCACTTCGTGGAGGCCCACGAAAACTTCTCGCCCTACAACATCGGGCATCGGCATCGGCACATCCCGGAGATGGAAGCCGAACTGGGGGCTGTGCTGGGCCGGCCCCTCAACGTTACCTTCGCCCCCCACCTGTTGCCTACCAACCAGGGCATCCTGTCCACAATGTACGTCACCCTGGCCGAGCCGTGGTCCGAGGGCGGGTTGAGCGCGTTGTACCACGAGACGTATGCCGGCGAGCCCTTCGTACACGTCCTGCCAGCGGGCCAACTGGCGAGCCTGCGTCACGTGGTCAACACCAACTGGTGTGCCATCTCCCTGACGCTGGCCGGCGACGACCAACTGATCGTCTGCTCAGCCATCGACAATCTGATCAAAGGCGCTTCGGGGCAGGCCGTGCAGAATTTCAACGTGATGTTTGGGCTAGAGGAGACGGCGGGGCTGGAGACGTGAAACGTGATGCGTGATGCGTGATGCGTGATGCGTGAACAGTAACCGTCACGGATCACGCATCACGGATGTGGGTAACGAGGAATTCACCAATGGACGGATCGATAGCTCACTCATCCACCGTGGTTCTCAAAGTCGGCGGCGGTCAGGCGGATGACGAAGCGTTTCTCGACGCGCTGAGTCAGACCGTGGCACAGATGGAGGAGCACGTGGTGATCGTGCACGGTGGCGGCAAGGAAATCGCGTGGCTTCAGCAAGCATTGGGGCTGACGCCGCAATACGTCGAAGGGTTGCGGGTCACCGACGATGAGGGGCTAGCGGTTGTGGAGATGGTGCTGAGCGGGCGGGTCAACAAGCGGCTGGTGACCCGATTGACGGCGGCCGGCGTGAAAGCTCTGGGGCTCAGCGGCGTCG
Organism: Anaerolineae bacterium; assembly: GCA_046758565.1. GTDB lineage: Bacteria > Chloroflexota > Anaerolineae > Epilineales > JAANWY01 > JBHIAO01. The sequence goes on from JBHIAO010000545.1 coordinate 3,773, forward strand.
ATTTGGGCCTGCTGCGGGTCGAGAAGATGATGCACCCCGCTGGCGATCTGGGGTGGGTCGGGCGCGTCGTTGAGGTGGATGCGGAGCCGCTGCAGATGCTGCTGCGGCATCGCAT
>JBHIAO010000546.1:0-3885 GCA_046758565.1 Anaerolineae bacterium
TGTGATTCCACGCTATCGGCTACTCGCGGAGCGACTGCGAACCGAGCTAGCGGCCCTGGAACAGGTTGTGGAACGAGCAGAAGGAGCGCTGCCCAAAGCAATTCGGCAGCCCCAGGATCAGGATTACTTCATGGCTGCTGCTGCGCTCGATCTGCACGGCTTCTACGCCGGCCTCGAACGTCTGTTTGAACTCGTCGCCAGGGAGATAGATGAAAGCTTGCCCACCGGCCAGCACTGGCACCGTGATCTGTTAGCTCAGATGTCGCTCGCTGTGCCTGACGTGCGGCCGGCGGTTCTCTCATCAGAGAGTCAATCTGCCCTGGTAGAGTATCTCGAGTTTCGCCACGTTGTGCGAAACGTCTACACGTACAACCTGCGGCCAGAGCGGGTTACCGAACTGGTGCATGGCTTGCGCCCGACTTTCGACCTGGCCCGGCGCGATCTGCTGACCTTCGCCGAGTTCCTTGACAGCCTCTCAACCGCCGACGAGGAAAGCGACGAGCAGTAGGGTGGCTTTGTTAGCCGCCTTTTCGAGGTCGGGTAGCACACCCGACCTACTCCGGCAGGCCGTAAAGCTTGATGGCGTTGCGACGCAGGATGAGTTCGGCGGCCCTCTCAGCCTCGCGTGTGGTCAGGTCGCCGTCTCGTACAGCTTCCTCCAGCACCTCGGCCAGGATCCGCCGGCCCCACAAAGCGCCCAGGTAGAAAAGCTCGGCGATGAGATGGGCATCGGTGGAGAAGATGATCTTGGAGAGGGGCGTCAGTTCCAGGAAAGCGCGGACGACGAAACGCATGCCGGCCACGCTGAGAAAGGGAATCGCCAGCCCCAGGTCGATGTGGACGTTTGGATAGACGGCGGCCAGGTAGCCCACTTCTCGCGTGAAGGGGTAAGAGACGTGAAGGAGGACGAAGGGCACCCGACGGAAAGACGGGTTCTCGAAAAGCGGCCGCATGTGAACAGGACTGGCCCAACGCAAGTCCAGGTCCGGGTCCCCGAAGCCGGTGTGGAACTGGACCGGCATGTCCCGGCGAGCTGCCTCCTCCAGGGCCGCCCACACCACCCAGTCGTTGAGGGGCTTGCAGGCCAGCCGGACGGGGTCGCCGGCCTCAGCCGGTTGGCGCAAGTTCTGGAAGCAAGCCGCTACCCCTTCCGAGATAGGTTTGTCGACAGCTAAACCAGTGCGGTAGGCTGCGATCGACTTCAGGTCCAGCAGGAGACGGACCTCTTCCTCATGCGAGAGGTCCTTCATAGCCTCCCACTCGGCGCGACGCACGGCCAGGAAGGAGCGCGGGCAGTGACCCCATGGCTGATCCCCATCGTAGATGTCGGTGATGACCCGGGCGTGGCCAGGGGCGTACGGGAGGGGCGTGAAGGTGGCCCAGTCTGCCCGCATGTGGACCTCGCCGGCGGGGGTGAGCCCGGAACCGGGGGAGGGGGCGTCGTACATCACCGGCAGAGCCTGCTGGGCTGCCGCAATGCCCACGCCATCCCCTTTCAGGTAGTCGTCCAGGAAAGCGGTGTGAACCGCCTTGGCCCGGATCAGGCCGGCGTTGTCAGACCAGATGAACCGCACCCATCGTATTCCCTGGGTCTGGATGGTGGATAGCACTGCGTTCAGATTGTCGGACATCGGGCTTCTCCAGTCGTTGCTGTTTAGTTGTCTCGGTTGCTGCACACGGATTGAATCAGGCCGGCCAGGAGCGCGGTGCGTGGCACGATGCTGTCGAGTTCCAGGTACTCGTCAGGACTGTGATCCAGCCCCCCGATGGGTCCCAATCCGTCCAGCACGGGCATGCCGCAGGCGGCTACGAAGTTGGCGTCCGAGGTGCCGCCGGTGGCAGTGTCATCCAGGCTAAATCCCAGCTCGGCTGCCACTTGGCGTGCCAGGTCGGCCAAGCGAGCGGTGGCCGGCGTCTTCTCCATGGGCGGCACTTCCAGGCCGCCGCTGGCCTCCGTGGATGTCCCGGAGACGTGAACCGTGGCTACCGCCTCGCGAACAGCCGCATCCAGAACAGCAGCGTCTTCACGGCGGACCATCCGAAAGTCAACCTTGGCTTCTGCCAGGTCGGGCACTACGTTGGTTCGGGTGCCACCACGGATCACACCCACGTTCACGGTAAGTCCCGGGCACAGACCGTTGAGGGCGTGAAGAGCCTGGACGTGGTACGACAGTTCCACGATGGCATTGGCCCCCTTCTCCAGTTCGATGCCGGCATGGGCCGCCCGCCCCTTCACTTGCAGACGGTACATGCCGCCCCCTTTGCGGGCGCTGACGATCGCTCCATTGGCCCGGGCAGCCTCCAATATCAGAACCACGTCAGCCTGGCGGGCCAGGTCGGCGTACAGACGGCGCGAAGTTGGTGACCCCACTTCCTCATCCGAGTTGCAGAAGAAGGTGATTTCTGCAAACTCGGTGAACCCCGTTGCCTGGAGCACCTTGATGGCGTACACGCCGGCCAGGAGGCCGACCTTCATGTCACAGACGCCTGGCCCCAGAATCCGGCCATTCTCGATTCGCATGGGGCGAGCCACGGCCGTGCCGTCGGGATAAACCGTGTCCAGGTGGCCGATGAGCAAGATGCGCGCCCGGCCCTGGCCTGTCAGCCGGCCAACCAGGCAGTCACCGTACTCCTCCAGCGGGATGGTCTCGACCCTGCATCCCAGGGCTTCCAGGTGACGCCGCATGATCGCGCCGGCGGCATCCACGCCGGCCTTGCTGACCCGTCACGCATCACGCATCACGCGATCCCTGACTCAGTCCAACGTCACAGCCAGAGTCAATCACCAGTAGCCTACCCGACCTGCCCTACGGTGTCACCTCCTTGACGAAGGAGTAGACGCCATCCTGGACCTGGATGATGGTGACGGCCTTGACGGGCTTGCGCTGGCCAGGCTCATAGCTGATGGAGCCGGTCACTGCCTGGAAGTTCTGCGTCTGGGCCAGGGCATCTCGAATCGCTGCCGGGTCATCGCTGCCGGCCCGCTCGATCGCCTGGGCGAGCAGGTTCATCATGTCGTACCCCAACGCGGCGAAGGCGTTCTCCGGCGGCCGGCCGTACTCGGCGTCGTAGGCCGACACGAAGTCCTGCACCTTGGGGTCGGGGTTGTCCAGGCCGGCGTGAGTCGAGTAGAAGACGTCGTCGGCCAGGTCGCCGGCCACGTCACCGATGAGGGGGGTGTCGAACCCGTCGCCGGAGAGAATGGGCTGGCTCAGGCCAACCTCGCGGATCTGCCGGGTGGTGATGCCGGCCTCGTTGGGGATGGCCGAGACGAACAGCACATCCGGCTGGGAGCTCAGGGCCTGTAAGCGGGCGATCTGGGCTGAGAAGTCGGTGTCGCCCGACTGGTAGGTGTCCTCCAAGACAATCTCCCCGCCCCGTTCGGTGAAGCGCTGCTTGAAGAACTTGGCCAGGGCAGTGGTGAAGTCGTAGGCCTGATCCACCAGCATCCAGGACGTCTTGGCGCCCAGGTCGTCGATGGCATAGTCGGCGATGGCGAAAGCCTGGGCGTCGTCGCCGAAGGGCACCATGAAGAAGTACTCGCCGATCTGCTCGGGCAGCGTTGGCAGCGTGGCGCCGGCTGTTATGAAGGGGATGCCGGCTGACTGGGCGATGGGGCCGGCGGCCAGGGCGAAGGTGGAGTCGTTGAGACCACCGATGGCGACGACGTTGTGGACGCTGATCATCTCGGAGACGGCGTTGGTGACGACTGACCCACGTGCCCAACAAGAATCCGGCCGACGAGAGCGAGAACTTCCGCCTGCCGGGAGCGCGGGGGATTGTCGGCTTCATCAGCCCGGTGAGCAACCCCTACTGCGGCACTTGCAACCGTATGCGCCTCACCGCCGACGGCAAGTTCCACCTGTGCCTGCTCCACGACGACGA
>JBHIAO010000547.1:0-3885 GCA_046758565.1 Anaerolineae bacterium
ATGGCAGCCACGGCGATGACCTTCTTGGGCTGGAGGGGCATCGGCAGGCGGTAGACGAGCCCGATGGCGATGTTGGTCAGGCCCATCATGATGAATAGTCCCGCCGGGTCTAGGCCGTTGACGGCGATGAAGCCGATGGCCAGGGGGAACAGGGTGCCGAAATCGCCCATTGAGCCGGCCAGTTCCCGCAAGTTGAACTCGAAGTCCTGGTGCTTACCCATGGCTCCTCTTCGGTCTATCCCTCCAATCGTAAAAGGTAATCATTTCTCATGTTCACTTACCCAAATCCAGCACAAGCTTGCCCGGCTGAGTGAAAGCAACGGTTTCGGGAACCGCGCCGCTGGCGCTGCCTGTCTGAGAAGTGCTGGCCGGGTGGTAATGGACGTAAGCCCGGCGCAGGAGCTCAATGTGTTCATACAGAGTATGCTCCACCTGTGAGGCGATCTCATCGCCGGCCGCGACACTCAATGAGCCATCAACCCCGATGGTGACGTTGACGACCAGGTACGGACCGAACCGGTGGGCGTGGATTTCCTCGACCTGTTTCACCCCCGGAACGGCGCTCAACAATTCGGCGATCTGCTGAGCCAGTGACCGGCCAGGCACGGTGTCCATCAAGTCTGCAGAGGATTGGCGTAGGATCTCGATGCCGGTATGCAGGATCACCAATGCGACCAGCGCTCCGGCCAACGGATCCACCCAGGGGTAACCCATCCGGCCCAGAAAGATGCCGATGGCCGCCGCTGAGACGGAGAACACGTCGTTGCGGTGGTCGTAGGCCAGCGCCAGCACGGCGACGTTCCCCGTCTGCCGGCCGATCCGCTGGGTGAAGATGGTCAATCCTATCTTGAGGACCAGGGTGAGCAATGCTGCCCACAAGGCGCCGACCGTGGCTCCGCCGAAGTCGCCTTGCCCGGCCAGCAGGTCGTACACATTGTTGACCGCGTTCCAGAAAATGGCCACGGCGGTGGTGATGACAAACGAGCCCACGACCAGAGCGGCGATGCTTTCCAGTTGGCGGTGGCCGTAGGGGTGCTCGGTGTCGGCCGGCTTGCTAGCCTTCCGCATGAACACGCTGACCACAATGCCGTAGGCCACGTCGGAGGTGGAGTTGATGCCGTCGGCGAGCAGGGCGGGGCTGTGGCCCCAAATGCCGACGGTCGTTTTCAGGGCAGCTAGAAAGACGTTAGCCGCCAGTCCAAGGTTGACAGCCAGGATGCCTTTGCGTTCTCTCTGTTCTGAGTCCATATCAAACCGCAACGGTTTCCAGAGCCGCAAGGGCCTTACGGGCCGCGTTTAACCGGTCGTGAACGATGGAACCCATCAAATCCAGTACCTGGAACACCCGCTCGTCCGTCACGCGATACATCATCCGCATGCCCTCGCGTCGCGCTACCACCAGGTTGCTGCCGCGCAGGACAGCCAGGTGCTGGGAGATGTTGGCCTGACTCGCCGTCAGCTCTGGCTCCATCTCACAGACACACCTCTCTCCTACCCGCAACATCTCCAAAATAGCGACGCGGGTCGGATGCGCCAATGCCTTGGCAGTTTTAGCCTGCAATCTGTAAGCACGAGCGCTTCGACCCTGCTCAGCACGAGTATCCATGACCCACCCATCTCTTCTTAACCATATTAGAATAATCGAATATAATTATAGCACGAGATCACGTATTTGTCAAATGGAATTGCCGTGGGTCTAGAACACAGATCAGCAGGATTTACGGATTATCCCTGATCCGCCAATTCTGCTGATCCGCTGTTCTTCAATGTCTCTGCCGCCCAGAGTCAGTCCCCGGCTACCGGCAGGGTGAAAGTGAAAGCAGTGCCCCGTCCCATTTGGCTTTCCACGCTGATCCGGCCGCCGTGGGCCTCCACCAGTTGCCTGGCGATGGCCAGCCCCAGCCCCGTCCCGCCTGTGGCCCGCGACCGCGACTTGTCGGCCCGGTAGAAGCGCTCGAAGATGTAGGGCAAATGCTCAGGGGAGATGCCCTCGCCAGTGTCACTGACGCTGAGCTTAACCTCCGATCCCACCGCCCCGGCCGCAATGGTGATCTCTCCGCCTGATGGCGTGTGGGTCAGGGCATTGCTCAACAGGTTGCCCAATACCTGCCCGATCCGCTGGGGATCAACGTCCACCAGGGGCAGATCCGCAGGCAGGTCAACTTGCAAGGTGATCCCGCCGGCTGCCGCCTGGGCACGGGCGGCCTCCATTGCCCTATTTACCAGGTCGGCCGGGGCCACCGGCTGGCGTTTCAGCCTGAGCTGCCCTGCTTCGGCCAGGGCCAGTTCCTGCAGATCGTCCACCAGGCGGGTCAGGAGCATGGCCTCTTCGTAGAGGGAATCAATGACTTCCCGCTTCGGCTCAACCACACCATCCTGCAGGGCCTCCAAGTAGCCCTGGATGTTGGACAGCGGGGTGCGCAGTTCGTGGGCCACGTCGGAAACCAAGTTGCGGCGCAAGTCTTCGAGCCGGGTCAGCCCGTCGGCCATGGCGTTGAAGGCGCGGGCCAGCTCGCCGATCTCGTCGTTGGATTGCACCTCCACCCGCTGGCTCAGGTCGCCTTTTTCCATCCGGCGGGCAGCGGCGGTCAGGGTCTCCACCGGCTTCAGGATGCGGCGCGAGAGCACCAGGGTGAGGAGCACAGCGGCCAGGCCAGCGACCCCAGCGGCCAGCAGCAAGGCGCGGTTGATGCCGGCCAAGAATGCCTCTCGCTGAGGATCATCAGCCGGGCCTAGAGGATCGACGTAGACAGCACCCACCGGCACCCCACGATGGACGATAAAACCAACCGGTTCAGCCCAGTCCTGACCCGCGGCCTGTCCTACCAGCTTATTCGCAGAATCGGCGACGATCTGCCCCTTCTCATCGGCCAAGACGACCCGCTCCCCCGTGATCTGTCCTATCTGCTCTACCAAAGGCTGAACGCCAGACCAGCTTCGGCGTTGGTTATAATACCCGACCAAAAACATCTCAAACCGCTGGTGGCGCATCATCCCGCCGCGCTCCACGTAGCGCTGGAACTCGCCGCTGGTGGCCCGGCTGGCAAAGAAAGCCACCACCCCCACCGCCACTACGATCACCAGGATCAGCGCCGCAAGCACCCGAAAGCGCAAACTGTGGAACAACATCTCAACTCCAAAATCCAAAGTCCAAAATCCAAAGTCCAAAATCTTTTGAGCTTTGAGCTTTGAACTTCGAGCTTCTAATTAATCCTCAGCAAATTTATAGCCCATACCGTAAACCGTCTTGATGTAGGTCGGATTCTTGCGATCTGGCTCGATCTTCCGGCGCAGGTTCATCACGTGGACATCTACCGTGCGCTCGAACCCCTCAAAGTCGTAGCCGAAGACCCGGTCCAGTAGCTCCAGCCGACTGAAGGCCCGCCCCCGCTCCCTGATGAGCACCTCCAGCAGCCTGAACTCGGTGGGGGTGAGGCCGACGGGTTTCCCCCCTATCTGAACCTGGTGGCGAACGAAGTCCACCAGCAAATCGTCGAAGCGCACCTCCGAGGGGCCTTCATGCTTATCTTCCCCGACTCGACGCAGCACCGCCCGCACTCTGGCCAGCAACTCACGGGGGCTGAAGGGTTTGGTCACGTAGTCGTCGGCCCCCAGATCCAGCCCGATGAGCTTATCGGTTTCGGTGGTCTTGGCCGTGAGCATGATGATGGGCACCTTGTGGCCCTCGCCCCGCAGGATGCGGCAGACGTCGAGTCCGTCCACGCCCGGCAGCATCAGATCCAGCACGATGAGGTCCGGCTGCTTCTGACGGGCCAGCTCCAGGGCCTGCAGGCCGTCGTGAGCGGTCACCACCCGGTAGCCATCCTTCTCCAGATAGGCCCGCACCAAGTCTACGATTTTACGGTCATCGTCTACGACCAGGAT
>JBHIAO010000548.1:0-3882 GCA_046758565.1 Anaerolineae bacterium
TCACGTTTTACGAGGCGATAATTCACGCACATGACGCAAATGTTGCGGAGTAACGTCATAATTATCCTAACCGGGAGACACTGTTTCTGGAAACGCAGCGTTGGGTTGTTGGACTGCTCCTGAGCACAGCCATTGGCAGTCTGGGCTATCGGAGTGACTCGCTGGCGCCCAGCGGCGTGGTGGGTGCGATCGTGGTAGGGACCCTCATTTTCGGCGCCGGCGGCTTGATGTGGGGGATGCTGCTGATCGTATTCTTCGCCTCATCCAGCCTGCTGTCCCGCTATCGGGAAGCTGAGAAGACAACGTTGTCTGATAAGTTTGCCAAGCCGGGCCGGCGGGACCTGGGTCAGGCGCTGGCCAATGGTGGGTGGGGTGCATTGTTGGCCCTCGCGTTCATGCTGCGGCCGTCGCCGCTGCTCTTCGCCGCCTTCGTGGGAGCAATAGCGACCGTGAACGCCGATACATGGGCGACAGAGCTGGGCGTGTTGAGTCGACACCCACCGCGTCGCATCACCACGGGCGAGCCAGTACCACCAGGCACTTCGGGCGGTGTTTCGGTTCTGGGCACGGCGGCCGCACTGGCGGGTGCTCTGCTGATTGGACTTGTCGCAGAGGCACTGCGTCTGCTGGAGGGTTGGATGGCTGGATGGGTGGATGGGTGGATGGTGTGGCTTCCGTTGGCGGCGGGTCTGGGCGGGTTGGCAGGCGCGTTTTTCGACAGCCTATTGGGCGCGTCGGTCCAGCGGATATACTGGTGTGAGCGGTGCTGCACAGAGACCGAGCGGACAATGCACACCTGTGGGACAGGTAGCCAGCCACTGCGAGGGTGGCGGTGGCTCGACAATGACGCCGTAAACTTTCTCAGTTCGGTGGTGGGGAGTGGTGTGACAGCCGGCCTGGTCTGGGCGATCTTGCGGCTGTAGCTGTAGACTGTTTCACGCATCACGCAGGTTCTCCGCGACAGCAAGCTTCAATTTGTGAAGCTGTTTTTCTGAGAATCTTGACCACGCCGACCTGACAGTTTATCGCCGAGTGTACGCTTGTTCTGCTCAAGTAGACTCTGGAACTTTGAATTGTCCAAGTCGTCTACGGTCATGATCCAGGCATCTTCCCGGTTGTCGGAGTAATAACCTTTTCGCCGGCCCGTTCGGTTGAACCCATACTTCTCGTAGAGGCGCTGCGCGCTATGGTTGGAGACGCGTACTTCCAGGGTGACGAAGTCAGCGCCATTGGCCAGGGCTGTTTCGATAACGTGGACAAGCAAAAGCTCGCCCAACCCTCGACGCCTGGCATCAGGATGCACGGCGATGGTGCTGATATGCGCCTCGCCGGCCACGAGCCAGAAACCAACATAACCCAGAATGGGTGGTGCTGCCGGCTCTGCCGATCTCAACAGCCGGCGTAGTCTGAAGCGCCAGCCGTCGGCTTCTGTAATATGGGCCATACGCGGGGCCCTGCGTGAGCGTACGACGTAGTAGTGTGCGTTGGCATTGAACGTCAGCTCATAGCGGTAGGCGCTGGATGACCACGGCGTCGGGAAGGATTGCCGCTCAATGGCCATGACCTCGGAAATGTCCGAGACGCGCATCGGAGCAACTTCGTAGGGGATATCTTCGTAGTAGTGCATAGGGAGCAGTTTCGGCTCTCAGCTCGCTGAGAATTCCCTTCACGAATTGTGAATTGTGAATTGTGAATTGTGAATTAAACTGGCAGCGCATTGCACCGAAGCCCGCAGAAAACAGTTGACAATTCACAATTCACAATTATCCCGGGCGATGCAGATAGATTGGTGCCAGCGTCGCTGGATCATCGGCATGGCCGGCCCTCAGTTCCAGCCAGCCGGCCTCGGCCAGATGGGCTACCCGTCGAAGCCTGTTTGCGGGTGATGCGATGACGGCGCACTGGCCTAGAACGTGCTTGAGTTGCTGTACACCCGTGCTGTCAAGCTCGCCGCTGAACAGGACCGGTTCGTCAATCTCGTCGGCGAGCTCCGATAGTGTCGTGATGCGGTAGTCATCTTCTGATGGCGGCGGCCCCTGAACGGGGTAGCAGGTGGCAACGACACGGCCGCGGCCGGCTTCGAGGATGGCCCAGAGTGGCAAGTCACGAGCTTGATGAGCGTAGGCGATGATATCAGGTGTTGGAATGGCAACGATGTCAATTCCGTGAGCATAGGCCAGCGCTTTTCCGACGCTCATCCCGATACGTAATCCCGTGAATGACCCTGGACCGCGCGCCACGACTATCCCGGTCAGGTCCGCAGTGGTCAGGTGCTGCGTTGCGAGCATGGCGTGAAGATTCGGCGTCAACTCGACGGTGTGGTTGATGTGCGAGCGCCAGGTATGTTCAGCCAGGATGATTTCGCGCTCCGGGTCGAGGACAGCCAGGCCGGCGGATTGTGTCGCAGTGTCGATGGCGAGAATCATAGGCCGTAGACCAGCTTCTTGAACGCTCTGAGGAGTTGTCGGTATCGGTCACCGTCGGCGCGGATTAACAGGCCGCGTTTGGTGTCGTTTACGGTGCGCATCTCAATCCATAACCGCTCTTGGGGCAGAAGCATTTCTGCTCGTTCGGGCCATTCGACCACGCAGACGCCATCGCTGTAGAAATAGTCATCCAGGCCCAACGTGTGGAGTTCTTCCAAGCTTTCCAGCCGGTAGAAGTCGATGTGATACATGGCCGGGTAATCATCCACCGGCCCGTACTCGCGGATCAGCGTGAACGTTGGGCTGATGATGGGTTCTTCGATGCCCAGGCCCTGCCCCACACCCTGGGCAAAGGTTGTCTTGCCTGCTCCCAATGGGCCTTTCAGACAGATCGTCTCCCCGCCCTCCAGCAGGGATACAAGCCGTGAGGCCAGCCGGCGGGTCTGATCTGGGCTGTGACTGATAGTATCGAGCGTGTCAGGAGACAGGATTGGACTCACGACTGTCCTCCAGCTTGAGAATCGTCGAGTGATCGTTGACTAAATGCCCAGCCTGGGTCGAACCTATTGAGGCGGTTCAGCGTTCTATTGTTGAATGGGTTGTCTGGCTCGCAATTATACATGTGATGCAACATCAGGACAAGACTGGTAGTTGTGGGCTGACGTGAGAGGGTTTTGCATGCGGGTGTTGGTGTTATCAGACATTCATGCTAATCTGGCTGCGCTCAATCATGTCTTGGAAGAAGCTGGTGACGTTGATGCAATCTGGTGTCTGGGTGACGTAGTCGGCTATGGGCCGGACCCTAATACTTGCGTGGATCGACTGCGAGAACTACGGCCGGAGCACTGGTTGGCTGGCAACCATGACTGGGCAGCGCTGGGCAAATTGGAGATTGCGGACTTTAACCCCATGGCACGACTGGCAGCCCTGTGGACGCGAGAGCAGTTGACGCCAGCCAACATCTCCTTTCTTCATACGTTGCCGGCCTCCGTGAAGGCTTCGGAGCAGTTCACCCTGGCACATGGAAGCCCTCGCCATCCAATTTGGGAGTACGTACTCGACACCCGGACAGCGGCGGCCAATTTCGCTCACTTCGACACGCCCTACTGCCTGGTGGGGCACACGCATGTCCCGGTGATCTATCGGCACAAGAACGGGCACGTGGACGCGCCAGCCTACACCCTTGGAGAACCGATCGAACTCGGCGATGGACGCCTGATTATCAATCCCGGAGGTGTCGGACAGCCGCGTGATGGCGACCCTCGAGCGAGCTATCTGATTCTCGACACAGAGGGGCTCGCGGTGACCTATCACCGGGTGGCGTATCCGATCCAGGAAACGCAGGCAAGAATGTCCGCGGCCGGCCTGCCACCTCGGTTGATCACGCGCCTAAATTACGGATGGTGACCGGTGATCAGTCATCAGTGATCAGTAATCAGTCACCACTGGTCACTGA
>JBHIAO010000549.1:0-3872 GCA_046758565.1 Anaerolineae bacterium
AGGACCTCTGGTGACAAGGAAACGATCTTCATGAATCCCTTGTCCCGCAATTCTCGCCCCACCGGACCGAAGATTCGAGTCCCTTTCGGCTGCCTGTAGTCATCGATGATCACGGCCGCATTCTCATCAAACCTAATGTAGGTTCCGTCAGGGCGACCGTATTCCTTGGCCGTGCGCACGACAACCGCCTTGACAACATCACCCTTCTTGACAGAGCCCTGCGGCGTGGATTGCTTTACCGACGCTACGATGACATCACCCACGCCGGCATAGCGTCGCTTGGCACCGCCCAGCACCTTGATACACATCAGCTCCCGGGCGCCGGTGTTATCCGCCACCCGAAGCCGGCTTTCTGTCTGAATCATACTTCCGTGACCTCCGCACGCTCGATCCACTCGATAATGCGAAAGCGCTTCTCCTTACTCATAGGGCGGCATTCTTCGATGCGCACCACATCGCCGACACGCGCCTCGTTGTTCTCATCGTGAACCTTGTATTTCTTATTGCGACGAATCACTTTTTCATACAACGGGTGACGCTTGGTGATCTCCACGGAAACGACAGCCGTTTTCTTCATCTTGTTGCTCACCACACGACCAACCAACTGCTTACGCGCCACGTGCTCCCTCCGACATCTCCTGCAGCCGCAACCACGCTTGGTACTCTTCCCACAGTTCTCGCTCGCGGAGGATAGTCTTCATGCGAGCGATGTCTCTGCGCACTTCTCGCATACGCACGGGGTTAGGCAACTGTCCAATCCCTTGCTGCACTCGGAGATTCAGCATCTCCTCATACGCTTCATCCAGCCGGCTCAGAATCTCCGCATCCGCTAAGGCTCGAATTTCATCAGGTTTCATCGATCACACCCCCACCGTTACAGCGCAATCTCTTCCCTGGCCAGGAACTGGGTCTTCATAGGCAGCTTGTGGCCTGCCAGGCGAAATGCCTCACGGGCCACTGGTTCCGGAACGCCAGCGATCTCGAATATGATACGTCCGGGCTTGACGACAGCGACATAGTGATCGACGGAGCCCTTGCCGCTGCCCATGCGGGTCTCAGCCGGCTTCTGGGTCACAGGCTTGTCCGGGAAAATGCGGATCCACAACTTACCACCACGCTTGACGTGGCGCACCACAGCACGGCGCGCGGCTTCTATCTGCCGGCTGGTCACCCAACTTGGCTCCACTGCCTGTAACGCATACTCACCGAAGACCACGTCAGCGCCCCGGAATGCCTTACCTCGCAGGCGCCCACGGAATTGCTTGCGGTGTTTGAGTCGCTTAGGCTGCAGCATAGCTCTCTACTCCAAACTCCCAACGAGTTCTTGCTCTCGAATTCAGTAGCCCTTGCACACCGGGCTTGGCTCAAGGACAGGCGTTAGCTGTTGGTCGCCCATCAGTTCACGCCTAACCGGAAGTTACCGCCTCCTCCGCTGACTTCTCCTGACCAGGAAGGACCTCGCCCTTGTACACCCAAACTTTGACGCCGATACGACCGTACGTGGTCAGTGCCTCATCTTGTGCGTAGTCGATATCAGCTCGCAAAGTATGCCGCGGTACCTGGCCTTCGTTCACGCCTTCCTTTCGAGCCATTTCTGCGCCAGACAATCGGCCCGACACCTCGATCTTCACGCCTTCAGCGCCCTGACGCATCGCACGGCTGGCGGCCTGCTTCATGGCACGCCGATGAGAAATGCGTCGTTCTATCTGCTCGACGATCCGCTCCGCGACGAGGGTAGCATCCGTCTCCGCATCTTCCACTTCCTGAACATCAATCCGGATCGACTTACCGGTCAGATCTTCCAACTTGGCTCGAAGCCCCTTGACATTTGCCCCCTTCCGGCCGATCACGATGCCGGGCTTCGCGGTATAAATAGCAATCGAAACCTGGTTCGGGAACCGATCAATGTAGATCTCGGAAATTCCTGCCCGACCCATTTCTCTGCGAATCAACTTGCGAATGGCTAGATCTTCATGCAATAGCTCAGTGTACTCGTTACCTTCCGCGTACCACTTGGCTTTCCAGTCCTTGATGATACCCAGCCGAAAGCCGTACGGGTGCACCTTGCGTCCCATAGGATCTCCTCGTCAGTTCTTATATGTACTCGTATTCATCCAAGACCACCGTGATATGGCTTGTACGCTTCAGAATGGGCTTGAAGCGCCCCCGCGCGCCGGCCCGGCCGCGCTTCAGCGTCGGGCCATCGTCAGCATGGATTTCCGCAATATACAGATCTTCGCGCGCCAGCCCGAAGTTCTCCTCTGCATTTGCAATCGCCGATTTCAGAACCTTGGTGACGTAGCGCGCAGCACGCTTGGGCGTGAATTCAAGAATCGCCAGAGCCTCGTCCACGTCCTTATCTCGCACCAGGTCAAGCACCAGTCGAACTTTCTGGGGCGAAACAGGGACGTACTTAGCATTCGCTCTTACTTCAAACTCCATACTTACTGCCTCGACCTCCTAATTGGATATTAGATATTGGATATTAGATATTCCAATATCTAATATCCAATATCTAATATCCAAGTTAACGGCGGATGCGAGTAGTCTTCTCACCCCTCACCCTGTGGCCCCGGAACGTCCGCGTGGGCGCGAATTCCCCAAGCTTGTGGCCTACCATATTCTCCGTGATGTACACAGGAACATGCCGCCGGCCGTCATGCACCGCGATGGTGTGCCCCACCATTTGTGGGAAAACAGTCGAAGCTCGCGACCACGTCTTGACGACGCGCTTCTCGCCCGTCTGGTTCATCTCCTCAATCTTTCGGAGCAATTTCGGAGCGCAATATGGCCCCTTCTTAAGCGACCTAGGCATCTCCCGTCACCCCCATCTCAGCAAAAGCGCGTACTCCCACGAAAATCCGTGTCCAACCCGCGTGCAATCCGTGTCGGCTGTGTCTAGCGCCGGCCACGTCGCTTCTTACCCCGACGACGCACGATCATTTTGTCGGTTCGCTTATTCCTGCGGGTCCTCGCACCAAGTGCCGGCTTGCCCCACGGCGTCTTGGGACCCGGCAGGCCGATGGGCGCCTTACCCTCGCCACCGCCATGCGGGTGCGAAGCGGGATCCATCGCCGACCCACGCGTCGTTGGCCGCCAACCTAGCCAGCGCTTCCGACCCGCCTTTCCCAACTTGATGTTGCCATGATCGACGTTACCAACCTGACCAAGCGTCGCCATACAGCGAACGAATATCCGCCGCACCTCGCCAGATGGCAACCGCACCTGAGCGTAGTCACCCTCCTTGGCAAGCAACTGCGCTGATGTGCCGGCCGATCGCACCAACTGTCCCCCTCTACCAGGCTCCAGTTCGATGTTATGGATCTGCGTTCCGACTGGGATGTTCTCGATAGGCAAGGCATTGCCGATCTCCAGGTCGGCATCAGGGCCATTCATCACGGTATCGCCAACCTGCAGCCCCAGAGGCGCAATGATGTAACGCTTCTCGCCGTCAGCGTAGTTCAGCAAGGCGATACGAGCCGATCGATTCGGATCATACTCAATACTGGCAACCCGAGCTGGAATGCCAATCTTGTCTCGCTTGAAATCGATCCGGCGATAACGCCGCTTGTGTCCCCCGCCACGATGGCGAACGCTAATCTTGCCGTGACTGCGCCCTGCCTTCTTCTTGATCGGCTCAAGCAGAGAACGCTCCGGCTCTGTCTTCGTAATCTCCTCGAACATTGAGCCAGTCATGCCACGTCGACCGGGTGACGTCGGCTTGTATACCTTTAGTGCCATTCTTCAAATCCTTCCAGCGTGATCCGTGAAACGTGATGCGTGAAACGTGAAGGAACCGACAACAAAATCGCTTTCGCGTTTCACGTTTTACGGCGTTACTCCGCAACATTTGCGTCATGTGCGTGAATTAT
>JBHIAO010000550.1:0-3871 GCA_046758565.1 Anaerolineae bacterium
GGCCGAGTTTCAGCGGGCACTGCGGCCGTTGCAGGGTCTGGTGGAGGTCGAATTCATCGAACCGCCGATCAGCCTGGATCGCGTCTGCCAGGCTCTGGAGAACCAGCCGAACGTCTTCCACTTCTTGGGACACGGCGCTTTTCGCCGTGACACACGCACAGCAGCGCTTTTCCTGGAGAACGAAGAAGATGGAACAGTTCAGATCGTTCCTCAAGATCAATGGAACGCGCGACTGCGGGCGCTGCCACAACCGCCGCATCTGATGGTGCTGGCGGCCTGCGAGTCGGCGGCACAGGTCAACGCCGGCGTGCTGGTGGGGTTGGCGCCGGCCCTGATCGAGGCCGGCTCGGGAGCGGCGGTGGCCATGCGCGACAAGGTGGGGATAGACGTGGCCCGCGAGTTCATCTACCATTTCTACCGCCGGCTGGCCACCCACGGCGAAATTGACCTGGCGGTCAACGAGGCGCGCAGTTTCCTGCTCGACCGGGGCGGCTGGAGTTGGAGCATTCCCACCCTGTTCATGGAGCGGGACGCGGAGCGCATCTTTGCCGCGTCGCCCGACTCGCTGGAGGCGGAGCCGGCGCGACCTGGCGAAACACTCGTCCTGCTCCCGGAGTTCAAAGGCCACGAAGAAGCCTTCTTCGAGATCGACCTGCGGGACACGTTGCAGGCCCGCGTGGCCCAGGCGGCCTTGAAGGGCGTGCGGGTGGTCTGGCTGAAGGAGACGGCTTTCGGCCCCGGTGACGACGATGCCGTGCGCCGGCTGGCGGCCCGGTACGGCGCCGCCCTCGTCATTTGGGGTTGGTATGATCGCAGCCGCTTCCGGGCTTGTTTCACCGTGACGGAGTCCCTGTTCACCTACCGTGACCCACTGGTCTTTCGGTCCGACGCGAGCGTGCGCGGTCTATTGTACGCGGATGAGGATTTTGCCCTGTTTGTCAACCAGAAACTGCCGCGCCAGGTGGACTACTTCGTCTTCTTCACCCTGGGCCAGTTGTACTACTGGGAAAGGGACTACGAGCGGGCGCTGGCCGCCCTGAATCAGGCCATCGCCGCCGTTGAAGACGACACCGATGATGACCGGCCGGAAGGGCTGGCTTATGCCTACTTCTATCGGGGAAATGTCCATGCCGTCTACCGTCAGGATCGTCGTGCCACCATCGCCGATTACCGGCGGGCGCTGGCCCTGGCTCCGAACTTCGCCAACGCTGCGTTCAACCTGGGTGAAGCACTCCGTATTCTAGCAAACAGCCAGCGCGCGCAGGGGGATGAGGACCGCGCCGTGGCAACGTACCGGCGCGCCATCAGAGCGTACGGCAAGGCTATCGCCATCAATCCCGATTACGCGCCGGCCTACGAAGGACGGGGGCTGGCTTACTACGAAATCGGTTTAGACGAGGCCGCAGCAGCAGATTACACGTCAGCTCTGGACCGCGCGCCTCGGGCTGAAACCCACCATAAGCTGGGGTTGGCCCTGCGCAACCTGAAGCGTTGGGACGAGGCGCTAGGACACCTTGACCGGGCAATTGCCCGCGCGCCCGGTACGGCCCGCTACTATTTCAGCCGCGGCCGCATTCGTGCCCGGCAGGGCGACGAGGGTGGCGCCATCGCTGATTTGCGAAGGTTCTTGCGTCTCGCACCCCAGGATGACAACGAGCGTCGGGGTAGGGTACGGGCCTGGCTCGCAGAACGTGGAATTCTAGAAATCGATTAGTTGAAATAAGGAGATCAATCATGTCACCAAGTCACGATCCGCTCGATGATGATCTCGGTCCCGATCCGCTGGATCGGGGAAGCGGGAAGTTGATGGGAGGGGGAGGCGGTGGCGGGAGCGACATCGACCCGTCCTACGAGGACGCCCTGCGCATCATGGGACGAGCGCACGAAATCCCCTCCCCCTTCGAGCAAAGAGCGCTCATGATGGATAACCCGGAGGCGGCTGAGTTGGCCCGCCGGCTGACAACGCTGCGGCGGACAGCCGGCGCAGATTTCGGTCCGTTGACTGCGCTACCCATGCTGGGTGCGCCGGCTGAACCAGCGTCGGTCGGCCAGGCGGTGCAAGATTTCATCGCGGCTCTGCAAGAGGTCCCGCCTGACGGACAGAGGTTATCTGGTTTGCGCCGGCACATCGAGCAGGCCGAAGCGGAAGTTCAGGCGGTGCTGGAGAAGGTGTGTGAGCACTCGGCCGTGCAGGCCAGGCTGGCCGGCCTGGATTTCCCGGGGTTGTAAAGCGTCTGTGAGCGTCACTACTCAGGCTGACAAATTTCCCTGACAGAAGCTGCGCGCCAGACTTCGGAAGTCTGGACTCCAGATAGGAGGAGGACACAATGAGCACAGAGCATCTGGTTTTCAACGGCATCAATGGCGCCACCGGCGGTTATCTACTGCCGGCGATGACACCGGAGCAGATCTCAAGAATTGCCCGGGGCGAAGAGCTGGATGAACAGCACCTCAAGGAACTCAGATGGTATCATCAGCGAGCCACTGAAAAAGCCCTGGGACCCAAGTACGGAGTGGATCCTACGAACCTGGCAGAAACTGGCTGGGGAGTCATCTTCGCCCACGGTACCGATCCTGCCATCAGGGAGGCCCTCAGCGAATTGCTGGAGCACCGGCAGGAACAGGCGACTGAGAAAGACGAACACTACTACAAAGAGTACACCGGTGTAGATGCTTACCGTGCGGGTGAGTCCAAACAGAAGTTCCTGGCTCGCCACGGCGCCGGCCCCGGGCCGGCCGACCCGGACAATGTGCCCTACTACCTGCTCATCGTCGGCAATCCGGAGGCGATCCCCTATCGCTTTCAGTATCAACTGGACGTGCAGTACGCAGTGGGCCGCATTCACTTCGACACCCCGGAGGAGTATGCCCAATACGCGCGCAGCGTGGTAGAGGCGGAGAGTGGTACGCTGTCACTGGCCCGCCGAGCCACTTTCTTTGGCGTGCAGAATCCGGATGATCTGGCCACCAATCTCAGTACCAATCACCTGGTCGAACCCCTGGCGGACAGCCTGGCCCAGGATCAACCGGACTGGGCAATACAGACGGTGCTCCGGGATACGGCCGACAAGGCGCGACTGGGCCAACTGTTGGGGGGCGACGAAACTCCCGCCCTCCTCTTCACCGCCAGCCACGGCATGGGCTTTCCCAATGGCGACCCGCGCCAGTTGCCGCATCAGGGCGCCCTGCTGTGCTCGGACTGGCCTGGACCCCAGGCGTGGCGTCAGGCGATCCCAGAGGATAACTACTTTGCAGCCGGGGACGTGGGCGACGATGCCCGACTGTTGGGTCTGCTCGCGTTCCACTTTGCCTGCTACGGCGCCGGCACACCCCACCTGGACGACTTCGCACACCAGGCTTTCCACGAGCAAGTGGCCATTGCCCCGCACGCGTTCGTCGCCGGCCTGCCAAAGCGGCTGCTCGGCCATCCCAAAGGGGGCGCGCTGGCCGTGGTGGGTCACGTGGAACGTGCCTGGGGTTACTCGTTCATGTGGGGGCGGGCCGGGGAGCAGTTGGCCGTTTTTGAGAGCACCTTGAAGCAATTGATGGATGGCCATCCGGTGGGCTCGGCGATAGAGTACTTCGATGGGCGCTACGCGGAGCTCGCCTCGGACCTGAGCATCGAACTGGAGGAGATAGAGTTCGGCAAGACGCCGGATGACCTGGCACTGGCCGGCATGTGGACGGCCAACAACGACGCCCGCAGCTACGTGATCATCGGCGATCCGGCCGTGCGCCTGCCTGTGGTGGACGACTCGGAGGCGCAAGCGGAACGGCCCACTATCGCGGCCGTGAGCCTACCCGAGACGGTCGCCTTGCCGGCGCCGCCAGAAGCAATAGCCCAGGGACCGAGCGTAGAGCCAACCGCTGC
>JBHIAO010000551.1:0-3860 GCA_046758565.1 Anaerolineae bacterium
CCTCTCCGTGAGCGAAATTGATCATCAGCAGAACGCCATAGATCAGAGTGTAGCCTAGAGCAATAAGAGCATAGATGCTGCCTTGCGCCAGCCCGGCGATGGCCAGGCTCAGCCAAGTGGTGGCCGAGTACTTGCCTGCAGCGAGCGACCTGATTGATCCCCATACGATGAGAACGATCACCCCAACCCGGATAGCCCACAAGAACATATCAACCCATGAAAACCGTTCAAGAAATTGTCTGCGCATTACCTTCCTCACCCTCCCTGGCATGATGATGCATAGGTGAGCCAGGGGACACCTTCTCCCCCGGCTCACCCTCGCTTGTTAGTGCCTGAAGTCACTCCTCAGGCACAGCAACTCGGACCTAAGGCGTCCACACAACCGGCGGGTGGACCCCCATTTCGTAGGCGTCCTCCGAAGCGATCCATTCTGCATCAACCTGGAAGATCGCCAACGCCTCGCCAGTGGCACAGTCACCGCGGAATGTGACCCCAGGTTGTAGCTCCTTCGGGCCACAGTCCAGAGTACCGGTGATGCCGTCGAAGCCAGAGGTGGCCTCGACCGCGTCCCGCAGCGCCTGGCGACCGATGTGCAGGGTACCGTCATCGTCCACGATGGCTACCTTCTCGATGGCGTCCATCAGGATGTTGATGCCATCAAGAGCGTGCTCGCCGAACGGGCCGGGCGGCTTCGAGCCATGCATGGCCTGATACTTGGCCATGAAGTCCGCCGCCTTGTCACCAGTGAGGAAGGGACCGGACAGGTACATCCCCAGTGCAGCCTCACCCGCCGACGGCGCAAAGGGCGCGACCGTCAAACCATCCGCCCCAAACAACACCGTGTCCTCCAGACCCACCACTTCCACCGACTGGGCAGCGATGAAATCGCCCTCCGGCTGGAAGATGGGGAAGTACAGCACGTCCGGGGGATCAGCCGCGATGGTGGTCAGGACGGGCCGCATGTCTGTGTCCCCTTTGTTGACCGCCTCAAAGGCCGTGCCCGTGCCGCCAAGTTCGATGAAGGCATCGTAGAAAGCCCTGGCCAGGCCTTCGGTGTAGGGGTCACCGTCGTGGATGGCCGCCGCCTTACGCGCACCCAGCTCATCATACGCAAACCGAGCCGCCACAGCGCCCTGGAACAGGTCGTTGTGGGCCGTGCGGAAGTAGCCCGGCTGCCAGGTCTCGTTGGGATCGGTCAGCTTCGGCGACGTGTTCGAGGGCGAGATGATGGTCAGCCCCGCCTCGCTGACGGTCAACATGGCCGCCGTCATGGCACTGGAACAGGTGGTCCCGATGACTCCCACGACCGTGGGGTCAGCCGCTATCTTCTGTGCTGCTGCCTCTCCGCCCTCGGCGCTGCACCCCGAGTCCTCGCCCGTCAGTTGGATGTCGTGACCGTGGATCTGGCCGCGCTCCTCGATGGCGATCTCCATCGCACCGATGGCCGATTCGCCGTAGACCGAGGCGCCGCCAGTGGTGGGCAGCATGTACGCAATGTGAACCGGCTCGTCCGGCGCGATGTCCACAAAGCCGATGGCGTCGGCCATCGGGACTTCCACAGCGCCTGTGGCAGGCGTCCACACAACCGGCGGGTGGACCCCCATTTGGTAGACGTCAGCCGAGGCGATCCATTCTGCATCAACCTGGAAGATCGCGATCGCCTCGCCGGTAGCGCAGTCGCCGCGGAACTCGATCCCAGCCCATTTCCCGACGGTCTTCAGTACCTTCGGGCCGCAGTCCAGAGTGCCGGTGATGCCGTCGAAGCCCGAGGTGGCCTCCACCGCATCCCGCAGGGCCTGGCGGCCGATGTGGACCGTGCCATCGTCGTCGACCACAGCCACCTTCTCGATGGCGTCCATCAAGATGTTGATGGCATCGTAGCCGTGCTCGCCGAACGGGCCCGGCGGCTTCTCGCCGTGCAAGGCCTCGTAGTCCGCCAAGAACTTGGAGGCCTTGTCACCGGTGAGGTAAGGACCGGACAGGTACATCCCCAACGCAGCCTCGCCCGTTGAGGGCGCAAAGGTTGACACCGTCAAACCATCGGCGCCAAACAGGATGGTGTCCTCCAAGCCGGGCACTTCCACCGACTGAGCAGCGATGAAGTTGCCTTCGGGCTCGAAGATGGGGAAGTACACCACATCGGGAGGGTTGGCCGCGATGGTGGTCAGGACGGGCCGCATGTCGGTGTCACCCTTGTTGACCGCCTCAAAGGCCACGCCCTCGCCACCAAGCTCGATGAAGGAGTCGTAAAAAGCTGTGGCCAAGCCTTCCGTGTAGGGGTCACCGTCGTGAATGGCGGCCGCCGTGCGCGCACCGAGCTCCTCGTAGGCAAACCTAGCCGCTACCTCGCCCTGGAAAATGTCATTGTGGGCCGTGCGGAAGTAGCCCGGCATCCAGGTCTGGCCCGGATCTGTCAGTTTCGGCGAGGTGTTCGCCTGCGAGATGATGGTCAGGCCCGCCTCGCTGATGGTCGCCATGGCCGCCGTCATCGCGCTCGAACAGGTCGTCCCAATGATCCCAACGTACGTAGGGTCGGCCGCTACCTTCTGTGCTGCCGCCTGACCGCCCTCGGCGCTGCACCCCGAGTCCTCGCCCGTCAGCAGGATGTCGTGGCCAAGGAGCTGGCCGCGGTCAGCGACGGCGAGCTTGATCGCGCCCTCGAGGGACTCGCCGTAGACCACGGCGGCGCCCGTCAGGGGCTGCATGTAGCCGATGTGGATCGGCTCATCCGGCGCGATGTCCACAAAGCCGATGGCGTCGGTCAGTGGGACTTCCACAGCGCCTGTGGCAGGCGTCCACACAACCGGCGGGTGGACCCCCATTTGGTAGACGTCAGCCGAGGCGATCCATTCTGCATCAACCTGGAAGATCGCGATCGCCTCGCCGGTAGCGCAGTCGCCGCGGAACTCGATCCCAGCCCATTTCCCGACGGTCTTCAGTACCTTCGGGCCGCAGTCCAGAGTGCCGGTGATGCCGTCGAAGCCCGAGGTGGCCTCCACCGCATCCCGCAGGGCCTGGCGGCCGATGTGGACCGTGCCATCGTCGTCGACCACAGCCACCTTCTCGATGGCGTCCATCAAGATG
The DNA here is from genome assembly GCA_046758565.1 of Anaerolineae bacterium. Classification (GTDB taxonomy): domain Bacteria; phylum Chloroflexota; class Anaerolineae; order Epilineales; family JAANWY01; genus JBHIAO01. The sequence continues at coordinate 3,085 of JBHIAO010000551.1, forward strand.
TTGATGGCATCGTAGCCGTGCTCGCCGAACGGGCCCGGCGGCTTCTCGCCGTGCAAGGCCTCGTAGTCCGCCAAGAACTTGGAGGCCTTGTCACCGGTGAGGTAAGGACCGGACAGGTACATCCCCAACGCAGCCTCGCCCGTTGAGGGCGCAAAGGTTGACACCGTCAAACCATCGGCGCCAAACAGGATGGTGTCCTCCAAGCCGGGCACTTCCACCGACTGAGCAGCGATGAAGTTGCCTTCGGGCTCGAAGATGGGGAAGTACACCACATCGGGAGGGTTGGCCGCGATGGTGGTCAGGACGGGCCGCATGTCGGTGTCACCCTTGTTGACCGCCTCAAAGGCCACGCCCTCGCCACCAAGCTCGATGAAGGAGTCGTAAAAAGCTGTGGCCAAGCCTTCCGTGTAGGGGTCACCGTCGTGAATGGCGGCCGCCGTGCGCGCACCGAGCTCCTCGTAGGCAAACCTAGCCGCTACCTCGCCCTGGAAAATGTCATTGTGGGCCGTGCGGAAGTAGCCCGGCATCCAGGTCTGGCCCGGATCTGTCAGTTTCGGCGAGGTGTTCGCCTGCGAGATGATGGTCAGGCCCGCCTCGCTGATGGTCGCCATGGCCGCCGTCATCGCGCTCGAACAGGTCGTCCCAATGATCCCAACGTACGTAGGGTCGGCCGCTACCTTCTGTGCTGCCGCCTGACCGCCCTCGGCGCTGCACCCCGAGTCCTCGCCCGTCAGCAGGATGTCGTGGCCAAGGAGCTGGCCGCGGTCAGCCTTGGC
>JBHIAO010000552.1:0-3850 GCA_046758565.1 Anaerolineae bacterium
GATTCGTGCCCACTTTGGCCGTACATATAGGTCGTGCGTACGCAGACATTGCCGGATTATTTTCTCAAAGTTCATTAGCCTTTCGGTAGTCAGGCCTCGGCCCCTATGACCACAAACGGCGCCCAATAGCGCGGGTGCGCGTACTCAGGCCTCGATCGCAGCTCCCGCATAGCACGTTGCAACGCGATGGCTTTGTCATCCAGCTCGAGGTAACCCTGGTAGAAAGCAGCCATCAACTCTGCCGTCGCCTCATCGCTGACACTCCACAGGCTGACCAGGACCGACCGCGCGCCGGCGGCCAGAAAAGCACGGCTCAGCCCAATCATCCCCTCGCCGGAGATCTTGCCCAGCCCCGTCTGGCAGGCACTCAGGGTCACCAGATCCGCCGGCAACCACAGGTATGAAACATCTGAAGCCGTCAACAGACCAGGTCTGGCCTGCGACTCGGTCAGGGCGATGAAAGACTTCAGGGGATCCTCAGCAAATGCAATGCCATGAGTGGCCAGATGCACGATGCCGTGTGTTTGCATCAGCGTTTCAACCGCCTCCCGGTCAGCATGGGAGCCCAACAATAGTGTTCGTCGCGCTTCGGGCAGCAGGCCGGCAATCGCCCTGGCCTCCTGCTCAGCACCGGGCAGCGGCTCCAGTTCGATCTCGAGGCCGTTCTGCTCGGGAACCTCCGGCATGGAGGGATTCCCAACGATCAGCGCCTTCAGGTCCCCCGGCCCGCCGTAATCCGGCTCATGGCGAATATCGTCGAACACCCGCGCCGAGGGCGCATAGAGCAAGGGCCAGCGATCAGCCAGCCATGTACCATCGGGAGCCGATAGAGCAGCGAAGGGCAATAGCCACAACACCCCATGCGGCTCTATCACCACCGGGGTGCCATCGTCGGGCAACGCCTTTGCTACCGGGGCGATTAGCGCGGCATAGAGTTCGCGGAGCAGCGGTTCGGGGTCAGCGGGGGCTTGCGACTCAGCCGTCCGGCGGGCATCTCTGGCCAGACGCACACCACGTGGGTTGTCATCTACCCGCAACACGCGACGCAACTGCGCGACGCGATCGGCCATGGCCTCGCGGCCCAACCCGACGACGTGCCCCTGCACAGTGCCGTCTGGCATAACGGCGAAAACTGCGGTGCGATCTGGCAACACGTGGAACACCAACCGCGCGACAGGCGGCGGCTCGGGCAGCTCCTCATCTTCTTCGGCCACCGCCTCTAAAGCATCACCACCGGGCGCCTCGGGAGCCCGTTCAGCCAGCAGCGGCCACTTGTCATCCAGTCGCTGGTGGATTTCCCGAGCCGCTTCGTTCAGCAGCGCTTCCAGGCGGCGTCCTGAGCCTGTCGAAGGGTTGACCGACGGCCCTGACGCAATCCCTGGTGCCATCTGAGCTGCCGGGTTGAAATCCATCGGAATTCCAGGCGCCATCTGCCTCGCCGATTCCAGCCGCTCGCCGAAGTTGCGCTGCCGGCTGGGCCGGATGCCGGCCCCCTGGGACATACGCCGACGCTTGTGCCGGCCCATCAGGTCTCTGAAAGCCTGGCCCCGCGCCTCCTCGGCCACCTCCAACGCGTCCCGGTGCCGCGCGGGATTTGCCTGTGCCTGTGCCAGATGAACGGCGATCAGTTGATCGTAGACATCGCGCACGCTGTCGATAAAGGTGACCTTTCCTTCGTCCGTACGGAGTTCTTGTTGGCGTCTATTGATCAGATCCAGACTGCGCCGGAAAGACGAGGCTGCGTCATCCAGACGGCCGGCCTGCTGCTGGCAGCGGCCCAGCCCCCAGTAGGCATGCCACAGCGTATCGTCGTCGTTCTCCGCCGTGGCAAGCTCGACGGCGTGTTGAAAGGTCGCCTGTGCCTCGCCAAAGCGCCCCTGTTCGAGATACAGGTGCCCCAGTCCCGCACGGGTCCGACCCTGACCCAGGGGATCTTCGGCTTGCGCGTAGAGGGCGATCGCTTGTTGATAGATCTTCAACGCAGCGTCGGATTGACCGCGATCGCGATAGATGCCGGCCAACGCAGCCAGGGCGCGTCGTTTTGCCAGTGGATCTGCATGTACCTCCAGCAACCGCAGCGCCTCGTCCAGCACCTCTTCGGCAGCATCCACGTCCCCACGCCGGCGCCGGATGATGCCGACGTGCGTCAATGCGTGCGCTCGCAACTCGGGCGCATCTGCAATCTCGGGGCGATTCAATGCCTGCTCGTAGGCGTTCAAGGCGGGGTCATCCTGAGGCTGGCGAAGATAGGCGTTGCCAGCGTTGATCAAGAGCTTGGTCGGCAGCGCCGCTTCTGCCTCACCAGCCTCCAAGTCCCTTACAGTCGCCTGACTGTACAGATCCGGCACAGCGAAGTCCCCGAACCCCTCGAAGTAACCCTTGCCCACGGTAAGCAGCGACATCATGACCTCTTCGAGCTCAAGGTGCCGATCAGCAGAAAGGGCTCTCAGTCCGGCCTCATAGGCGGTCACAGCCCTTTGGATGTCGCCCTGAGCTTCCAATGCCTGCCCCAGCCGGTTGAACAGCACAGCCATCAGGCGCGGTCGATTCAGGTCTTTGGCCAAAGCCAGGGCCTGACCGTGGCCTACGATGGCGTCCTCGTAACGCTGTCGTTCGTAGTCGTCAAGCGCCTTGGCTTCGAGGGCCACAATGTCTTGATAACGACTCATTTGTCTCACCTACACCGCCGTGAAAGCGGTCAGCCCAAACCGCCGCAGGTACTCATACGGCATCCAACCATAGCCGGCATCATCGGGGCACTGAGTTGCCCAGTCGGTTCCCCAACTGTTGCGGACGATAAAGTAGCCACCCCCGGGCACGGACTCATCATCCTGATAGCCCGCCAGGCACAGCGCGTGGGTGCTTTCCAGCCAGACAATCGGGTTGCCAGTTCCTTCAGACGCCATGGGCAACCGAATTGCCCCAGTGTGGCCGATCATGAGAGTGCTCCAGTAGTTGAATGTAGGCACAGTAATGGCAACGATGTAGCCGCCGGCCAGGTGAGCCTTCAACTGATGGACGCCGCGAGGCCAGAGGAAGACGTACTTCTGGATGCGGAATGTCTTCGCTTTCTCCTGAATAGCCGGCGGCGGCACACCCTGTTCCTCATCGCCCGGTACCGGATTCGGATTGTACGGCCAGTCGGCCTCAGGACAAACTCCGTATTCCTGCAGAGCCCTCATTCCGTACACCAGCAGCGCGCCTGGCCGATTCTTCAGTACGGGCGTGATCAACTTCTGACGGGCTGCCCAGTACAGGAATTGCTCCGACAGATCCACCTGCGTATCCTCCGTCAAGAACTCTCGTACGGCAGCACAGGCATGGGCAACACACGTCCCTCGCATCCCCTGATTGCGGACCGCCGGCATACGATCCACCAGAGATACTCGCTCGGGCAACTCATCAGGCACCGGCAGCTCCGGTAACAGGCTCCGGGGGCGGTCAGGGTCGAACTCGTCCCAGGCGCCCAGGCCACGGGCGCGCGGTGTCACGCCGATCTGTTGTCGGATATCCGGGGGGACGAGGGGCAGCAGGTCCTGGGCCATGGTTTCTATTTCAGCCGATGTCATGTCCAGGAGCCCGGTCAGCCCTTCCCGCCCTTTGTCTTCGTATGCCGTGGTGACCAGCTCTTCAACCGTCGTGATCCACAGGGGTCGTAAGGCTTCGATCACCGAGGGCTTTATCTGGTCAAGGTCCTTGAGCAACGTACCTGGCTTCTCAGCCATGCTATCCTCCCTTAGCCATCTAACCATCTAACCATCCAGCCATCCAACCACCCAACCATCTCCCAATCACTCGACAGCCTGCAACTCCTGGATCAGTCGCTGGTGCATGCCCGTCACGCGCAGCA
>JBHIAO010000553.1:0-3849 GCA_046758565.1 Anaerolineae bacterium
GAACAGGTCCAGGCTGCCGCCGCCGGTGACCAGCCGCTTGCGCAGTTCGTCGGCGCTGACCGTCTTCTGGCCGGCGATGTAGAGCAGGTAGAGTTTGGTAGTCTCGTCCAGGCTGGCCGGCAACAGCTTGAGCTCGTAGGACTTGATGAGCGAGTCCACCAGGCCGTCCAGGTCATCCACGGCCTGGTCCACATCCACCCGCCGGCCTTCTTTGAAGACGTTGGGCCAGTGTTTGGAGTACAGTTCCAGGCAGCGGCCCATGACGATGACGAACAGGTCGGCGTCCGAGATGCTCCGGCCCGAGGTCTTGATCCGTTCCACTGACTCCTGGGCGGCGAAGTAGATCTCGTCCTTGAGGGCTTCCCAACTGATGGTCTGCCCGTCCCCCCTACGCTTGCGGCAGACGAAGGGGATGTCGTAGGAGATACCGCCGGCCATTATGTGGGTGGATGTGCTCATTTCCGCGTGGATGGGGTAGACGGCGACAACGTAGAAGCCAGCATCGAGCAGGCTCCTGAGCACTGACGTCCAGGCCCAGGTCTCCCGATGGTGGAAGGTGAAGATCATCAGCCCCTCGTCCCTGAGGACGCGGTGGCACTCGCGGAAAACGCGGGTCAGACCCCGAAAGAAGGACTCCTCGTCCTTGATTTCAATGCCCAGCTCCTCCAACTTCTTGAGGCTACCGCGCACGCCAACGTTGGAGATGACTTCTCTCGCTTTGGGCGTGTACTCCGGCTGGAAGTGGGGATACCGGTCGGCCAGAGCCAGCCGCAGCCAGACGTGGAAGAAGTCGGCCAGTTCGGAATAGGAGACGTTGCCACAATAGGGTGGGTCGGTGATGACCGCGTCCACCGACCGGTCCGGCAGGAATGTCATATCCTCGGCCGTCTGCGCCCGGAGCAGGGCGTTGGCCTCGTCGCCAGCCAGACCTGCGAAATCCTGAGCGAAAGCGGCCCGCACCGTGTCGCCGGTTGGCCGGCGGGTGGGGCCGTCTCGCTCGACGGGTCGAATAGCGTACTCCTTGCCTCTTCGCACCTGTTGGTAACGCTTGCGTAAAGTACCGCGGCCGTACTGCGTTCCCCAGACATTCCCTTCTCCAAATGTATTGGTAGGCCAGAAAGCGTGCCGAGAGAAAATGCCCTCGGTTGTTTGGCGAAGTTCATTGTAGCGACAGAAAGAGTTATTGGTTTCAACAATGCCAGAGAATGCAAGAAGCAGTAGCTCGCGAATATTCTTATCTCCAAGCCGTGCTGTCTCTCCCAACAGCATCCCCAAGCACAACAACTGCCGCTCGTTAAACAACTGGTGAAAGTAACGGTAGTTTTGGAAGATAATGGCATCAGTGTGGATGTCCATCGGGATTTCTTGCGCTGGCAGAGGCAACTCGTCTTTCCGTCGCTCGAACTCTGCTTTGGCCTCGGCGAACAAGGCCAGGTCTTCAGCGTGAGCCGGCTTATAGCCCCGGCGCTCATAGCCTTCCCGTTCGCAGGTGGGACAGTAGTACTCGATGGCGGACATCTCCACCTCAGGCGGGTCCTCTTTTCGCCGCACGGCGTCCAAGACCCGTTCCCGCTGTCCACAGGCCGGACAGGTGTAGTAGCCCCGGCTGGAGTGGCCCTCGCCCGGCACGAAGGCGTGGCCGCATTCTTCGCATCGGGCTTCGTCGCGAAGGTCGTCTACCTGGGAAACGTGATAGCACCCCGGACAGAAGACGGTGTGGACATCTTTCTTGGTCGCCAGGCGGAACGAGGGAAAGAGCCGCACGTCCTGGCCGCAATCTACACAGGTCACCTTCTTGACCCAGAAGACGTACATCACGTCAGCCGGGTGGCCCAGAGGACAGGTGGTGCGGTAGTAGCGCAAAATCTTCGGGGCCACGGTCTTCTCCAACTGCTTGAAGGCCGCGTCCAGGGCGTCCAGGTCAACCGGCTCGATCTCCTTCTTGGTCACGAACCAGGCCACCGGGTTGAGGTCCACCCCGATCACCTTGCAGCCCAGCCGCAGGGCCTCGACGATGGTCGTGCCCCCGCCCATGAAGGGGTCGAGGATGATGGGTGGCACCCGCTTGCCGTCGCGCTCCACAGTCAGTTGGTTGCGGGTGTAGAAGCGCCGCCACAGTTCGCCAGGCCGGATGTCATCCTCGGCGAATGCCGCCAGGATCAACATGCGGAACACGCTACCCAGCCGGCGCGCCCACCACTTGTGCATCTGGTAGATCGGCTTCTTGGCATTGCCCTCTTTCTGGGCAATCTTGTTTAGCCCCTCAATGGGGAAGTCGTGCTCGATGCAGGCCATGCCTATCTCCGTTTATGGGCGAGTTATCCGGAACTTTCCCGATAATTCCCCGTTTATGCGCGACAATTGCGCGCTTTGTGCTCGTTATGGGCGCCCTAACGACATTCTACGGGCGCTCTATGGGCAATTCTGGGTCATAGCCGCTCATAACGAGCACAGCGTCCTTTGCCTGTAAGCCGTAATTTGCCTTCCTTGACAAGCCCCAGTAACAGGCGCTTTGCCCTGTATCGATCGCGCTCTATCCATCCCAGCAGCTCCCGGTAATCCTTGTTGGTGATCGAGCCATGCTCCCGCACGTAGGCCAGGATCTTCTCCTCATCAGTCATCGCCAGAGGCAGAGTCGGCTGCACCTGCGCGGGCACCTCTTCGCTCAGGGTATAGTACGCCCAGCGGCGGGTGCCGTGCATCTCCACCAGGCCGGCCTCTACCAACCCCCGCAGCTCCCGCGTGGCCTCGACGATCTCTACCGCGCCGTGATGCAGCCGCCGGTAGTCGGCGTTGGTCATCGGCCTCGTCGTATGGTCATCACCGGCACCAGGCACTCCATCAGCGAGAGACCATAGTGAGTCACGTCCGAGGCCGGCCCCTGCACGCTCCAGTGATAGCGGCCCCGCACGTAGCATCCCTCGTCGTCGAAGAGGGCGTAGGTCCGAGGTTTGGGCACCTGGCGCAGTTTGTCGAACTCCGGCCCCACCTCGCCGGCGGGCACAGCCCGTCGCCCACCGAACAGTTGGCGCAGCACCTTCGCGTCCCGTCCCGCCGACCAGAACAGCGTCGCGTTCTCGACGTACAGGTAGCCGTGGTCTGAGGTCACCAGGAATTCGTCAGCCTCCAGGCCATCCAGCGTGGCCAGCAACACGTTGGCCGTCTTGTCGAAGGCCTCCTGGGGAGTCAGCGCTTCGCCCCGCACCTTGTGCAGCAGCTCGTCGGGGTAGGAGATCCAGACCAACACCTCAGGCCCGGCGGGGAACAGGGCCGGCATCTCCCCGGACTGGATGGACACCACCTGGTACTGGCGCCACTGGCGCAGGCCGGCCACTCTATGGGTTCCAAACACGCTGCGGTTGAAAGCCACCGTGCTCGAGGGCACTTCGGACAGGGCATAGCCGTAGTCGGCCACCTGGTAGCCGGCCTCTGGCAGCCGGCTCATGAGCAGGTTCGCCTCGCGGATGCTGCAGCCATCCAGGATGATGATCGGTCCCCTTGTTCCCCCGAAGCGTGACCGGCCGCGTTCCTGCCGCACCCGGGCCAGCAGCAGATCGTACACGTCGAAGAAGGTCTCCCGCACAAAGCGTTCCAGCCGGTTGGTCTCCCGTTCACGTCGGGCGAAGAAGGCGTTGACGTCATCCACATCGTCCGCCTGCCACACCTGGTTGAGGGCAGCGAACAACACGGCCAGGGGGTCATTGGCCGTGATCAACTCTCGGGCCAGCATCCCATCGTCAACTCGTTTCATCGGGTTCGACCTCCAAGGTGGCCCGGACCTGACCATCCACGGGGATAGGCAGACGGTCCAAGAGCTTCAGTATCTCTTGCTTCTGCTGCGGGTCAGCA
>JBHIAO010000554.1:0-3844 GCA_046758565.1 Anaerolineae bacterium
GACCTTGCTGGTCGCCAAGCGTCTCGTAAACAGCACGCGCCCGCTCCAGCCACATCAACGCTTCGGTGTATGATCCTTGCTGCCGCATTAGCTTGCCCAATACGACCTGGTGTTGTGCCTGCGTTTGTGAGTCGCCCACACTTTCTGCCAGTTCCAAAGCTTTCCGAAAGACTATCTCGGCCTCCGCCCATCTACCGACGAGTTCCCACACGTCGCCCAGCTTGCGCATCACCTCCATGCGCCTCTCCGGTTCGGTGATCAGCAGCAAGGCACGTTCCAGGTAGCGTACCGCCTCATCATTTGCGTAGCAGGCGGCCGCCTGTTCACCTGCCAACGCGGCGTAGTGTGCTTCCTTCATCACGTCGCCGGCCATGCCCCAGTGATAGGCGAGGGTGGCCGCTTGACCGCCGGCTTGCTCCAGCGTCGTGGCTGCGCGGCGGTGGAGCAAGCGGCGACGAACGTCGCTCAGTTGGCTGACCACCGCTTCGCGCACCAGGTCGTGGCTGAAATCATAGTGCACAGTGTGGGACTCTACCGCGGGCTGCAGCAGCCGCCACCGCAGGCCCAAGTCGATGGCCGTGACCGTCTCCTCATCGCTGCGGGCGCTGGTCTGTCGGGCCTGGGCCAACGTGACCGGCGAGCCCAGGACAGCGATCGCCTCGGTCACTTGCCGCGCACTTTCCGGCAGTTGGCGCAGACGGTGATGGACCAGGTCGCGCACGCTTGGAGGCACCGGTAAGGTGGGCGGCGGCGCCGTGGTGTGCGCCAGTTCGCGCAAGACCTCGGTGACGAACAAGGGGTTGCCACCCGTGGCTTCGCCCAGCATGGCACACACCTGCGGGCGATAGCCGGCCGGCAGCTTGGGCCAGAGCTGCGCGGTCAAAATTATGATCGATTCCAGCGCGAGCGGCTCTAGCCGCAGATGGAGCAGCGGATCCCGCTGTAGATCGCTGACCAGGGCTTGCAATGCAGGGACATCATACAGTTCCTCGGAGCGGAAGGCGCCCATGAGCAGAGCCCCGCGGGTCTCACTAAACCACCTCCCTGCTCGCGGCACCCGCCGGGCGACAAAGTGAAACAGTTGCAGGCTGGCTTCATCCGCCCATTGCAGGTTATCTACGAAGATCAGCAGCGGGGGCGTGTCGGGCAGCCGGAAGAGAAACTCGGTCACCGCGGTGAAAAGGCGCTCCAATTCGCCGCCGGCTGTGGGCGGGGCAGTCGGGAGGTCCCGCCCCAGGCGATGGGCAAGGGCGGGCAACAAACGCATGAGTTGCTCGAGCCATAAGGCCGGCAGTTTGGTCAGCGTGGCGTCGTCCAGGCCGGCCAGGCGCGCTTCCAGAATGTCTATCCACGGGCGATACGGCAAGGCACGAGTGGATTCGTAGCATTGTCCGGCCAGGAAGACTGCTTCGGATAAGCTGCGACTGAACTCATGAGCCAGGCGGGTCTTACCGCCACCGGCCTCGGCCTCCAGGAGCACTACCGTCCCCTGCCCCCGGCGGGCGGCCTGCCAGGCCTGATGGAGTTGGGCCAGTTCCGCATCGCGGCCCACAAAGTCAGCCGGCTGGCGCAGGTCTTCGGTCGCGACGAGGGTCGAAGGGCTCGGTGCGCCTGACTCGCCGGCAGCTACCCTGGCGTAGAGGGCCTGCAACTCTGGCATTGGCTCGACAGCCAGTTCCTGACGTAGCAGGTCGCTACAACGCTCGTACTGTTGCAGTGCAGCCTGGCGTTGGCCGGTTTGCGCATAGAGCCTGATCAAATCTGCGTGGGCTTCTTCCAGGAGGGGGTTGCTCTGGACGAGTTGCTGTGCCCATTGGATCGCAGACTCGTAGCGTCCCAGGGCGATGGAACGCGCCGCCAGTTCGGATAGGCCCCGCTCCCACAGCGCGCGCAGACGGGTGAGCTCTCCCAGAAGCCAGAGTTCGAAATCCGCGGCGTCCGGCAATGTTTGGCCGGCCAGGAATTCACCCCGATTCAGCCGCCACCTCAAGCCAAACGTTCTCCCCGTTGGTCTGGATTGCGTCGGCACCCAGCGCCCGACGCAACCGGCTCAGATGCCAGCGCAGGGCACCGGCCGAGTCCCTGGCACCTGGGCAGAACATGTCGGCCAGGTCCTGCCGGCGATGTGGCCGGCGGGTGGCAGCCAGATAGCCCAGCAGCGCGCGGGTCTTGCGACTGAGCGCCGGGGTGGCGTCTGGATCGCCGGCCTGAACTTTGATCGGGCCCAGCAGGCGGAGAGAGAAAGACATGAGACGTGATGCGTGATGCGTGACTCCATGAATCCCCTGGTTGGTCCAGGTAATTATGCACCAAAACCTGGTAGTGGCAAGGAGGTAGGGGCGAGGCAACTCGGAGAGTGGGTTGTTTGCCCCGAGACCATCGATCCGAATTGCCTCGCCCCTACCCGCTCACCACAGGTTTCTCTACCGGACATTTTTGGCACAAGCGTATCCAAATGAGATGAAGCGAGCGCCGATTGAGTAGCGTAGCGTATCGAAATCAAGCGAGCGGCTTTACGGGCAACCCGCTTGGCCTCGATACGTCTGGTTTCGACAGGCTCAACCCAAGTCGCTCCTACTCGGCCGGCGCTGAACGAAAAGTGTCCGGTAGTGAACCACAGGTTTGACAATCCAGGCCGAGCAAAGCGGGTCTATTGAGTCCAGATAGGCCCTCTCCCGCGGCTCTCTCACGTTGACGCAATGGTAGCAGTTTGCTATAATGGTGTCCAAATGACGCATTGTACAGCGAGATTGTACAGAGAGGCGAGATCATGAGCACAGCGCGAGCAGAATTAGACGTATCGTACATCTCACGTCGCCGGCTACGGGGACAGGAGGTCGTGCATTACCCGGACTCGGACGGAAAACCCATGGCTGAGAACGATCCTCAATACCGCTGCATCACCCATACCCGCTTCGCATTGGAACAATACTACCGCGACGATCCCCAGGTATACGTGGGGGCAGACCTGTTGATGTACTACGAAGAGGGCGACTCCACCAAGTCGGTTGCGCCCGACGTGCTGGTGGCGCTGGGGGTACCCAGGGGCAACCGGCGCACTTACCTGATCTGGGAAGAAGGAAAGTCGCCTGACGTCGTATTTAAGTTTGCCTCGGATGGCACGTGGCGGGCGGACCTGGGGTGGAAGTTTGGACTCTACCAGGGGTTGGGAGTGAAGGAGTACTTTCTGTTCGACCCTCTAGCAGAGCACTTCGATCCGCCCCTGCAGGGATACCGGTTGGTGGGGCGCGGTTACGAGCCGGTCTCCGCCTCGTCGTCGGAGCACGGCATTCTGGGACTGGTCAGTGATGTGCTGGGACTGGAGCTGTGGATGCAGCCCGATGGTGGGGAAGGAATGCCCTACGTTCTGCGGTTGTACGACCCCGCGACCGATGCCTGGCTGCCGACGCCGGAGGAAGAAGCAGAGGGCCGGCGGAAGGCCGAAGCCCGAGTGAAGCAAGAAGCAGAGGGCCGGCGGAAGGCCGAAGCGCGGGTGGAGCGAGAGGCGAAGGCCCGCCAGGAAGCCGAAGCCCGGATGGCGGAGTTGGAGGCAGAATTGGAGCGCTTGCGTTCCCGCCTATCCCGGGATGAGTAGACTGTGACCAGTGATCAGTTATCAGTGACCAGTGATCAGTTATCAGTGATCAGTGATCAGACTGACTGGCGGACTGAATACTGATCACTGATCACTGATTGGGACATATGTCCCCTCGACGCTTCGCGCGAGGGAACATATGACCCAATCAGTAGTAGGTACTTTTGTCCTCTTCACTAGATATAGTGGTAGGGGACCCTGGCTGTCTAACTATCACTTCACGGTGGTGACAGGCCGGTGCTGGTTGCG
>JBHIAO010000555.1:0-3842 GCA_046758565.1 Anaerolineae bacterium
TGTGCCGGCGGTTCGACGCATCAAAAGGTGAGAGCCGTACCAGGCGGTGCACCCCGCGCTCGGCTTTCAGGTAGCCGTAGGCATGCTGGCCACTCACCTCGACGGTCACACTCTTGATACCGGCCTCTTCACCCTCAGTCTGATCGATGATTTCGGTGCGGTAGTCCTGCTTCTGTGCCCAGCGCAGGTACATGCGGAGCAGCATCTGCGCCCAGTCCTGCGACTCGGTCCCGCCGGCGCCGGCATGGATGGCCAGAATTGCATCGTGGTCATCGTATTCGCCGGACAACAGCAGTTGATGCTCCAACCGCTCCAACTGAGCCTCGATCTCGTCGACTTCGCCGGCAATTTCACCGGCGATGGCTCGATCATTGGCCGCCCCGGCGAGTTCCAGCAGGTCCGTCAAATCAGCGACCCGAGCTTCGAGGTCGTCCCACAGCTCAACCTCGTCTTTCAGGTCCGAGAGCCGCTGCATCTTCTTCTGTGCAGGCTCGGGGTCATCCCAAAAGCCGGGGGCGATCGATTCTTTTTCCAGTTTCGCAATCTCTTCCGCCTTGCCGGCGACGTCAAAGACGCCCCCTGAAGGTGTTAATCTGTTCGGCTAGTGTTTGTAAGCGAGTCATGATTTCTTCCATTGAATAGCCTCCTCCAGATGCGTAAAACGTGAAGCGTGAAACGTGATGACATCGATAAGTGAGTCGACTTTTGGTCTTCACGTTTCACGTTTTACGTTTCACGATCTACTCTGCAAACAACGCATCAACAAACTTACGCGCGTCAAAAACGGCAAAATCATCCACCGTCTCGCCAGTTCCCACAAACTGGATCGGCAGGCCCAGCTCCTTGGCGACGGCGAAGGCCATGCCGCCCTTGGCGGTGCCGTCCAGCTTGGCGAGGATGACCCCGGTGATGTCGACAGCGTCCTTGAATGCTTTGGCCTGGGACATGGCGTTCTGTCCGGTGGTGGCGTCCAATACAAGCAGGGTTTCATGCGGCGCCCGATGGGCCTGCCGGCTGCAGATGTTGCGGATCTTCTTTAACTCCTCCATCAGGTTGTACTTGGTCTGTAGCCGGCCGGCGGTATCGATGATGATCACATCTGCCTTGCGGGCGACGCCAGCGCGCAGAGCGTCGAACACCACCGCGCCCGGATCGGCCCCAGGTTTCGAGGCGATCACCGGCACGCCGGCACGGTCAGCCCAGATTTGCAGTTGCTCGATGGCTGCAGCGCGGAAGGTATCGCCGGCTACCAGCGTCACGCTCTGACCCTGGTCCTTGTGCATTTTGGCCAGCTTGGCGATACTGGTCGTCTTGCCGGAGCCGTTGACGCCAACGATCAGGATGACGGTGAGCAGACGTTGGCCGGCGGCGTGTTCGCGCTGGGGCGCCTCCAGGATCTGGACCAACTTAGCCTTGAGGAGCGTCTGCACGTCGTTGGCTCGCCGCAAGCCGCGCTGCGATGCCTCTTCGCGCAGGTCCTCCACGAGTTCAATGGCTGTGTTGACGCCGACGTCGGCTTGAATCAGCAAGGCTTCCAGGTCATCCCAGGTCTCATCGGTGATATCGCTGGGACCCAGCAGGCCGGCGATTCGGCCGAAGAACCCACGCCGGGTTTTCTCCAGCCCCTTTTCCAACTGCTCTTCCTGTTTCTTCTCGCGCTGAAAAAACACCAATCTCGACTCCAGGACAATTGTGAATTGTGAATTATTTTTCCGCGAGCTTCGGCGTATGAGAAGTCCCTCTCAATGGGGAGGGTGAACGCCAATCTCGGTCCATACACTACGTGCCAAGACGATAGTGGGATGATTCATGTTCAGAGCCACCACCGTGGCCCGTCCGGAGCGAGTGCGTCCAACGATGCGGGTTCCGTATGCCCCGTCCCGTCGACCAGTGATGTCAGATCGTCCGGCAGCGCACTGCGCTTTTTTAAGAGATAAAGCGCTCTGGCTCTACGAAGAGTGTACAAATCTTCCATCCCCTCGATTCGGATTATATAGGTACTGCCTGGAATAGTCAATTGGTACATCCCACGCTCCGACAAACGAGAGGGGCGCTACGCCACTCATGATGTTGATGGCGTAGCGCCCCTCCCACAGACGATGGTTTTCGAGTCGAGTTGGATCAGGTTCGGCGAGGGCCGGCGGGGACAGGTCTACCGGCCGGCAAATGTGAGCACCCGGCCGATGGTCCGGAGCAGAATCAAGACATCGAGGAAAAGCGATTGATGCTTGATGTAGTAGAGGTCGTACTGGAGTTTGACCAGCGCATCCTCTACGGAGCTGCTGTAGCCATAGTGGATCAGTGCCCAGCCGGCCATGCCCGGGTTGATGGCATGGCGCAGCCGGTAAAAGGGGATCTCTTCAGCGAGTTTGTCGGCGAACACGGGGCGCTCCGGGCGCGGCCCGACGATGCTCATCTCGCCTTTCAGGACGTTGAGGAACTGGGGGAGTTCGTCCAGGCTGGTCCGGCGCAGCAGCCGGCCAACCCGGGTGGCACGAGGGTCATTCTCCTCTGCCCAGGCCGCACCGGCTTTCTCAGCATCGGGGATCATGCTCCGCAACTTCAGGATGCGAAATGGCTTCCCACCCTTGCCAATCCGCTCCTGCGTGTAGAACAGGGGGCCAGGTGAATCCAGGTACAGGGCGATGGCGATGAAGGGCAGGAGGATGGCAAAGACTACCAGCCCAGCCGTGGCAACCAGAATGTCAAACACTCTCTTGAGACCCGGGTAAATGTTCCCTGTGCCTGGGTGGTCCAGGGGCAGCATGATGTGCCAGTGGTTACCCACATGCTCCACCGCGATCCGGCCGGTCAGCTCCTCATACAACTGTGCCATCGGGATGATGCGGATGCCTTGCTCCTGGCACGTCATGAGACTTTGAATGAGCTCGGTGTGCATTTCCCCGGTGACAGCCAGGATGAGGTCGGAGATGCCATGCCGATCGATAAGCTGTCGCACATCGTCGCGGGCACCGAGCACGGGCACCCCTTGAATCGCGCGAGATTGTTTGGCTGGATCATCGTCGACGAACCCAACGAGATGATAGCCGGCATCCCCATTTTCTCGGAGTGCTTGTGCGATGGTCGTACCGGCCCAGCCGGCGCCGACCACCAGCATGCGTCGCTGAAATGCACCGCGATGGAACGCCACGCTGCAGGTCAAACGCCAGGCGGTTAATGACACGAACGCAAGGACAGTGAAGTACAGCATAAATAGCCGAGGGAGTGCGTTGCGAGGTGAGGCAAAGTAGATTAGCACATAGACGAACAGGCTCAGGCCCATGGCCCAGGCGAGACTGTGCAGGCTGGTCATGGGCTTCATCGCGACGCTGAGATCGTACAGGTTGGCGATGGTCGCCGTGCCCATCCACAGCGCGGTAAGCAAGATAAACCAGTGGATCTGTGACAGGACGAAGTCGGTTGAAAAGACGTCCGACGAACGCCAGGTCCACACGGCAAGAGCGATCAGTACCGCACAGTTGACCAAGATGAGATCGACCGCCAAGAGCAGTTTCCTGCGCTCCGCGATTTGGAGAGGGAGCGCCGACCGTTTTGTGACGTGTTCGACAGGGCGGGCGGCCGTGTCGTGGGGTGGAGACATTGTCGAAGGGGTACCGGTCGTTCTTAGGGGAACAGCAGCTTGATCAGAATGGCCGTCTGCAAGCCGACGATGAGGGTGACGACAGCGAAGAAGGTAGTCCGTAAGATGCTTATCTGCTTTTCCAGTCCCTCCAGCCGAGTATCCAGATCCTCTTTGGTGACCACACGGTCCAGACCTGCACGTAAATCCTCTTTGCTGGCCATGCGAGCTAAGTCCTCTTTGCTGGCCATGCGAGCCAGGC
>JBHIAO010000556.1:0-3839 GCA_046758565.1 Anaerolineae bacterium
ATCAGAGCGGTGATGGGCGCGCGGTAGGACAGGTTGTTGTTGTACCAGTGGTTGATGCTGGCGCCGATGATGATCATCGAGCGGCCCTCGGTGGCCTCAGCATTGGCGGCGAACTCGCGGGCCAGGCGGATGACGGTTTCGTGACCGATGCCGGTGTACTGCTCCTGCCAGGCCGGGGTGTAGGGCTTGTCCTCCTCGTCGTAATTGGTTGGGTAGTCGCCCTCCAGGCCGCGCCCCACGCCGAACTGGGCCATCAGCAGGTCGAAGGCGGTCGTCACCGGCACCTGCCCTTCGCTGGTTTCCACATATTTGACCGGCACGCCGCGCAGAGAAGTCTCGCCTTGGGCGAATTCGTAGAAGGCCACCTGAGCGACTTCGTCGTGCTCGTCCAGGAAGGTCAAGACGGGGTCAATCGGACTGTCGTCCAACCCGTCCTCCATCTTCAGGTTCCATTTGCCTTTCTCCTGTTGCCAGCGGAAGCCCAGCGTGCCCTTGGGCATACGCGGCTGGCCGTTCTTCTGGTCGTACACCAGCGTCTTCCAGTCGCCGTTTTCGACGTCCTGGTAGCGGGTCAATCGGTTGGCGCGCAGCAGACGTCCGGCGCGGTAGCCATCCCCATCCTTCTCCAGCGTCACCAGGAAGGGGCCATCGGTGTAGCGCTTGAGGTAGTCCACGAAGTAAGGCACCTGGCGGTCCACGTAGAACTCCTTGAGGATGACGTGGTTGACCGCCATCCACAGCGCCGTGTCTTGCCCGGACTGGATGGGAATCCACCAGTCGGAGTACTTGGCCACCTGACTGAAGTCCGGAGCGATGACCACGAACTTGGCGCCCGCGTGCCGCGCTTCGGAGATGAAGTGGACGTCAGGCGTGCGGGTCATGTTGAGGTTGGAGCCCATGGAGATGATGTACTTCGAGTTGTACCAGTCGGCGCTTTCGCAAACGTCGGTCTGGTCGCCCCAGATTTCGGGGAAGGCGTTGGGCAAGTCGGCGTACCAGTCGTAGAAACTCATGTTCACGCCACCGAAGAGTTGCAGGAAGCGGGAACCGCCGGCATAAGAGAGATAAGACATCGCCGGGATGGGGGAGAAGCCGAAGACCCGATCCGGCCCCCACTTCTTCGCTGTATACAAACAAGAGGCAGCGATGATCTCCAGCACCTCATCCCACGCTGCACGGCGGAAACCGCCCTTGCCCCGGGCGCGCTGGTAACGGCTGCGTTTCTGCTCATCTTCCACAATCGAGCCCCAGGCCTCGACCGGGTTGGTCTGTTTGGCCTTTGCCTCCCGCCACAGGTCCACGAGCGGGCCGCGCACGTAAGGATACTTGACGCGGATAGGGCTGTAGACGTACCACGAGGCAGAGATGCCGCGTTGGCAGCCACGCGGCTCGTAGGGCGGTAAGTTCGGCTCCAGGAGTGGATAATCGGTCTGCTGCATCTCCCAGGTGATGATGCCGTCCTTGACGAACACCGCCCAGGAGCAACCGCCGGTGCAGTTGACCCCGTGGGTGCTGCGAATGACGTTATCGTGCTGCCAACGGTTGCGATAGAACTCCTCCCACCGGCGCGCTTTCGGCTTGACTAAATCTTGAATCCAACCCATATTGTGTTCACCTCTCCTTTATCAGAGACCGGCGCACTTCGGTCAGACGACGCCGCCAGGGGAGATGCGCCAGTCCTAACAACACCACCGCCCCGGCCACCGACAACAAGGCCAACTGGCCGACCGCCCGGGTGGGCCGCTCCTCAACCACAGCCTGCTGCAGGAAAGCCCTCAGATGGGCCTGTTCTTCCGGTGTAAGGGGATGCTCGCTGAAGATGAAACTCATCGCCGGGAAGGGGATGTTGGCCAGAACGGAGGCGATGCCGTCCTCGCCATATGTGCTGAAAGCCTGAGTCAAGTCGGGCCCCAGGGCGCCGCCGCCCAGAGCGCCGATGCCGGTGATGCTGTGGCAGGCCATGCAGGACGGGCCCCCGTTCTGGAAACGGGTAGTGCCCGTGAATAGGTTCTTGCCGAGGATGGGATCACCCGGGGCCAGGGTCGGAGCCTGACCCGGTTGCGACACGGGGACCTCCTCTGGCGCGCTCAGACTCTTGATGTAGACGACGATCGCGTCAAGATCCTCGGCTGAGAGCCGGTCGCCGAAGTTGGGGGGCATCGCGGGCGGAAAGCCCTGGACGACCTTGGCGTTTGGATCCAGGATCGACTCCCTCAGGTAGACCTCATCGGCGGTGACCGGCCCGCCGCTGGTCAGCGTCCGCTCGCTGCCGAACAGGCCCTTCAAGGTCGGCCCGACGAGCGGCTCGCCGGTTGTCGAATGGCAGGCGATGCAACCGAGCTGCTGAAACAGCGCCTGTCCCTCTTCAGAGGATGGGGTAGGTTGAGCAGCCGAAAGTGGGTACATGAGGATGCCCAACAGAAGGGCTGCTAAGGCGATCGCCAGGACGGTCCCCCTGAAAACTTCCTGTCGCGTCATGCGGGTTTTGTCCATTCTCGCTCAGCCTCCCGATTGTTCACTTTCAGTAGGCCGTTCGCCGCAGGGAAATTGAACCCCGCCCACCGTCTCCAAGAAGTCCACCATCCGATTTAAATCATGAAAGTACACGTCCTGACCGCTCTGCACGTGCTGGATATGCCCCCGCCACCGGCACTCTTCTCCCGGTCCGGGTTCCAGCCAGATGCGGACAATAAAGGAGACGGTTTTGTGTTCTTGATTCATAACCGCACCACTAGTTGGACCTATGGTAGCACCCGGCGGTGACAGGCTGGTGACAATGACAATGAAGGGTTAAGGGGTGGGCTTTAGGAGACTGCGCGGGAATCCTCGGTAATTCATTGTCGAGCCAGAGCGCGAATGGACGACTACGTGTCATGCGGGGACGATGGATGTCCTTGGCATTTCGTTCCGTTTTTGCTATACTATTTGTATGGCCAGGTTTACGCACGCTCGTACGGCCGTCTACAACGTTAACTATCATATTGTGTGGTCCACGAAGTACCGTAGCGACGTTCTCACCGACAAGATTGAAGAACGGCTACGAGAACTGATGCGTGAGATCGCGGAGGACAAAGAGTTCATAATCGATACCCTTGAAATCAGGGCTGACCACGTACACGTGTTTGTCTCAGCCCATCCCAAGCACGCCCCGGGCTACATCTATAAGATGCTCAAAGGCATCTCCGCTCGTAAGCTCTTCCTGGAATACCCCCAGTTGAAGCATCGTCTCTGGGGCGGCCCTCTGTGGAACCCGAGCACCTTCGTTGAAACGGTGGGGCATATCTCCGAAGACACGGTGCGGCGGTACATCGAGGATCAGAAAAAGCTGGGAGCGGAAAGATGATTCTGACGAACAAAGTTTGCCTCCGCCCGAGTGCGGACACCATCAGTACGCTGTGGTATATCTCGCGATGCTGCAATCGAGCATGGAACCGGTTCATCGAGCAACGACGCGAGGCATACGCGGCAGGCAGGCGCATCACGAAGTACGATCAAAAGAAACGGTTACCCACATTTAAACGGGAGGACGAGCGATTCCGCGATCCTTCCTCGCAGACCTTGCAGGAAGTCACTTTCACGGTGGATGATGCGTACGAGTCCTTTTTCGCCAAGCGTAAAAACGGCGATGAGGACGCTCGACCGCCGGGCTTCCGAAGCTCACGGCGGTTTTTCACCCAGCGCTATCCGCAACGGGGCACGAGTTTCGAGATCGAAGACGGTCGGCTCGGGCTGGCGTTTGGCTGTGGTCGCGACGACTGGCTGTGGGTGGATCTGCCTGAGGGCAACTACGACGACGTGACGACCTGTCGGATCAGCTATGATCGGGTGTCACGAAACTT
>JBHIAO010000557.1:0-3834 GCA_046758565.1 Anaerolineae bacterium
ACCGTGGAGCCGCTGGACCCGACCCACACCTACGTGGTGGCCCACCTGCTGGACCGTGACGGTGAGTGCACGGCGCTCTGGGGCCCCGGTAGCTCCGGCGTGCGGCACGAGCCGGTCCTCTTCCAGATCTCCGGCGATGGCGTGATCGACGCCATTAGCAACATCGCCGGTAGCGAATTCCTCGGCTTCGCGCCGTTCAAGGCGGCGTCGGTTATAGCGGGCAACGCGACCGACTTCACCGGGGCTCTGCCCTTCGCCAACGCCGGCAGTGCCGACGAGTGCCAGGCCTACATCCTGGTGCAGCACGGAAGCCAGGCCGACGTGCAGGTCTCCATCGAGTTCGACGAGCCCGAGGGCATTATCATCCGCTCGGTGGAGCTGCCGCTGATGGACGTTCTCTGGGGCGACGTGGACTGCGATGGCGATGTGGACATCGGCGATGCCCAGAAGATTGCACGCTGGCTGATCAACCTGTCGGTCAGCCAAACGGAGCCCTGCCCGGACATCGGCAGCAGCGTGCCGGTGACGGAGGACGCGACGACTACGATCAGGAAGTGGGGCGACGTGGACGGTGACGGCGACGTGGACATCGGCGATGCTCAGAAGATCGCACGCTGGCTGATCGATCTGGACATCACGCAGACTGCCGGCACTCCGGAGATCGGCGACACCGTGAGCATCCCGTCGTAGAGAAAGGCCAGTGGAGTAGTACCGGATCAGGATACCGAAGGAGGGTAAAGGAATGAGGAAGACACACAGGGGGACCTGGCTGGCCCTGGGCTTGGTCGGTGCCGCGGTGGTCGCTGTACTGGTGGGCTGGCTGGCGGCGACCAACTCGGCGCAGGCCGATGCCAACCATGTCTTGATCGACCCGGCCAGCGCCACAGTGGAGCCTGCAGGCACCGTCGACGTTGATGTGGTGGCGGACGCTCCCGCAGCTAAGCTGGGGAGTTGGGACCTTAGGGTGACATACGACGCCACGGTTGTGGACGCAACGGGCTGTGCCGGGCAGTCAAACTGCAACCTAGACTTCGCCCCCGACACAGTGGCCCTAAACGGCTTCAACGCCGGCGGCCTGTCGGGAGAGCAAGTGCTGGCTACGATTACGTTCACCGCCATCGGGGACGCCGGTGACTCGAGTGCCGTAAGCATCTCGGTGGTGGCCTTCCGAGACCCGGACGACCAGGAGACGACCCCGAAAGTGACGGATGGCACCATCACCATCGCAGCCCCGGCGACGCCGACGGCGACGCCGACCCCGACCGAGACGCCGGTCGTGCTTCCGCCCACAGGCGGCACGCCGCCCGACAGCTCGGGCCCGGCGGGCTGGCTGCTGGCCGGTATCATCGCGCTGGGTCTGGCGGTGATGGCCTCAGGTGCTTGGGCTACCAGGCGCCTGCTACGTCAGAGCCGGTAAGCGGACAGAGAATATAGATAGCAGCTGAAGCGTGAAGGGCCCCGGAGGGGTTTCCCGGGGCCCTTCGCCGTTTCCCTTTGCAACTTTGCCAGCACTGGCAGGGAACCCGTTCCGCCGCCAAACAGGACGTGGACTTAGGCGGAGTGAGGGATTGAATCGCGGTGCGGCGACGGAGTGGGCCACAATCGATGTCCCGTAAGTGCTGACTTACAGAAGGTGTCTCATTTGATAAACTGGCAGGGCTAGGATGTGAACGAGTTGGGCGAGACCGTATGAGCAGGGCCGAGAAGGGATTGCGGTGGGGGCTTGCTGCCGGCGTGGCCCTGCTGGTCGTGGTGGGCTGGCTGACAGCGGCGAGGCCGGCTGAGACCGTCCCCAACAGCGTGGGTATTGACCCCGCTGATGCGTTAGTGGCGCCCGCAGGTAGCGTGCCGGTGGATCTGCTGGCAAAAGCGCCTTCGGGTGGGCTGAGCACGTGGGTGGTGGAGGTCATGTTTGACCCGTCGGTCGTGACCACGGCAACCGCGAAATGTGACCCGGTGGACGTGCCGCTGGGCGGCGTCGGTGCGACTGGCTGTGAAGTAGTGGACACCAATGAAGATGGGATTGATGACACCGTCAAGGCCTTCGGGGGAGTTGTCTTCTCCGATAGCGTGGCTTGGGCCGACGTGGACTGCGACGGGGACGTGGATATCGGCGACGCCCAGAAGACGGCCCGGTTCCTGATCGACCTGCCTGTTTCCCAGGAGCAGGGATGCCCGGCCATCAATGGCACGGTGGTGGAGGCGGCGCCCAGGCAGTGGGGCGATGTGGACTGCGACGGGGACGTGGATATCGGCGATGCCCAGAAGACGGCGCGGTTCCTGATCAACCTGCCTGTTTCCCAGGAGCAAGGGTGTCCGGCCATCGGCAGCACGGTGCTGGTCGGCTGGGGGCTGCAGCAGCCGGTGGTCTTGGCCGGCATCATCTTCGACGGCGTGGGTGCGGTCGACGAGTGCAGTACGCTAAGTGTGCAGGTACTGGCCTTCACCGACATCGAGGGCGAGGCGACGAGCCCAGTGGTCACGAACGGCGAGATCTGCATCGGGCCTTGACAGCGGGTTTGGCTGCAGGCGCCGTAGAGGCCGGGACAGCCGAGCCGGGCCAGGATACAGAAGAATAAGCGACTGAGAAACTGTGATCGAATCTGTGTTCACAGGTAGGGGCTGCTGGCTGGCTGTGGGCGCCTTGCTGGTGGTAATGGTCTGGCTGGCGACCGGCAACGCCGCCGAAGCTGCCCCCAACAGCGTGGGTATCGAGCCCGCTAAGGCGACGGTGGCGCCCGGAGGCAGCGTCACCTTGGACCTGGTGGCGGAGCCGCCGGCGGCGGGTCTCGCCGCCTGGGTGGTGAACGTTGTCTTTGACCCGTCGGTAATTGCCACTGAATCCAGGAAATGCGATCCGCTCGACACTCCGGCGGGCAGCACCGGTGCCATCGGCTGCGAGGCGGTCGATACGGCTGCTGATGGACTTAGCGACGTGGTAAAGGCCTTCGGCGTGGTTGTCCTCTCCGAGGGTGGCAGGGGGCTGGAGGAAACGGCGGTGCTGGCAGCCATCACTTTCGGCGCCGTTGGGTCGGCAGGCGAGTGCAGTCGGCTGACCGTCACGGCAGTGGACTTCAGGGATCCTAACAGCCAGCCGACCAATCCTCTTGTCAGTGACGGTGAGATCTGCATCGAGGGGCTGGCGACGCCGACGCTTGCGCCGGCAACGCCGGCAGCAACGCCGCCGCCAACGCCGGAAGCTCTCCCGGCGACCGGTACCACCGCGGCCGACGGAGCGGGGCTGGGGCGCTGGGAGCTGGCGGTCATCATCGCTCTGGGGCTGGCCCTGATGGGCTCCGGGGCATGGGTTGCCAGTCGCCTGCGACGGGCGGGCCGCTAGCCAGACAAGCTAGTCACCAGGTCCCGGTGGGGCAGCGGCGGCAGAGAGGTGTTTGACTTACTGGCCAGGCTCTTGCGGTACGAGGCGGCGGATCTCCTTCTCGTTGCTGTAGTAGACGGTGCCGCCAGGGCTGGTAGCGATGGCCAGCTGGCAGTCCTGGACGACGACATCATCATCGGTTACTTGGTCCAGGGCGGCCCCAGCGAGGACCAACCGGCGCATCAGCCTGGTCTCGGATTCGCAGACCAAGAGGGAGTCGCGCAGGAGAGGGTAGGTGTCGCCTGAGACAAACTCCAGGTCAGAGACATTGACGAAGGAGAGGAAATCGCCGGGCTGCATGCCCTCGGAGGCGAAGAAGTGAATGGCTTTGGTCTGTTGTCCGGCGAGACAATCAGCGTAGGGGAACTCGCCGACCTGTGGCCAGCCATAGTTCGCGCCTGGTTGGATGAGGTTCAGCTCCTCGCAGGTTCCGGCGGAGGTGTTATCGCTGCCGT
>JBHIAO010000558.1:0-3824 GCA_046758565.1 Anaerolineae bacterium
GTTCTCCAGCAACGCCTCCACCAAGGCCTCGCTCAGAAAGCTCTGGTCCGTGGGCAGCGTGAGACTCGTCGGCGCCAGGGCCGCCACCGCGCCCCCCTCGGGCTGCCACAACAACGTCTCCACCAGCGAATCCACCTTCGGATGCGTAAACAATCCGGTCAGGCAAGTCATGTTCAGCACCACCGGCAGGCGCTCAGCGTTGCCCAACGACGCAATATCGGTGGTGGTGAAAATGCGGTCCTTGCCCCACTGAGTCACGCTGCCGTGGCCGAAATAGGCCACCAGCAGATTGCCCGCCTCGAGTTGACGCTGAACCTGCTGGCTCGCATCCGTGGCGCCGGCCTGTGGGCCGAAAAGCTCGGTCTGATAGTCATCCGAAAAGCGGTCGAGGAACGCCTGAGCATCGGCACGGAAGGATGGGTCCTGCCCATCGGCCACGGCCAGGATACGCCGTCGCCACGTCCCGTTCGACGCCCGCTGCTCGTAGGCCAGAGTCTTCTCTACCAGGGTACGCACCTGCTGGGGGGTGCGGGCCGGCATGCGCCCGACGGCGATGTCGGGCGCGAGGTCGTCGTCCAGTTGGGCGAAGGCGGTGTCGCTGGCTGTTTCGCCACCGAAGACGGTGGGGATCAGGAACGAAGGCACGCGGTTAGCCTCGGCCGGCGTCAGGTAACCCCGAGGATCGTAGGTGGCATCGCCCACCAGCAACAGGTACCGGGGAGCCGGCTGCCACGCCTGTGCGGCGTACCTGAGGAAAGCGCGGATGGCCTGGGGCTCGGGCAGGCCGTGGTTGAACTGGTCGTATACGATCTCGGCGGGTACGGCCATGACCCGGAGTCCTTGCGTCTCCCGCCACTGCAGCAGTGGCAGGAGCGGCGCCAGCAGGTCGGCTGGGCCGATGGCGACGTAGTCCGCCCCGTTGCCGGGCGCCCGTAGAGCCTGCCCTGAACGTAGTGAAGGGTCGGGGTCGGTGCCGGCGCGGGCGATGCGCGTCGGGCGGTGAAAGCCCTTGGGTCCCACGGCCAGGTAACGCCGGCCTGGCTCTCCCTGGAAAGTCACAGCTGTCTGGCCCTGTTGTTCCTGGAGGCCGGTGACACGGGCCACGGCCTGGGGATCCGTCACATCGAAAACCGACACCGGCCCGGTGAAGCCGGTCAACCGCTGCAGCCCACCCGGGCTATCGAACAGCAGCCGATCTGCCTGGGCGACCAGAAATCGGGGATGGCGGAGCTCGATCCAGTCGACGAAGGTGATGTCGGCGGCCACGCCCGTATCGCCCGGCGCCTGGATGCTGACGACGTTGGCGCCTTCCTGCAGGAGACCTGAGGGCAGGCCGGCTTCGAGGGTGTGGCGTCCCTGGCCATCCCACGTTTTGTCAGCTACGCGCCGGCCGTTCACCGACACGCGGAGGTGGTGATCGGGCGATGCAGGCCCTTCGGTGCTGCCCCAGACCTCGATCTGCAGACTCGCTGGCCCAGGCGCAATCGCGGTCAGGGTCACGGTGAAAGTCTGCGTCTGCGGAGCGGGCAGGGAAGCCCAGAACCAGTGATCACCCTGCTCCACCCGTGGCGAGTAGAGGTGATTTTCCTCGGTACGGACGGTCGCGGTGTAGCGTTCTGTGAGGGGGAGAGGGGGAGAGGGGGAATCTCCTGGTCCCCTTGTCTCCTGGTCCCCTTGTCTCCTGGTCCCCTTGTCTCCTTGTCTCCTTGTCTCCCCATCTCCCACGGTCCCTTGCTCAGGCTGCAGCCAATACACGTTATCACGCGCATAGCGGCTCTCGCTGGCCTGACCGTAGAAGCGCAGGACGAGGGTTTCGCCCTGGCCCTGAATCCACAGCGGCTGTTGGCGACCCCGGTGGGACAGGCGGAGTTGCGTCGGATCAACGCCCCCCCATCCCAGGCCGGCCACCTCCAGATCGGCGGCGGTGAGCTCGTACATCCCGTCTTGGGAGACGAGGATTTTCGCCGCTGCTGCCGGCCCTGGAGACGGCCCATCGTCCGAGGCGGTGCAGGCGGCGGTGAACAGTGCCAGGAGGCTGAGGAGCCAGAGGAGCCAGCCGGGTAGGGGTGCGCGGGAGTGCGGGAGAGGGGGAGAAGGGGAGACAGGGAGACAGGCCATCAGCGGACTCCGCGACGCAGGAAGGTGTAGAGCCAGCTGGCGGCGAGCAGGGCGACGAGGGCAAGCACGCCGCCGCTCAGCAAGGTCGGCTGGCTGGCCAATCCTGCCAGGATGCCCTCACGGGCTATGGGCTCGGCGATCTCGGTTGGGATCGGAGCAGTAATGACCGGCGAGGTCTGTGCGGGAGCCGGCGTGGCACCGGTTCCACCGGTCGACGGCGTGGCGGGGTCCTTCCTGCGGGCCGGAGCCTCGAGGCTGGGTGTTGGGCCGGGGGCCGGCGCTGCGTCGGCCAAGGCTGGCGTGCGCGAGGGCTCCGTTGGGCCGGGTAGTGGTTCGCTCGTCTGGGCGGTGGGTGCAACCTGCACTGGAGTCGGCAACTCCGGTGTGGGCGAGAGGCCGGACGTGGGTGTGAGCGAAGGCCGGGCCGTCACCGTCACGGTCGGGGGTTCCGTCGACGTTGCCGAGGGCGTGGCGGTCGGTGTGCGGGCCGGCTGCGGCGTGGAGGTGGGCCGGGGGGTGGGCGTCGTCGATGGACTCGGCGTCGCTGTCCGGGTAGGCGTTCGCGTAGGGTCAGGCGTGTCTGTCTGAGTGGGCGTCGGCGTTGCCGTTGGGGTGCTGGTGTGCGTGGGTACCCCGGTGGTGGGCGTCGCGGTCGGCAGCCAGGTGAATGTCGGTGTAGCTGTTGGCGTCGGTGTGGCGGTGGGAGGAGCGGTAGGCGTGGCCGCGGCCGTGGGTGTCCAGGTGGGCGTCAGGGTCGGTGTTGGGGTCGTCGTCGGCGTCTGTGTGGCTACGGGCCCCGGGGCGGCGGAGACGGGGCCATGGAGCTCCACATCCTGGTCGTTTTCCACGGCCTCCAACATGTAGAAGTAAGTGATCCCGCTCTCCACGTCCTGATCCACGTAGGTGTACACGGCACCGATGAGGCCATCCCCCTGGGCAGGAATGAACGGGCTGATGCGGGTGTAGTCGCCGGCTTGCTGGGTGCTGCGGCGGATGAAGAAGCCGGCGTTGTCGAGCTCGGTGGCGGTCTCCCATCGGAGCAGGACCTGGTCATCGCCGGCTGTGGCGGTGAAGCTGACCAGGGTGACAACGGCGTGGGCGGGCGCGGCTGCCAGGCACGGGAGGGAGAGTGCCAACAGAAACGTGGTGATGCGAAACCCGCATTGCGTACTGCGTATTGCGTATTGTGTCAGTTGCAATACTCGTAAGTTCATGGGAGGTCGCAGTCATCTCGCGTTACACGTTGCACGTTCGAACGTTGCACATTGGGCGTCGAAATGTTCAACCCTTCGACTCTGCTCAGGGCGAGCGTGTAACCTGCAACGTGCTAACAATTAGGATCGGGTATCGCCGGCCGGCACAGGCCGCGTGGAGAGTGCGACGATACCCCGCTCGGCCAACTGAGCTACAAAGTCCAGCGTGTCGGTCTCGGCCTGGGCCGGCTCCACAGCGTACTCGGTGCAGATAGTCGCCACAATGTCGCGAACGGTCTGCGTGCCATCGGCCAGGCTCCAGATGCGAGCGCCGACCTCGTTCAGTACCTTGACCTGCCCCTGTTCCGGCAGAACGAGCACCGCCTCGCCCTCGATGGTTTGGCCGATGATGGCAGGGTCGGGCACTGGGTAGCGATCCAATGAAATCATAAGTGAATTCTCCTGTTCTCGACTGGCGACTGGAAGTCGCGGCAACCTTTGCGAAGCCTGCCT
>JBHIAO010000559.1:0-3797 GCA_046758565.1 Anaerolineae bacterium
CCTGCGCCGGCTCAAAACCAGTCGCCGAAGGGGGGATCCTTCGACCAGGCTCAGGACAGGCTTCGCAAGTGTTGGTGCAGTTTCAACTGCCGTTAGCGGCGTATCTCATGACGAAACCATTGTTCCCAACGACCCAGCCATTGGTGAGTGACTCGTCTATCCAGATGCCATTAAGCTGTGTGATGGGAGTGTGGGCCACCTCTTCCCATGTACTGCCGCGAAATCGGAAGATGGCACCTTCCGCTTGATCACCGATGTCCACAGCGGAGGCTGCCCAGACATGATCCGGAGCCAGGACGTGCAGCCCCGTGATGCCGCCCCTGTAGAAGGGGCGACTGATCCTGGATTCGGTCCAGCGCCCGTTGGTGTAGCGGACAACCACCCCGAAATCGCCGGCTGCCCAGCCCTCCCTTGGTGAGTACATGGCGATGGCGCGTAGAGGTCCGCCGGCCCGCATCGACGATGATAGAGCCCATGTGCCATTGTAGCGATAGATGTGGCCGGTTTCCGCGATGGCCCAACCCTGGCTGGGTGCCGGCACGGCAAGCCCAGTGTATGGATAGCCGGTGCCATGACTGCTGCTGGCGAAGTTCCACTGTTGACCGTTCCATTTCAGGATCGTTCCGTTCGTATGACCCATAGCCCACGCTTCGGTTTCTGAGGAAGCGTGGATGGCCCAGAAGTCTTCCTCTTGAGTCAGCATCCCCGAGGGCATCCGCATTTTGGAGAAGGTGGCACCGCCGTCGGTCGTTCGCCAGATGGTCTTGTTATCGCCGGCGATGAAGCCCACCTGGGCATTGACCATGGAGATGTCTCGCAGCGTGTCGGCACCTTGCGTGCTGACAGTCCAGGTATTGCCACCGTCGTTCGTGCGCGCCACGAATCCGTCCTCGCCCACGATGAATCCGTGCAGCGCGTCAGTGAACGTCACAGCATACAGGTCCTTCGCCGGGAATGCTGGGATGCTGACACCATTGCAAGCCGGGCTCGAACCCGGACACCAGACACCCAGACCGGGAGTTGGCGTGATGGTTGGCGTATGCGTAGAGCTTGGCGTCCGTGTTACGCTTGGTGTTGCAGTTGGCGGTATCTGGGTGGGCGTCGGAGTGGCCGTCGAGGTCGAGGTGGCCGGCGGGGTTTGTGATGGCATGGGCGTCGCCGTGTATGGTGCTGCAGTGGGCACTGAAAGGGGCCGGCCGAACCAGTCCTTCGCCAGCAGCGGGAAGTACGTTCTGTGGGTCCGCCATGTTGCCGTTGGCGATGGTGTTGGGGTTGGTGTGCTCGTAATAGATGGCGTCACAATTGCCGTGGGCGTGTTCGTATCGGTTGGTGTCGGACTGGCTCCCAGCGCGAGCCCCGGACGGAACCGCATAATACCCCATCCGTTCGTGCCAATCCACACCTCGCCCGTGGAAGCAATGGTGATCACCTCAATGTCGTCGGTCACGAGGGGCGAGCGATGTCCTGAGCCTTGTCCTGAGCTCTGTCGAAGGGTTGTCGAAGGGTTGTTGGGTGTCCAGGTTACCCACTGCGTTCCATCAGTCGTGAGTTTGATGCCGCCGATCGCTCGATCCGCCAGACCATCGTCCTCCTTGCCATTCGCATCGATGTCCATGCCACCGCGCGACGTGCCCGCCCATACCACTCCGTTCTCATCTACGGCAATGGATGAAACCCAACCGTCATTTTCGAACACCTGGCTTGACCACACGTCGTCCCGGAACCAGTTGATAGGCGCCGGCACGTATGGTCGATTCTCAATCAGCGTCTGGCGATCCAGGGTACGGGTACCCATCGCGCCGGCCCATGCGGTCCCGTCTGGCCCAACGCCGATGCTCAGGACTGTGGTTTCGTTTCTGTCTCCTGTGAAGGATTCGATCCTGTCCCTGACGGTCCACGAGGTCCACTCGCCCGTATCGTAGTCATATCGGGCGACACCACCCCCCTGGGTGCCGAATCCCGTGAAGTACGGCGAGGTCGAAATCCACATATGATTGCGGGCGCAATCGGGTGCGATCCCGGTGACCAGATTTGACGGAATGGTCGGGTACTTGATTAGCTCCCGCCATTCGTCGTTGCCCCGGTTGTGGGGGTTTCCTCTGGTGTCCAGCACGTTGATACCGAGGGCGCTGTTGTCACGCAGGCTGCCCAGGGCAATCCAGATTTCGCCCGTGCAACCAATCGCCAGGGCTGATATCCTGTCGTCGAGCATGCCGGCGTACTGGCCACCTGTGTTCGCGTCGGTTCGGATTGTCCACCGCTCACCGTCGTAGACACTCAGCCCCCCATCGCTCCACTCACCGTCCCCTCGCCTTCCGACCTCCCACGTCGCCGACTGGGTGCCAAACCAGACATCGTCCCCATCGATGGCGAGAGCCGTGATGTTGTTACTGGCCAGGCCGGTCCAGGGTTGGGCGCCATTGTCGTCGGTTTCTTCCTTTGTGAACTGCCTCCAAGTGTCATCCTCAGGCTGGTAGGTCCCCTGGGTGTGCAGTAGCAGGGCGCCAACCCCGTATCTGCGCTCCCGCTTGTTGCCCGTGGCGACCCACACCTGGTTCTCCCAGCGGGTCCCTTCGTGCCCCACCGCCAGGTCTGTGATGTAGTTGTACGGCAAACCCGAGCTGGCGGTGGTGAGAGGCCTCTGGAACACTTGGTGTTCGACATCGAAGGCACCGATCCCGCCGGCCGTACCGAACATGCCGCCGGTGCCCATCCAGATCCTGCCGGCTCCCACCACCATTGCCTGCACCCGGTCGTCGGGCAGACCGTTGGCGGTCGTGAGGCAAGCACCGGTGGGGTTCGGGCGGTTCCAGGTGTTGTCGTCCTTGTATCGGATGGTGCCCCTGTGGTCCAACACGCATACCCCGCGGCCGTATCCGGTGGTTGCGTCGTAGGTGCCCAGCCAGACGGTGTTCTGCCACTGCGGGTCATCCGGTGGACCAAACGCCAGGCTTTTAACGTCGTTGCTCGCGAGGCCCTCGAACCTGTCAAACCGGACATAGTTCAGGTCGCGGTCTCCGTCGTAGGGGAAGGCGATGACCCCTCTGCTCCGCTGGGCGGCCCAGACATAGCCGTTGGCGTCCAGCTTCAACTGGTTGATCATGCAACTAACGCCGGTGCTACTTTGGGATCCTGCCTCGCAGGTCCAGGTCTTCCAGGTGTCGTCCTCCGCCTCGGGTGTGCCAGCGTGGTCCAGCCGGCTGAGGCCACCGAAGATTTGTACCCACTGGCCAGGATTTTCGAGGTTGGGCTGCAGGGCTGCGCATGGATTATTGTTGTTCGCCGGGCTGAAAGCCCAATGCCGCTGTGTAGCTACCCATACTCGATCGCCGGCCACGGGAAGAATGTCGGTGATGTTGTCTGACGCTAGTCCCAACACCAACTCACTCTGACTGCACGATGACATGTCGGCTGTGCTGGCTACGGTATACGTCTGTAGCCACCTATCGTCGGTCGGGTCCAGATTGCCTTTGGTGTCCACCTTGGCCAGCCCGCCACCTGCATAGGCCTTGGTTTCACTGTCCCAATACTGGCTGATGCCGATCCACAGGAAGCCGGCCTCGTCCATAGCCACAGCCGTGACCCGGTTGGAGGGCAGATTGCCATTGGTGGTCTCGTGGGTGTAGGCGTACCACACGTCATCGGTCTTGTCGGCTGTTCCTTTGTCGTCCAGAACACTGAGACCGTGATCCGTGGCGATCCACTTGTGCCCGTTGGCATCAATGTTGATGTCGCGCACGGTGTTACCGACCAGGCCATCCTGCGGTTTGAGGAATTGGACGAAGGTAGAGCCTGCC
>JBHIAO010000560.1:0-3794 GCA_046758565.1 Anaerolineae bacterium
ACGTGGAGGCCGATGTGGTAGTCGTGGGCGCCGGCGGTTGCGGAATGACAGCCGCGCTGGCGGCAGCCCGACGTGGCGCCCAGGTGCTGTTGTTGGAAAAGGCTCGTCGCCCTGGAGGCAACACCGCTCTTAGCACTGGAATGGTGCCCGCCGCCGGGACCCGCTTCCAACAGGAGGCTGGCGTTGATGACAGCCCCGAGGTGATGGCTCAGGATATCCTGACCAAGAACCAGGGCACCAGCGATTCCGAGATGACGTTCCACCTATGCCAGCAGTCAGCGTCGCTGGTAGAATGGCTGGCGGATGAGGTGGGCGTGGAACTCCAACTGGTGACCGACTTCTTGTATCCAGGGCACACCCGAAATCGCATGCACGTACCGCCGGCCCGCACCGGTGCTGAGCTGGCCAGGCAACTTTGGGAGGCCGTCAATCGCCAAGAGGGTGTCCGGCCTGTCTTCGAAGCCCCCGTAGGTGGCCTGGTCGTGGATGACTCGGCGGTCGTGGTTGGCGTCACAGTAAAGCGAGCTGGCGTTGAGTACGTGCGCTGTCGCAAGGTCATCCTGGCGACCGACGGCTTCGGTGGAAACCGCGAGATGGTGGCACGTTACTGTCCGGAGATCCTGGATGGCATCTATTTCGGTTTTGAGGGGAATACCGGCGGCTGTGCTGAGCTTTGTAGACTTCAAAGCGTGCGTAGAGGCTGGCGCCATCCGTCGCGCGGAGACCATCGAGGGGTTGGCCGAGACCTTGCACCTCGACCCGGAAGCGCTACATGAGACGCTGGAAGCGTATCATCGGGCGGTGATGGGCGGTGAGGATGAGTTTGGCCGCACCGACTTCGCTGAGCCCTTGCGACCACCGTACTACGGCGTCCAGGTCACCGGTGCCCTCTTCCACACGCAGGGTGGTCTGAAGGTGGACAAGAGGGCTCGCGTCCTACGGACCGATGGGACGCCAGTGCCTAACCTCTACGCCGGCGGCGGGGTGGCTGTAGGTGTCTCCGGCTCAGGTTCGGCTGGCTACATAGCCGGCAACGGTCTGCTGGCAGCATTGGGATTGGGGAAGATCGCAGGCGAAGACGCAGCGGGT
Organism: Anaerolineae bacterium; assembly: GCA_046758565.1. Lineage (GTDB taxonomy): Bacteria > Chloroflexota > Anaerolineae > Epilineales > JAANWY01 > JBHIAO01. Next base: position 1,090 of record JBHIAO010000560.1, read on the forward strand.
TCCGTGAACCGCGAAACGTAGAACGTGACTATCGCGCCACTGTAAGGAGATGGTTGCATGCTCGACATGGTCATTGCCAGCGGGAAGGTGGTTTTCCCTGGCCAGAAGGTACAGAAGGTAAACATTGGGGTCAGAGGCGAGCGGATTGCCGGCTTCTTCGACGCCGAGAGCACACCCGAGGCGGGCAGGGTCATTGACGCCACGGGTTGGCACGTCTTTCCTGGTGCCATTGACCCTCACGTCCATCTAGGAATCTACAATCCTTATCTGGAGGACTTCGAGGTCGATACCCAGGCGGCTGCCCTTGGGGGCTACACTACTATCGTCAACTACTACCGCCACAAAGAGTCCTACCTGGGCACCATCGCCAAGATGACCGAAGAGGCAGCAGAAGTCAGCCTGATTGACTTCGCCTTCAGTCTGGGGCTCCTGCGCCAGGCTCACTGGGACGAGTTCGAGGAAGCGGTTCGAGAGACAGGCGTCACCTCGTGGAAGTTCTATCGCCAGTATGAGGGACGCGTGGATAGCGTTTTCGGCATCGAGGACGCGCTGACGCTCAACGACGCCGAACTGTTGGAGACGATCCGCCGTTTTGCCGAACTCTCCGACAAGTTGCTGGTCTGCGTCCACTGTGAGAACATGGATATCGCCCGTCGGGCTGCAGCGATGCTCCAGGCCAAGGAACAGGTGGAACATACGCTGGCCGAGTTTGCCAAGACGAGTCCCAGTTACGCCGAGGCGGACAACGTGCTTCAGACACTGCACCTGGCCTACCTGGCCGGCGGGCCGGGCAACGTATACATTGTGCATCTCAGCTCCGGCCATAGCGTGGACATTCTGGAGCGTTGCTACTGGCTGGTAGAGGAGACAGGCACGGTGATCGAAACGACGCCCCACTACCTCAACCTGACCAAGAATGCGCCAGCCGGCCTCTTCGCCAAAGTCGGTCCGCCGATCCAGAGCGAATGGGATCAGCAGCGGCTGTGGGAGGGTGTCGAACAGGGACTCATCACCGCCTACGGCGGGGACCACATACCCTGCCGTCCTGTGGAGAAGAAAGGTGGCCAGGACCTGTGGGAGACCAAGTACGGTTTTGGTGGCATCGGGACTGAGTTCTCCCTGATGCTCAGTGAAGGCTACCACAAGCGCGGCGTCCCTCTTGAGCAGATCGCCGTGCTGACCAGCCAGCAACCAGCCATCTCCTTTGGCCTCTACCCTCGGAAGGGGGCCATGGTGGTGGGCGCCGACGCCGATTTCGCCCTGGTGGACCTGAGTCTAGAGCGCACCATCACCCCGGACATGCCAGAGGTCACCGATGGCTACTCTGTATACGAAGGCATGACCACCAAGGGTTGGCCGGTCAAGACCGTCCTGCGTGGCCAGGTCATCGCCGATCATGGCAAAGTCGTCGAGAAGGCAGGCTATGGCCAATACCTGAGAAGGGAGATCTAGCTGGGGGGCAAGAAACAACATGAGAGCGAGGAGGAACAGACATGCGAAACATCTGGGACGATATTCTCAGTGACCAAGACAAGGCGGTTATCGAGAAAGCCGGCTACAGCCAACGCGGCGCAGCCAGTTGGGAGTCGCGCGGGCTGGGGCATCAACCAGTGGTACTGGTGATCGATATGCAGAACCTTACCTGCGGCCCCAATGTGCCGATTCTGGAGGCCATCGAGCACTATCCCTCCGCAATGGGCGAGATCGCCTGGGCGGCAATTGAGCACATCAAGCCTTTCCTGACATCGGCGCGGCAGGCCGGTGTGCCCATCATCTACACGCGCGTCATCCCCCGCAACTACGGTCCAGACTCTGTGGCAGTTCAGATCGTTGAGACACTCGCGCCCGAGGAGGGCGACCTGGTGATTGACAAGAACTATGCCAGCGCCTTCTATGGCACGGCGTTGCTCAACCAGATCATTCGCCGCGGTGTCGATACCGTCATCGTGGTGGGCAACTCCACCAGCGGATGTGTGCGTGCCACGGCCATTGATGCTCGGCAGAACGGCTTCAACGTGGTGATCCCCGAGGAGTGTGTATTCGATCGAATTCAGGCGTCGCACAAGGCCAGCTTGCTCGATCTCTGGATGAAGTACGCTCAAGTCATGCCGGCCGAGCAGGTGCTTGACTACGTGCAGCACCTTCCACAACGATAACAGGTGATGCTGTATCTTAAACGGGGGAGTTGAAATGGAAGACACTCAAGCAGCAGTCTCTCTGGTTAAGCGCTATCTCAGAACGCTCGAAAGCCGGTCCTTGGATACGGCTTCGAGTATGCTGGCGCATGGGGCGACGATCGTTTTCCCCGGAGCTTCGACCTTTCAAAACCTGGACGAGGTGGTGGCCCACGCGCGTGAACGCTATCAGTGGGTCCGCAAAACCTTCGAGCATGTCAACTCGATGAGCTTGCCTGAGGGCGAGACCGTGGTTTATGTTACTGGCCGGCTCCATGGCGTGAACCTCCACGGTGTGGAGTTCTCGGGCGTTCGGTTTGTCGATCGTTTCGTGCTGAGAGAGGGCATGATTGTTTCACAAGAAGTGTGGAATGATCTTGCCGAGACGGGGGTTCTCGATAAGAAGAATGGATAGGACAGCCCGTAGACATAACGGATATACAAAGGAGACTGCCGAATGACCAAAGTCAAGATCCAGCCAGTGGTGAAGCGGCTACTAGGGCTAATCCTAATCGCCTACGCATGCTACAC
>JBHIAO010000561.1:0-3786 GCA_046758565.1 Anaerolineae bacterium
CAGGCGCAGCGAGCCAATGGCAAAGGCAAGTCCCCCCGTAAAGAAGGTAACAATTGCTATTTCCCGTTCCGGTTCCTCTTGTCCGACGAAGTGAACATACCAAAGGCCGAAAACCACGAGAACGCCGATGAGAACAAGCCACCCCATATCCACGTCTCTTCTCCATGTTTTCTCCAGGAACACATCTGACCAAGGGCTGTTATTGAACCACAAGAGGGCTGCCAATACCAGATCACGGACTGCCAAAAACTGCCAACTTTTTGCTGGAACGGTGCTGAACGTTGAGGGCTGGGTGCTCTGAATGTGTTCAACCTTTCCGTGCCGGCCAACTCCGGTAGCGCGTTTGGGTCGAGGGGCGCGCACCGTACCGTGATTGTATCCCGTCTCCCGAGTTAATAATCTCTACTTCACTAAATTCGGGCATGCCGCCCCAGTAGATCCCCCCTTATGATAGCACCTCGATCGCCCCAGGCAGCGTCTCGACCGTGACGCTGCGAGCGTCGGTGGCGAGCACCTCGCCGTCGGTAGCCACCGGGACCGGCGCGGTACAGGTGATACCGACGCGCCGGCCGCGCCCCATCCTGACCTGCTTGAGGCGCGTGTGGGTTCCCTTCATCACCTTCGGGATGTGGCGGATGATCTCGTCGAGTCGCATGTTGTCCACCAGGCACAAGTCCAGCAGCCCATCATCAACCAACGCGTCGGGGGTGAGCCAGAAGCCGCCGCCCTGACAGCGGCCGTTGGCGACGCTGACGAACAGTAACCGCCGGTGGACGCGGTGGTCGTCGTACTCCACGGTCATGGGGTGGGCCTTGTAATTCGTGAGCGCGCGGATAATCGCGATCAGGTAGACCGCCAGCCCCTTGAGCCGGGTGAGCTTGAGCGACTCGGCCGCCACCTGCGCGTCGAGGCCCGTTCCCAGAGCGTTGATGAAGAAACGCGGCTCCCCGTCGCCGACCTGCACCCGCCCAAGGTCCACGGAGCGGGCGCCCCCGGCGACAAGCCGCCGGACCCCACCGGCGATGTCGTTCGGCTGGAATCCGTCGAGGACCTTGACGAAATCACTGGCTGTGCCGAGCGGAATGATCCCGAGCTGCGCGCGCCGGCCAAGGCTCGCCTCTGTGCCTTTGATCCCGTTGACGACCTCGTTGATGGTCCCGTCGCCGCCGACGGCCACGATCCGATCGTAGCCGCGCTCGACGCCCTGCCGGGCGAGCGCGATCGCGCCGCCACGCGCGGGCGTCAGGACGATGTCATAGGGCACGCCGGCCTGCGCCAGCGCGGCCTCCAGGTCACCCCGGTGCCGGCCGGCAGGGCGCCCACGGCCCGCCGCTGGGTTGAGGATGATTAGTGTTTTATCCATTGCATGCCGCCCTCCGGGATCCACGATACGTGTGATTGATTATGCGTCTGCGAAGACTTGGTCCGTCACATGCGGCGCGTACTTCTCCACCATCTCCTCGGTGATGGCGTTGGCCCGGGCGATTTCGGCATACAGCTCGGCGCTGCGGTGGGGCGTGCGTTCCTGAGTCGCCGGGTCCAGCCCGAAGAGGCCGAAGGGGGTGGTCCATCCCTCAACCCATTCGTAGTTATCCACCAGCGTCCAGTAATAGTAGCCGCGCACGTCCACACCCTGGCGGATGGCGCGGTGCAGGGATGCCAGGTGGGTGAGGATGAAGCCGGGACGAACCTCATCGGCTGCGTCGGCCATGCCGTTTTCGGTGACGTAGAGGGGCTTGCCGTAGCGGGCCAGCCGCGTGAGGAAGCGCTGGAGACCGGCAGGGTAAACCTCGCGGTCGGTCCAAGGCTCGGGCCAGGCGATTTCGGGGGGAGCCTGGACCTCGCCACCAAAGAGGGTGCCAGCGGCGCCGGGGTCAAAGCGCAACGGGTGGCGACCGTAGTAGTTGAGACCAATGAAGTCGTTGCTGTCCACGGCCGGGGCGTAGCGACGCAGGCCGGCCCCGAGAGGGGGTTTGAACCGGCCTTCCATCACCGCGTCCATAAAGCGCCCATTGAGCAGCGTGTCTCTGATGGACGCCACCCGTCGGTCGGCAGCGGAGGTCGGATCGGCCGGGTCGAAGGCTGCCATATGTTTGACGATGCCCACTTGTGCCCCAGGCTGCCGGCGGTGGATGGTCCGATAGGCTGCTGCATGCGCCTTCACCTGGTTGCGCGTGACGCGGATGAATTTCAGCAGGTCGCTTTCCCCCGGTGACCATTTACCCAGCACGTAAGCGTGGGCGGCATAGATGCTGGGCTCGTTGATAGTGTACCACATCTGGCACAAATCGCTCAGCGCTTCGACCACTTTGGCCACGTATCGCTCGAAGAGGCGTACCACGTCCGGGTTGACCCAACCGCCCTGTTCGGCCAGCCACAGGGGATTGGTGAAGTGATGCAGCGTAACCATTGGCTCCAGGCCCCGCGCTCGTAAGCCCTTCAGCATCTCACGGTAACGGTCAAAAGCGGCACTGTCCCACACACCCGGTTGGGATTCCACCCGGCTCCACTCCACCGACATGCGGAGAGTGTTGAGTCCCAGCGCCGCTGCCCGGTCAAAGTCCTCCTCAGCCCGGTTCCACCAGTCGCAGGCCAGGCCGCTGGTGCTACCGTCGGCGACGTGGCCCGAAATTTGCTCCCAGGCCCAAAAGTCGTTGTTGGTGTTGTTCCCCTCGTTCTGGTGAGCGGCGGTCGCCACACCCCAAAGAAATCCGTTAGGAAAAGCGAGGATACGTCTGGACCCCTCGATGGCAACCTCGAGCTCAGCCTCACCAGGTACCAGGGTTGCGGTTGACGACACCGGTTTGGGCACTGAAATCGGTGCACAGGCAGCGGCTGCAGCACCCACGGTCACCATCCCCCCTGTCTTCAGGAACTCACGACGTGTTACAAGTTTTCTGTCCTCTGCCATTCTCTGATCCTCCTCGTATCATATAGAGTATATAGGGATTTGTCTTAGTTGGTACGGGATGCGCTGGCATTTCCATTTCGGATTTGGCTTTTCACCGGCTTTTCGATCCCAATTGAAACGTGTTGCGTATTGCGTGTTCCGTTATCTTTCAGGATGGGCCAAAAACGAGCAGCCCGATTGCGGTTCTACGACAATTAAACCACAATCGGGCTGCCAATACCAGAGTGCGGACTGCCAAAAACTGCCAACTGTGGCAGTCACGCATTACGTTTTTCTTTCTCGTGCCGCCTGTTCCATTTCCTGTAGGACTTTGGCAACGCCCCGGACGGCACGGCGCCGGGTACGGTTAAAGGTGCCTTCGCTAATGTAAAGTCTGCTCATAATGTCCCGGTTGAGTTTGCCTGACACATAGGAATCATGCAGGATAACGAATTGATGCCACTCTCGCGAGGGCACGTCATGCGCTCTCGGCTCGACGTCTTCGGGTCGCCGCTTGTGCAAGGCCTGCAGCAGGACCTCGTTGAGGGCCTTACCGCGGTCGATATAGGTCACGAAGGAGTCCCGCGTCGTACAGGGTGTCGATCAGCGTCAGCGCGTCGCCGTCGTCGATCAAGAAGGCGTACACAAAGGCGCCCTTCAAATGTAGCAATTCTCGACCGTTGAAAGCGCTTTCTCCGACAAACTGCTAGCCGGCGGCGATTCCAAGACTTCCGAAATCTGGTCGCCGCTTTGTGAAAGGTTAGCTCTAAGGCTTCGGGCCGGCGCTCTCCTGGCGCCAGTAGAAGTAGATCATCGCCAGGGTCAGTACCAGCGTGCCGATGACGTAAGCGGGAGTGATGCCGGCGGCGAACTCGAACCGCGACCAGAAACCGGCG
>JBHIAO010000562.1:0-3784 GCA_046758565.1 Anaerolineae bacterium
CAGCCAGTGATCCTCTTTTTATGGCAGATTTGCGCGAGACGATGTCAGCCTTTGCCGGCGCTGATGCCGAATGGCGGGAGCTAGCCAGGTTGTGAAGGGGATCCATGAAACGCATTGTTACCTTCGAGCACAATCTTGGACCGGGTAGCAGAACTCGTGTTCGATTTATGAAGGAACGTGGGAGAATACTGGCTTTCGTTATTCAGCTCGAGTGTTTGTTTGGCAATCAATGGCACCCAGTTGTCCGCTATGACACTGCCCATGACTTCGCTCACCGCGATGTGATGCGGCCGGACGGCACAACAGAGAAGACGGCGCTACCATTCTCCGATTACAACCAGGCGCTGACGTTCGCGCACGAAGACATCAAGGCCAACTGGCAAGTCTATCGCAATAGGTATCAAAGGTGGTTGAAAAAATGAGAGACGACAAGATGTTTGAACTCAACGTTGATTTACAAGCAGCGTTCATGCGATACGTTATCGCCCGACCAGATGTCTTGGATCGGTTGCCGGACGATTTCCAACTGGTGATTCTGTCCGACGATGATCCAGCGCTGAGTTGGCGCAATCTGGAGCTGCTGAAAGAACAGGGCGACACTGACAAGCCGATCGTCATCGTCCGGATGCGAACTCAGGAATTCGTGGACTTGACGAGTCAGCCCCTGCAAATCTTCACCCCTATCGCCGCCTGATCGCCCATCTTTGGTGAGGGGACAGCGGCAGATTTACAGAAAGACACGGATTGGTGTGCTTTTAATCCGTGTCTTTCCGCAAATCCGTGGCTCTAATGGGAGGAAGACATGCGATTTGCTGGTTACGCAGTGCTTGCCTTAACAATGGTGGCCAGTCTCAGCCTGGGAGGCTGTGGCCCTGGCATCGAGGAGGTCAGGGAGGTGGCGGCCTCCCCGCCGCCGGAGGAGATGGCTTTGCCGGAGCCGAGGCTGCAGAGGGCACTTTCTCTCAAGGAAACGCTGGCCCGGCGGCGCTCAGTGCGGAGCTTTACCGAAGAGGAGCTCACCTTGGAGGAGATCTCTCAGCTCCTCTGGGCCGCTCAGGGGATGACGGCCGCCTCTGCGTCCGCTGGCGACGCGGCTCAGGACTTCCTGACCGAGAGCAACCTCAATCAGCCGGGCCTGGTGCGGGTGGCCATGGCCGGCGCCCAACCCATCTCCGACAACGGTGGCCTGCTGGCCCTGGAGTTCGACGTGGTGGGGGGGGTAGGCGATACCTCGCCGCTGCAAATCGCCGCTATCGAGCTGAATGAGGATGGCGTGACCGCCCAGCCGCAAGACGGCAGTATCAGCGTGGTGGACTTTCCAGACCACGATTTCAACCGAGACTGCAATGTAGATGTAGAGGATATCATGGAGGTGGCCAGTCGGTGGCATACGACCGATGCGGATCCTGACTGGGATGCGCTCTACGACCTCGATGGCGATGGAATCATCACCATCGTGGACATCATGATAGTGGCAGTGAATTGGGGGGCGACTTGTTGGTGAGAGGAACGAGGAAGAAATGCGAGCAGACGTTCAAGGCGAATGTCCCGGCTGCATCGGGACAAATCTCCCGACCGAATCGGGACACCAGTCCCTTGACGACGGGACACCTTCTGGTGTAGAATGTATGTATGCGGGCACGGGAGGGTGGCCCACAACGGCAGACAAAGAATACAACAAAGAAAGGAGATACTGAGATGTTAAGAATGGAAAAGAGTGTGGTCATCAACCGACCGGTTGAGGAGGTCTTTGCGGCTGTCGAGTTCGATAGGTGGTCGCAGTGGGCGTCGGAGCTTGTGGAAACCAAGAAGACTTCTGAGGGTCCGCCGGGTGTGGGCACGACCTATACGCATGTCGCCCAGATGCTGGGGCGGCGGTTGGAGAATGGCTACGAGGTAACTGAGTACGAGCCGAACAGCAAGATCAGCATGAAGAGCACTTCGGGGCCTATACCAGTCGATTCTGTTCTCAGCGTTGAGTCCGTTGAAGGCGGCACAAGGTTTACCATGAATTTCAAAGCGGACGTCGGCCGCGTCTTCAAACTGGCCGAGCCACTCATCGCCCGCATTATGGACAGACAGCAAGATGCCAATCTCGCCAACCTGAAGGACCTGCTGGAAGCCGGGGCTTTGGACAGCGCCTGACGTCATTCCCCAGGGTAGCGTGTTCAAGACTGTGGGCCACCCTCCCGTATCCATGCGTTACTGGGCGTATATAAGAGTTGAGGGAGCATCGAGAAAGAGCAAGTCGAGCGCTGGTCGAGTAGGAGCGAAGCGACGGGGGGGACAGAGCACATAGACTCTGCGCTCGGCGCAAAACAGAATGGTCAAAATGAGGGACGATTGACCGGTACGGGCCAGGATGCTGATGATAAAGGCGGATGACAAGTGCTGCGCGAAAAGAGTCGGATGAAACAGTTGGACCGCTTTGGGCTCGCAGTACTGTTGATTGCGTTGGGGATGTTATCGCTGGCCGGGGCTTTCCTCTGGCTGCACGTGACCACCCCCTCCGACGGTGCGCGCCTGGAGCCGGAGCAACCGGTTTGGAGACCCAGCGGGGTCGTCGTCACGCCGCTCGAAGAACAGCCAGACGGCCTGCGCGCGGGCGATGTGGTCATTGCTGTTGACGGGCAGAGCGTGGAATTGTGGGCGCAGGCTTTATTTGACCCAGGCGTGCCGCGCCCAAACTGGCAATTCGGTGAAAGTGTCACCTACACAGTGCTGCGTGACGGACAGCGATTGGACGTGGCGGTCACGCTGGGGCGATACCCGTTCGGCGCAATTCTGCAAAAGAACTGGGGCACGATCCTCTTCGCGCTGGTGTCGCAACTCATCGCCACGTTCGTCTTTCTCCGCCGCCGTGATGATCGGGCAGCCAGGGTGTTGTTCCTTTGGGCTTCGGGCGTGTTAGCTTCCACGACTTGGTCGCTCGGTCTACAAGTAAGTGATCTTGTCAATGGAATCGGTTTCTGGCTATTCAAAGGTTCGGGTTTCGGCGGTTACATGATATTCTGGATCGCCGGGCTGCACTTTGCCCTGGTCTTCCCCCGCTCGCTCCCTGTCGTCTTGAATCGCCCCTGGGTAATCCGATTCCTTTACGTGGCGCCGTACGCGCTCTACCCTGTATATCTTGCGGCTGTGTGGCCCGGAGCGTCGAACACACTAGATTGGCTTGGACGATGGGATCTAGGCGTCGGCGCACTCCAATTGGTCTACCTGGCACTTACCGTCATCGTCGTGATCTGGGGTTACAGGACAAATCGTGATGCCGCCTCCCGCCGAAAAATCCGCTGGGTCGCGTTTGCCGCTATCGTGTCTGGCGGCGGCGGCCTGGTCCTGTGGATGCTCCTGCCGCTTGTCGTTGGACGTCAGATTATCAGTGCAAACGCGCTGGGGCTGTTAGTTTTGCCGTTCCCCCTGGCGCTGGCTATAGCTATCTTGCGTCATCGCCTGTTTGACATTGACCTGGTCATCAACCGCACGCTGGTCTATGGCACGCTGACCGCCAGCACGATGGGGCTTTACGTGTTCATTGTGGGCTATCTGGGAAGCCTGTTTCAGGCTCGCGATAGGTCGCTCATTGCGTTTCTCACCACCGGCCTGGTCGCGGTGCTCTTTCAGCCCCTGCGGGGACGTCTGCAGCGCGGCGTCAACCGGCTGATGTATGGCGAGCGGGACGACCCCTACACCGTACTCTCGCGCCTGGGACGACGCCTGGAAGCGACCTTCGCACCCGAAGCGGGGCTGCGGACGATCATCGAGACGGTGGCCCAGGCGCTGAAAC
>JBHIAO010000563.1:0-3783 GCA_046758565.1 Anaerolineae bacterium
GGCTGTTCCCATAAGCGTCACGGTGAACGGTGTAAAGTACGAGGCCAAGGTTGAGCCGCGGCTGCTCCTCGTCTATTTTCTGCGTGAGCATCTAGCCCTGACTGGCACGCACGTGGGTTGCGACACTAGCCAGTGCGGCGCCTGCACGATTCATTTGAATGGCCGGGCCGTCAAGTCATGCACGATCCTGGCGGTCCAGGCCAACGGGGCGGAAATCACCACCGTCGAGGGTCTCGCACGCGAAGGAGCGCTGCATCCCGTGCAGGCGGGGTTTCGCGAGAAACACGGCTTGCAGTGCGGGTACTGCACACCGGGCATGATCATGACCGCTGTGTATCTGCTGCAGACGAATCCGAACCCGACTGAGGAAGAGATCAAGCACACGCTGGAGGGCACTCTTTGTCGTTGCACCGGCTACGTCAACATTGTCGAGGCTATCAAGTGGGCCGCAGGGCGGATGAGAGGCAATCATGTTTCCGGCTAGCTTCGGATACGTCGCGGCGCGTTCGGTCGAGGAGGCGGTCGAGCTCCTGACTCAGTATGGTGAGGGCGCCAAGTTGCTGGCCGGTGGACACAGCCTGATCCCGGCCATGAAGCTGCGGTTGGCGGCGCCCCGCTACCTGATCGACCTTGGCCAGGTTCCTGGTCTGCACGGCGTGCATGTCGATGGGGAGAGCCTGGTGATAGGCGCCCTCACAGTGCACACTGGCGTCGCCTCCTCGGAGCTTGTACATCAGCTCCTGCCCGGGTTGGCTGAAGCGGCGGCGGTGATCGGGGACGTTCAGGTGCGCAATCGGGGCACGATCGGCGGCAGTGTCGCCCATGCCGATCCGGCAGCCGACTTTCCCGTCATCCTTACCGCGCTAAATGCCTCGTTCGTGTTGGTATCGCCGTCTGGCAGTCGAACGGTCCCCGCAGAGGATTTTTTCATCGACTTTTTCACCACAGCCTTGGCGCCTAACGAAGTGCTGACACAAATTCGCGTCCCGGTGCCGCCTGCCGGCGCCGGGACGGCATACGCCAAGCTGGGGCACCCAGCTTCAGGGTACGTTGTCGTGAGCGCGGGCGTCCTGGTGTTTCGCCAGCTGTCCGGCCAATGCGTATCGGCTCGGGTCGCGATTGGGGGATTGGGCGGCGGTCCGCTCCGCGCGGCGGCCACGGAAGCAGCGTTACAGGGGCAACCGCTCACTCCGGAAGTCATCGCCGCTGCCGCAGCCAAGGCGGCTGAAGGGACGGATCCGTACAGGGATCTGTACGCGAGCGCGGAGTACAAGCGCCACATGGCTACCGTTTACGCCCGGCGGGCGATCGAAGACGCTGTGCGGCGGAGCGGAGGTGCAGACCGTTGAAAAAGACCCCCTCGTCCATGGTCGTGCTCGAGATTCATGATCGGGTTGTTCACGGACGCGAGCCGCGCACACGAACAACGAAATGATCGCACTTTTCCAACAAGAGGCCATGTCATGACAACGCAGCGCGCCACGACTGGACTTATAGGTTCGTCCGTTCTCCGGGTCGAAGACCCTGTCCTGGTTACCGGCAAAGGATGCTATGTGGACGACATCCAGCTACCAGGTTTGCTCCACATGGCGGTCCTCCGTAGCTTGCACCCCAAGGCAAGAGTGATTTCCATCGATACGAGCACGGCGCGGGCGATATCGGGGGTTGAAGCCGTCTTGACCGGCGATGACATTGGCGAGCGCTTAAACATCCCAACGCCCCCGATGGTGCGTGGCATGCGGATACCGCCGCATCCCGCGCTGGCGCGAGGAGTTGTCCACGCGGCCGGCGTTCCCGTGGCGGCTGTCGTCGCCCAAAGCCGCGCGATCGCCCAGGATGCCGTCAACGCCATCGAGGTGGAGTATGACCCGCTGCCGGCGGTGGTGGACGCTGAAAAAGCTCTGGAACTCGGCGCACCGCTGGTTCGGGAGGAGCTGGGCAGCAACATTTGCTTCACAGTGACGAAAAAAGGCGGCGATGTGGAGAAGGCGTTCGCGGAGGCCGACCATGTATGCCGGATGCATATTGCCAGCCCTCGGCTGGTTGCGATGGCGCTCGAGCCAAGAGGCATCGTGGCGAGCCCGGAACCGATGGGTCAAGGTCTTACCGTGTGGCTCTCTACCCAGGCTCCGCACCGCGTGCGCGCAGACCTGGCGAACGCGCTTGGCTTTGCGGAGCATAAGATTCGACTGATCGCGCCTGACGTTGGAGGAGCGTTCGGCAGCAAAGGGCCGCTTTACCGAGAGTATGTGCTGGCCTGTTACCTGGCACTCAAGTCAGGCCGGCCGGTCAAGTGGATCGCCACGCGTAGCGAGGATTTTATCACAACGATTCAGGGTCGCGACCAAGTCATGACGTCCGAGCTGGCCCTCAAGCGGGACGGTACCATGCTAGGCTTGAAGTCCCGTGTGGTTGCAAACCTGGGCGCGTATCTGCAATCCAATACGGCGGGTCCGCCCCAGCGCATGATGGCCATGGCTCCGGGCTGCTATCAGATCCGAAACGTCCATGTCGAGGTGGTGGCGGTGTTTACCAACACTGTCTCCACCGGTCCGTATCGCGGCGCTGGGAGGCCGGAGGCGGTGCTGAATATCGAGCGGCTGATCGACAAAGCGGCGAGCGAGTTGGCCATGGACCGCCTGGAAATCCGGCGCAAGAACTTCATTCGGCCGGAGCAGTTCCCGTACCGAACGGGCGTGAACGTTGAATACGACTCCGGCGACTACGAGAAGTCGCTCTCGGAGGCGCTACGACTATCCAACTACGCGGACCTTATTCGCTATCGAGACGAGGCCAGGGCGCGCGGCGAACTGGTCGGCGTGGGTGTCTCGACGTTCGTGGAACCCAGCGGTGGCGCTGGCTTTGAAAGCGGCACGGTTCGGGTGGAGCGTACCGGAGAGATCACGGTGCTCACCGGTTCTAGCGCCCACGGCCAGGGGCATGAGACGGTGTTTGCCCAGGTCGCAGCCGATAAGATGCGCGTTTCCATGGACCACGTGGCCATTCGACACGGCGACACACTGGCGGTCCAGCAGGGCGTCGGTACGTTTGGTAGCCGCAGTGCCGTCATGGGTGGCGGGGCCTTGGCCGTCGCCTCCGAGCGTCTCATTGAAAAGGCTCGGCCCATTGCCGCGCATTTGTTGGAAGCGGCCCCTGAGGATCTCGTTCAGGCAGAAGGGGGGTTCGCCGTGGCCGGAGTACCCGACCGGACCGTTACGTGGCGCCAGATCGCGGCCGCCGCGTACGGAAGACTTCCGCCCGGTTTGGAACCCGGCCTTCAAGAGACGGCATTCTTCAATCCCAGACGCGAAGCCTGGGGCTTTGGAGCCCATGTGGCCCTGATCAGGATTGACCGGGAAACAGGGACGCCGACCATTGAAAAGCTCGTGCTGGTCGACGACTGCGGCGTTGTCATCAACCCCATGATCGTCGAGGCCCAGATTCACGGCGGCGTGGCGCAAGGCCTCGGTGAAGCGTTCCGAGAACAGATGATCTTCGGCGACGAGGGCGAAGTGCTCACCGGCTCGTTGATGGGATACGCCGTCCCGCGCGCAAGCGACATGCCTCCGCTCATCCTCGGCGAGACCGTGACGCCAAATCCCTTCAATCCTCTGGGAGTCAAGGGCGTGGGGGAGGCCGGCACCAATGGGGTGCCACCCGCGGTGGCCAACGCAGTAATGGATGCCCTGGCTCCCCTGGGTATCCAGCACATCGACATGCCGTACACGGCACCCAAGCTCTGGGCAGCCATTCGGGCAGCAGACCTAAAGCGTTCGGGAGTCT
>JBHIAO010000564.1:0-3756 GCA_046758565.1 Anaerolineae bacterium
CTCACTTCACGGCCCGGGTTCCAGGGCGGATCATAGCGGACAGTATCGCGATTGTGAATCATCACCATCCACGGATCATCCCCGTAATGAATCACAAGCCGAGGCGCCTTGGCAAACACGAACGGTGCCGATACAGTGCCCTGGTCCGTCTGTGCCTGCACACGCCCCTCATACGTATTGGGCGGGTCAGTCACGTCCGGAACACGGGTGGCGTCAACGTCAACCTGCAAGGTCAGCGTTGCGACCGCACCTGGCGCCAGCACGGCCTCTGTCGGCATCACAGTCGCTGTGATGCCCGCCGGCCAACCCTGTACTGAGCCTTGTCGAAGTATCACACTGCCGGCGGATAGCGTATACGTCAATGTCTGCGTGTAGAGATTGCGCAAGGCCAATGTGGTTGTGACGACCCAGGGGCTTGCGTGTGGGTCAACGATGCCCAGGTGCAGGCTGGGGGGATCAAAGCCACCCAGCGTCAGGGCGGCCGCGTATGCATCCACGCGGCCAGCGCCTTGCGAAAAGGCATCGAACCCCAGGTCTACAGCCGTACCCATTACCGCTGCTTTGAGCATCGCTGGCGTCCAGTCAGGGTGTAGTTGACGGAGCAGGGCTACCACGCCGGCCACGTGGGGCGTGGCCATGCTCGTACCATTCCAGCAGTCGTACGCGCCGCCCGGCACGGTCGAACAGACGCTCACGCCGGGAGCAATCACATCAGGTTTGATATACTGATAGGCGTTATCTCCACGGCTGCTGTACCAGTACATGCCGTCCTGTTTTGACGAGCCGCCGACGGTGACCGCCAGGCGCGAGCCACCTGGGGTCTGCACAGTGCCATAGGAGGGGCCGGCGTTGCCAGCGGCGATGATGACCGGTATCCCACCGGCGACCACCGTGTCTACGGCCTGAGCAATTGGATCGTTCGGGTCGCCGTTTCCACCGCCGATGCTCGCTGAAAGCAAGTCGGGCGCGTCGTCGGTCCCAGGGTCCCCATCGGGGTCCACAGCGTATTCCAACGCCGCCAGGAAGTCGGACCAGTAGCCCGAGTTATCGGCGCCGAGCACCTTGAGCGCCATCAGGCTGGCACCGGGCGCGACGCCAGTCATGGTCACGCCATCGGCCGCGACGATGCCGGCCGTATGCGTGCCGTGGCCGGCATCGTCCCACGGGTCCGCGTCTCCGTTGACAAAATCGTAGCCGCCGATGACCTTGCACCCACTACCCAGGCAGCCGCCCAGGTCCGGGTGAGTGTAGTCAATGCCACTATCTATCATGCCCACCACGATGCCCTCACCCCTGACACCCAGGTCCGCCCAGACCTGATCGGCGCGGATCAGCGGAACCGTCTCCTGTAGCACCCCTTCCACCCGTCCGTCGAGGTAGACGGCCGCCACGCCGGGCAACGCCTCAAGCTTCGCGCGGTCACCCCAGCGCATCTGCGCAGCGAAGCCGTTGTAGACAGCGAAATACGCCCGCTTCACAGCGAGGGTCAGGCCTTGCTCGCGGGCCAGGCGTTGGATCGCTTGATGGGACTGCGCCAGCCCGGTCGTGTAGCGTTGCACGTCCTCGAATTGGGCGTCTGTCAACCGGCGGTGCAGGCCGGCGGACTGCGCAGTGCGATAGGTCAACGCGGACGGGCGATCCAGTTGCACGATTACGGTAACCATGTCGTCAGGCGCGGGGCGTTGACTCCAGCCTTGCCGGCCAGGGGCACGGTCGGAGATCGGCCCCAGCGGTAGGGGGCCAGTCCATGATTCGGCTGCCGGCGGTGGCATCACCGCATCAGGCGATACGGGGAAAGGTGGTTCAGGTTTGACTGTTCCATGGGCCTGGTTGTCGGCGCCATCTGAGGCATGGATAGGGGGAGGGGGAGAGACAAGAGCTGCGGCCGGTTGAGACTGGGCGGCCAGGTGCTGCACGCCGCCCAGCATGGCCAGAGCCAGCCAGGTCATGCTCACAGACACTACGAAGACAGAGAATAGTCGGGTTTTCATTGGCGTCCTTGGAACACTTAGCGTGGACACTTGTTCTTGCTCCTGCTCTCATCCGATCGCGCGAAGAGTTCTGGCCGTGGGCCTCTCTGGTTAAGGCGAACACGTACCGCCGAGGCCAGCAACCATCGCCACCACGTCCCGGATGTCGATAACGCTTGCTGGTAGTCGAAGTTGCTCGCCAGTTGGTTCAGTGCAGGCGTATCGAGCTCCCACCGGATCATCCCGTCGCGCACGGGGATGTCCTGGTCGATCAACACGGTCTCTGACATGGTCACAATCACCCGCGCCGTGGTGCCGTTCCAACTGCTCGGCAGGGCGGCTTCGTGGTGATCACTGGCGCTGCAACTCCGTCTTCATCACCAATGTGTTGTAGGGATGCCAGGTCGACATTACGAAGTACAGAGTCACCCGGTTGCTATCGCCTGTGGTGTAGCGCTCCATGATGTAGGGGCCGTAGGGTGAACCGGGGTCCTGCCTGTCCGGGATGGTCACATTCGTTGCGCAGTCGAGACCAAGCGCCGTTTCGAACTCCGGCGTCACATGCATGAATCCACAGTACCCACCATCCTGAACGGGATCGAAGACTCTAACAGGGCTGCTCCACGGACCCCACGGGAGGGCTGCCGTGTGCATTTCGATCGAAAGGAATTCGCAGTTGTACATGACGATCCAAGCCTCGGCGACCTCGCTGTAGTGTACCGACAGCTCCCCGACACACCCTTCGGCGTTCTGTTTCTCAGGATCCTTGAGACCCAGGGCGTTCTCGCCCGTCTTCAGCGGATTCTCGGTGTCGATGATGGGGACGGCATCGTTCTCCGACGCACTCCACTGGGGCAGGCCCTCAGTGTCGAGTCCGGAGAAGTAGCGCAAGGCCTGCCGGTCCTCGATAGCCTCGAGCGGCACAGCGGCCAGATACACGTCGCTCTCGCGGTACTTGGCAGTGCCGAAGAGCAGCACCCAGTCGGTCATCCCCCCGTCTGGCAAACCCGGAATCGTAGTGCTGGGAAGGATGTCAACGGAAATGCCGATGAAACGGGACGTGCTGACATCATAGACGAATGTGAAGTCCTGAGCATTGTTATCTGAGCGTGCGAGCTTCGAGCCGTGGTTTTCCTGCAGGCCGGAATACCACACGTACATCGACCGCCCGTTGCTGATACCATCCTGCTGCACGGTGCTACCGTCAGGGTCAAAGTCTGGGTTCTTGAAAACCGAAGGGTTGTCCGGCTGTGTCAGAAACTCGAGTGAGACACAGTTGGTCGGATCGGTGTCAGTGGAAAATGCGATCGCATCTGCGGCCAGTGGGTTGCCTGGTCCCGAGGAAGAGTCACCGTCCTCAGGATCTGTAGGGATCTTGTGGGTTGAAAACGTGTCTCCGAACAGGAACCAGAGCTTCCCGTCGTGCTCGAAGGAAGCCCCAAGATCTGTACCGAATAGGGTGTAGCGAGACAGGGTCTGGTTCAAAGTCGGCACTTCTTCCGGCGGCACGGCGAGCTCGGCTGCCATAGCGAAGTCGAACTCCCCTGTGAGCTGGCAGATCTTCTGCGTCGAGCCTGGGACCACAGCAAAACTTGGGGGAGCGGTGGGCCAGGGCTGGCGCCAGTTGGCAACCACCACGGGCAGGTAAACCAGGCGGCCTGGCTCAGCCCCGGTGGTCATGATCTCTACGACGTCGCTCATGCCGTTGCCGTTGGCGTCAACCACGCACTCGGTCGCCGGCCGCGTGGGGGTGGGGGTGAACGTCGGTGTAGGCGTGGGCGTCGGG
>JBHIAO010000565.1:0-3751 GCA_046758565.1 Anaerolineae bacterium
GGGTGCCGTCAAGGGGGCCCTCCCGCAGGTGGAAATCACGGACGTGGAACTGGTCCCCTTCGTAGGAGAAACGGTTCCTGGTGAGCAGGCCACGCACGATTTCGACGGTCTCGCGGGCTCTCCGGAGGGGGCGCTCGATGCTGATGCCATGGCCTCGCTCCATGAAGCCAATGCCTCCTGTACCGATCCCGAGGGCAAACCGCCCCCCGCTCAGCCGGTAGATGGTGCTTGCCCCCATAGCCAAGAGGGTTGGAGTGCGAGAGTAGAAGCTGACGATCCCAGTCGCCAAACGGATGCGCTGGGTTGCTTGTGCCGCAAGGGCGAGAACCGCGAACGCTTCTCTACCGGATTCTTCGAACGCCCAGTACCCATCGTAACCTAGCGACTCTGCCTCTTGGACATAGCGGATAAGATCATCCATGCTCACATCACTGGAGTGAAGCGCGACTCCCATCTCTACTTGCATTGTGTGTTCCCTCCTGCTAGTAGCTCCTGGCTCTCTCAGTCACCGCCGTCGCCGAACAGGATAGCGTGTGCGTTGCGATAAAGGATCTTCTCCCGCACCTCCTGGTCCAGTGAAACTTCAGCGAAGTCGCGGATCCATCGCTCAGCGGTAAGCCCTGGATAGTCGGTCCCGAATACGAAGCGGTCTGCCATGAGCGTTCTGGCGAAACGCCAGATTATCTCGGGGATGTATATGGGGGACCAGCCGGCAAGCTCGATGTAGACATTAGGCCGCGTCCAGGCGAGGGAGATAACCTGCTCTACCCACGGAAAGCCGAAGTGGGAAAGGACGATCTTAAGGTTCGGGAAATCTGCCGCCACGTCATCGATGTACACCGGCTCGGCGTACTTAAGGTAACCGCCGGCGAACGTGTGGCCTGTGTGAATGAGCAAGGGGATTTGTAGCTCCTCCGTTTTTGCCCAGAGCGGGTAGTATGCCTTGTCGGAGGCGTAGAACTGCTGAGTGGGCGGATGCAACTTCAAGCCCCGCAGGCCCAGCTCCCGTACGGAGTGTTCCAGTTCCCGAACCCCAAGCTCTCCCTTGTGGGGGTCCACACTGGCGAAGCCGAGGAAGCGGTCAGGGTGCTGGCGCACGATCTCAGCGACATCTTCGTTCGAAACTTTGAAGCCGTAGGTGGTTTCGCAATCGAAGGCCAGGAGCACTGCCCGCTCGACATCGGCACGGTCCATGTCTTCTAGGAGCGTATCTATCGAGATCGTTTGCCGATGGATGGAGAAGACCTCCCTGGGGTGGCGCCAAAACCATTCGGGCGTCTTTTCAAGGATTTCGGGGGTAAACGGGTGAACATGCAGATCGATAGCCTTCATGGGACACCTTCAATTGATTTGCTAAAGCATCCCTAAGTATCGAACTTAGGTTAACTACGGTCTGAGGATATGGCTGGAGCGCCGCTGGCAACAGCCTATGCCATCCAAGTGGTTGTGTCAACCTCCCTGAATCGTCGGCAAGAACCTGAATTGACATACCTCTCCCCAGACTCTACCATACGGGCGCATCGGAGGCTTAGGCAGTACCGTGTTTCCGCTGGGCGTCAGTACGTGTTAGAGGGGGTGCTTCCGTGAAGGTTAGCGAGCGGGTGGCATACCTGTTGGCCCAGGCCCAGCATCCGGTGGTGGACGTGGTCATCGATCGGGAGCAGAACATCCACACCTACCGCGCCGATCTGCGGGGCATCACCGAGACCTAATCTCCAGCATCGGAAAGAGCAGGACCGTCCTGGTCATGGGCGGCAGCCAGTTCATCGGTCAGGCCTGGGACCGGTTTTCCCACGGTGGCTCCGGAAGTCCGCGGTATCAGAGTATACAATGCTGTGCAGTCGGAGGCAGTCGTCATGAGGTTCCAGGATCAGGTCGCCATCATCACGGGCGGCGCCAGCGGGATCGCTAAGGCCACAGTACAGGTCATGGGCCGAGAAGGGGCCCATGTGGTTGTCGTTGACGTCGATGGGGAAAGCGCCCAGAGGGTTGCCGCGGAGATTACCGCAGCGGGAGGTGATGCTCACGCCATCCATGCCGACGTCCTGGATGAGAACCAAGTGCAGCAAATGGTCGGCTCGACGATTCAGAAGTGGGGGCGCATAGATATCCTGGTTAACTGTGTCGGTGGCAGCACCATCATCGCCAACCCGGGTCGCCCATTGGAGGAGCTCAGCCTGGAGGAGTGGGAGCAGGTCCTCTCCTTGAACCTGCGTGGTACGTTCCTTTGTACCAGGGCTGTGCTGCCGCACATGAAGAGGCAGGGCACCGGGAAGATCGTGAACGTGGGCTCGATGGCTAGCCGGGGAGTTCAACCGAGCGGCGCTGCCTATGCCACGGCCAAGGGTGGGATCATCAGCTTCACCAGGAAGGTAGCCGTTGAGACTGGAGCCTACGGCATTACCTGCAACGCGGTCTCTCCCAATCTCACGCTCAGCCCCAGGATGGTCCGGAGGGTCCAGGAGTACGGCACAGAATTGCGAGAAAAGATGCTGGGGGCCATCCCACTGGGGCGATTTGCCCAACCTGAGGACCCGGCAAATGTAATAGCCTTTCTTGCCTCAAGAGATGCCGGCTACGTCAGCGGTTTGACGATAGATGTGACAGGAGGTCAGTAGGAGTGGCACCGCATGGGAGAGGCGGTGCGCACTCTCGCCGAAGTTGATGCGAAGCGACCCCGACAGGTCGTGGAGGGTGCGGGAAAGCAGCTCGATGGAGCCGGTGTTTGACACCGCTCCCGTGAAACAGGTCTAGCCGGTAGCCCTCGCTGGAGAAGGAGACGCTCTGTTCCATCGTTGCTGTCTTCGATGTTCCCGGTCCCGAACCGGGCTATTGTAGCGCCCAGGGGATGGGCCCACAAGGGAGACGTACCCAGTATGCTTCGATACTGAAATTCATGACCACCGACACTTGTCAAGCTACGACGTTTGGACAATGCTGAGTGGTGACGAATGACAGGGCCAAACGGCAGGGCCGAACGGCGCGTCGGAGGGATACGAAAGGTGTATTTTGCTAAAGACCGGCTTGGGCCCGATGATAGTCACACTGTGGAGGTTTACCTTGCCCTACAGGCGCTTGATCATGACGGCCGTGTTGACGGGCATGGCGGCCACTATCGCCTACGGCTTCGCGCCCTTCACCCTCTTTGGTCTGTATCATATCTATGAGCCGGTGCTGCTCTGGAGGAATCTGGAGTTCGTGGTGTTCGTAGCTATCATGACGTACGGTGTGGTTGAGTTCGGCCTCGCCTTGAGAGTGGTCCTACGGTGGATGAGACAGGTCTCCGTCAAAAGGAGAGGTTTCCGGGGAGGAGTAAGTGCGTCTGGTGCGCCTCCTTGGGCATAGCTTTCTGTTCTCGTGCGCTGGGCTGTTGGCCTACTTCTTGGTGACGGTGGCCCAGTACGGGCGAGTGACGCTAGTGGAACCCCGGTACTGGCTGGTGCTGGTGGAGATCGGGATGATGCTGGGCATCATGGGCCTGGCGGCCTACTTGTTCGTGAGAGAGAACCCGTGACGACAGCCACCCATTCAGGAATGCCTTAGCGCCCCTTAGCGACTTGGCTTAGGTCTACGCTGTACCACGATCTCCTCATTGCCAAGGTGGTTTGCCGCAAGTCGAACGTCCATCTTGCAGCGAATGAGTCCACGCACACTGCGATATATCGACTTGTCTAACCACCGCTCCAGGTGCCTCTGGTACAACAAGCAACTCGCAGATTTGTGTTTGAATGACGAATTCGCTTAAAAATAA
>JBHIAO010000566.1:0-3749 GCA_046758565.1 Anaerolineae bacterium
AAGTCGAGATATGTAGACTCATCGTCCAGCGGTGAGAATAGCCACTGGTGTGTGTGGAGGTGAAAGATGTGGTGCTCCTTCGGACCAGCGCCGAGGTTCCGATATTTCACGTTGTCGTTCATGTAGGTGTGGAACACGTTCGACGGGTCAGCCGGCCAGAGGGCCTTGTCCGCCTTCGGTCCGACCACTGCTCCGGTTTCCGGATCGGGTGCGTTCGCCGGATCGTCCACGTTCATGGCCGGATCGCCGACGGCCCACGAAGTGAGGAAGAACTCCTCATACTTGCAGTCGATACAGTCCCACATCGGACCCACGCCGAGACGGTTGGCGATGACCTCGGCACCGATGCCACCGGTTCCGTAATTGATGGCAAAGCCGTCCCTTACACTGTGTAGGGTATGTTGCAGCACCGGATCCCCGAAGAACTCTGGGAACGCCTGCTTGGCGAAGATCTCATCGTGGAATATGATCGTGGACTCACGGAACGGCGCCGTTCTGTCCCTCACCTGCTCACCAGTCACCGGATCCACAGTCTGGTCGTTCGCGGGATTTGCAATGGCTGGATCTCCGTACTTTATCCCCGGTTGCGGGCCACCATCGATGGGTCCACGGTCAGGCCCGGTGATGATGGCACTGATGTCGCTATGGACGATCTCGTTCAGGACGCACGCGCCGGCGGCCGCTGCAGCCGCATTGCACTGCATGTCGAGGATGGGCAGATTAGCCTTCCCCTCCGCGATAAAGGGTTGTGCATTCGGGTACAGGGCATCGTAGTCGATGATCGGATGACCAACGACATCGGGGGGAATGGGGGTTGTCCGCCCGACGGTTGCCAGTGCCAGTTCCTCATGTGTGACCTGGCTCCTGTACCACTCAGAATTTGAGGGCTCAACATTGACAGCACCGAAGAGCCCAAAACTCAACGTCCCGCCGGCCCCTTCAGCACCCCAGGTTGCGCCCATGCTGTAGAGCAGGTAGGTGTTCTCGGCGTTGGCATAGAATTTATAGACCTTCGTATCGCCAGGCGCAGCCAGGCTGCTGGCGTTCAGGCCAACGTTTGAACCGTCATCATCGATGTCATTGACAGGCTGCATCCCGTTCACGTGAACGGATGCATAGCGCGTGACCGGCTGTTCCGTGTCTTTAGGATCGGCCGGCGGAGGCGGCAGGAGGTTCGTGAAGGTGACCTCCAGACAATCCCCAACGTTCATGCGCAGGACGATAGGACGGGGGCGCTTGTCCGGTCTTAACTTAACGGCACCGGCTACTGCCGCACCCCCTTGGGTCAGGGGTACGTTATTGAGGTCAACCACGTCCCGCTTGAGGGCATAGATCTTCCCTTCGGGATTAAAGGCGCCTAGCCTGTTGTACCAGTAGGGCTGCTCCAGGGCAACCACATTGGCTGTTATGGTCCGCTGACACACAGCGGCTGATACAGCAGCCGGCGTTTCGACGGACGACGAGGAGACAGACGATGTTTCAGCAGACGACGTTACAGCAGATGAGGAGGCAGGTAATGTGTCAGCAGACGCTGCCTCAGCAGATGATGTCACGCCAGACAATGAGGATGAAAGTAATGTGTGAGCAGACGATGTTATGGCTGACAATGTTCCGGCAAACGGTATGGTCGGTCCAGATCCACAGGTTGCCACAAGACACTGTAGATCACGGAAAGTTTGATACGAGGAGGTAGTTAACAGGAAAGTCAATATCAATCCCAATACCGCCCCTTCGAAACACCTCTTGAACTGCCCAGAAGCGCTTTTCATTTGAGCATCCCCTTTCCCCTGTCTCATTTCGAGCTCGCTGCAACGGCTGTATCCAAAACCAGATCGGGTAACTGATCGGAGTCAACCTTCAATGCCGGCACGGCAAAAGGTGACATAGTATGCACCTGGCCGAGGAACGGTAAGATTCACCTCATACACGCCATCACCAACAACCCTGTCTTTGATTATTTCAACAGCAACCTCTTGTGGGCAGGTTACATGGGCCGCTCACCACTCCACGAGGAATAGTAGTGGAATGCAGAGGAAGGGACTCGATGTGCCTACAACGCCCAGCGCCTGGTGGGCGTAGCATTTATGTTTCGCCGCACATAAGACTGACTTCTGATCTCCGGCGATCAGCAGCAAGCGCTCTCCTCCATGATCATACAACGTGACGAACCGTTGAAAGATACTGCCAGACGCAAGTAGTCGCTCGCCTGTCATTTATTTAGTTCTCCGACAAACTGCTAGGTGAGATTCACCCGGCTCGTCGCGGCATCTGATACTTCACGATTCCCCAACGCCTCCTTGGCGACCTGAAGCGCGATCAGCAGGTCCTCCACGGTAGCCTCGTTCACCCGCTCCCGCCTGTAAACCTTCATTAGCCCGTTGGTGGCATTGATCTGGATGAGGCAGTCGGAGACCTCTTCCAGCAAGCGAAGGGCACTTTTAAGAATGGCGTCGGGCCTGGCGATGAGCAGCACGACGTCGGGCTGCAGGGTCTGTGCCTCGACATAGGCTGCCTCGATATCGCCGCGGCACACGCCGACGACCTCGACCTCAGGCTCCTGCCTTAAAGCGGCCTCAATCGCCGCGTCAAAGAGTGGGTATTGTGAGACAATGAGAACACGCTTCTGGGCCAAAGACCGCCACCTTTCTCTGGGTTATAGGACGCCACCGTTGGGCAGGGCAGACCAGAGATGATTTCTACGCCAAAGTTCCCCCTTAGGGAGTCCCCCACTCTCTCCATGTGAATATGATATAGCAAACACGGCGTCCCTGTCTATCCCCCGAGGGATGATTCCGGCGGATGATTTTTGACGCGCCGAAGGGTGGGAAAAGAGTGAGTAGGAAGTCACTCGATGGGCGAGGAAAGACTGAGACGTGGATCGGGAAAGGTGGTCCTGCCCTCTCACACGGGCGAGGACCGAACACGGGCTCAGGAGATTAGGTTCAGGCGGCGGGCGTAAGCAGCCACCTCGTGCCGGCTGCGCACCTCCAGCTTTCTCAGGATTTGTCGCACGTGGGTCTTGACAGTGTTCTCGGAGATCAACAGGGTCTCGGCGATCTCACGGTTGCTGGCACCCCGGCCCAGTAACCGGAACACGTCTAACTCCCTCGGGGTAAGGGGTAGCTCGATAGATGGTAGCCAGCCGTCATGGAGAGCCTCGAGCAGGCGAAGAGTCATGGCTGGGGAGACCATGGCTTCACCAACGTGCACCCGGCGGATGGCTTCCAGGAGTTCGTTAGCGTCAGCGTTCTTGAGGATATATCCTCGGGCGCCGGCCCGAACGGCCCCAAACAGGTCTTCGTCTTCTTCGGAGACAGTCAACATCAGGACCTGGACGCCAGGTGCGTCCGCCAACAGGCGCCGAGTGGCTTCAATACCTCCCATCCTCGGCATATTCACGTCCATCAGCACTACGTCGGGGTGGAGTTTCCGGGCCAGCCCAAGTGCCGCCTCGCCATCGGGCGCATCGCCGATCACCTCGAATTCGCATTCTATCTGTAGTAGGTTAACCAGTCCCTGTCGGAATATGGTGTGATCGTCCACGATCAACACACGAATGGGTGTCATCTCATCCCCTCTGGGGCCGTTCAGTTTCTCAGATCCGGGCACTCGCATTGTTGATTTCATGCAGCTTTCAGACTTTGCGTCTCCTGAACGCAAGAGCCATCATCACTCCCCCGATGGCAATCCCTGCGACCAGGATGATCCAGGGCCCCAACAACTCAAACGCGCTCAGCGGCTCCCCGTAG
>JBHIAO010000567.1:0-3706 GCA_046758565.1 Anaerolineae bacterium
CCTATGCCCGTCCGACCAGCGCGCCGTAGTATTCTCGGACAGAGAACGGCTGCCCGGAGAGCAGGTGCTGAGCACGAAACAGGCGCGCCACCAGGCGCACGATCAGTACGGCAGTGAGCGCCTGCAAGACCGCCGCCAGTACCGATTGCCAAAGCGGCACGGTGGTCTCCGTCATCCGCGCAATCATGCCGATTGGCGATGTCAACGGGAATAGGCTCAGCACCAGGGCCAACGGCCCATCCGGCGCGACAACGATGGCTGCCGTGAGCATGTATACGACAATAAGTGGCGACAGAATGACAAGTGAGGCGCCTCGCGTTTCTTTTAGGTCCGGCGCCAGCGCCCCCAGCCCGGCCATCTGCGCGCCGTACATGGCGTACCCGAGCAGGCTGTAGACAAATGACCAGACGAGTAGTCCGGTCGGCACTGCAAAGCCGGCTGGAATCTTCAACGGCTGACCGCCAAAGCGCACCACCGCCCACAGGACGCCCACCCACAGCGCCGTTTGCAGCAGTCCCAGCAGGCCCAAGGCCAGGATCTTGCCGGTGATCATCTGTCCCGGCGACAGGGATGAGATCAACACTTCCATGACGCGATTCTTCTTTTCATCAGTCACAGCGTTCACCAGCACACTGGCCGGCATCAAGATCACCATGTACAAGATCAGCACCATCAAGGTGGGGAAGAGCTCAACGATCCAGCTATCTTCGGCCGCCGCCGGCTCGTCCGATTCCAACGCTCTCTCTTGCACATCAAGCGGAGTCCACACTTCAGCCGCCAATTCGACGTCGCCGAGCAGGTTGAGCAGTAGAATCCGCTCGATGCCGGCCGTGTTAACCCTGTCGGAGATGGGGTTGTGTTGCAGTGTGACATACACGATGTCGCCGGTTTCCACGTAGCCGGCCGGGATGATGTAGTAGGCCGCGATGTCCTCTGCCTCCAGCGCCATCTGTGCCGTCGCCTCATCGGGGTACTCGGTCAACCAGCCAGACGGAATATCGGCCGGCAGTTCCTTGATCAAACCGCCTTCATCCACATACCCTTCCTTTATCTCCCTGGCCGCATCGCTGGTTCTGGTCGCGGTGACCGCATCTCGGTTGACGGCCATCACGATCAAGACAATGGCGCCCAGCACCAGCGGCACGCCCAGCGCCAGGATCACAAACGTCTTGCGGCCCAGCGTCGCACGTATCTCATGGAGCATCACGAGAACTGTCTTGTTCATCACGCCCTCCTCGTGGTTTAGCATTCGTAGTAACGACTTGTCCTCAACCGGATGCTAGAATAGCTGCGGAATTTTAGGGTTGCGGCACTTGACATTCGCCCGATTCTGTGGTATCATATTCAAAGTACTTTGAATTTCAAAGTACTTTCTGTGGACAAGCAACCTGAGCGTCACCTTGGAGGTTAATCATGTCACAAAACATCAGTTTGAAAGAAGTCGAGCGCAAGGTCTTCACGACCGCTTTCCAAGATGGCCTATGGGACATCCTTATCGGATGTTTCGTCTTGATGTTCGCTGTCGGCCCTTTTCTCAGCACAACCGGTCTGGGGGACTTCTGGAGCTCAGTCATATTCGTTCCCTTTTGGGCGTTGGTTTACCTGGTCATCTGGCTGATCAGGAAGTTCGTTGTCACTCCTCGGATCGGCGTGGTCAGATTCGGACTGTCTCGAAAAGTGAGATTGTCAAGATTCCTCGCCATCGCGACTGTTGTGGGTATTGTCGGATTGATCCTGGGAATCCTATCAGCGCAAATCAGCGATGCACCGGGTTGGGTCTTCGTGACCTCTTTTGGATTGTTGGTGCTGATCAGTTTCAGTGTAGCCGCATACTTCTTGGATTTCACACGCTTGTACCTCTACGGTGTCCTGATAGCCCTGTCACCCCTCGTGGGCGAATGGTTATACGTTCAGGTAGGCGCATCACACCACGGCTATCCCATAACCTTCGGCGCTACGGCAGCCATCATGATTAGCGTCGGGCTGATCAAGTTTGCTCTCCTTCTGCGCGACCATCCCATCCCTGTGGAAGAATCATCGTCGGTGGAGTCATAGGATGGCCGATCAACAGACTGACCAAGTGGAGCTTCACCCACTGGCAGACATCGACCAAATAATCCATGCCCCTGCACGACTGATGGTGCTGACCTATCTGTATGTGGTCGAGAGCGTCGACTTTGTCTTCCTAAAGAACCTGACCGGGTTGACATGGGGCAACCTATCCACGCATTTGAGTAAGCTGGAAGATGCGGGCTATGTTGCCATCGAAAAGGAATTTCAGGGCAAGAAACCACATACAATGATCCGCCTCACCGATCACGGTCGGGCAGCTTTCCGCGAGTACAAGCAGCGCATGCAACAAGTCCTGGACGACCTACCTGATTGAGACAGAGGCTGGCGTTGTGCCCTCGGACTGCTGAAGCTTCATCCATTGCCTCGCGTCTGGGCATCTAACAACTGGATATGCAACCCCGATATCTTCGGCCACGAGACTATCCCGCACCCCCAACGAACAACTCGCGCCACTTCAGGCGCTGGCCGTAGCGCAACATGCTCATCCGAAAGGCCTTGCCGGCCAGCCACACCATGCCGGCCCCGCTCGCCAGCGCAATAGCTGCCGATAGGGCGATCTGCCATACCGGGATCGCCATGAACATGCTGCGAATGCCGATGGTCATCACCGATGTCACCGGGAAGAAGCTCAAACCAAGCGACAGCGGGCCGTTGAGGTTCTGCGTAATGGGAACCACCAGGTAGATGGGCAGGAACATCGGTAGGAAAAAGAGCGAACCTGCCTGTTGGGCTTCCTGGCTCTCGACAAGCGTCGAGCCGACCAGGGTCATGAGCGCGGCGATGCACAGATATGCCGGCAGTGCCACGATCAGGATCGTCAGGACATCCCGCCAATTGGGGGTGATGTTCTGCAACCAGCCCATCTCCAGGACATTGCCACCCAGCCAGGCTGCTCCGACCAGGAACGACACCCACACGACCAACTGCATCAGAGCGATGCTCAGAGCGCCGATGGTTTTTCCGGTCATCATCTGGGCCGGCGAGACGGACGACACGATGATCTCTATGGTGCGGTTTTCCTTTTCCGCCGCCACCACCTGCATCATATAGCCCGATGTAGTCAAGACGAGGAACGTGAAGATGGCCGCGACGATGAGCGGCACGACCTGGCCGGCGCTCGGCCCGCCGGCAGGAAAATCGCGCTTCGATTCAGTCGCCCGCACGGTGAGGTTCGCGCCGGCCAGCAGGCGCTCGACCACCGCTGGCGGCTGGCCAGCCATCAGGTTGAGCCGCACCACATTGCGGAAGTAGTGTCTGGCCTGGCTGTCCGGTGGCTCAACATAGACGAGGTCGGCCTGATGGGTATTGGCGTACTCGGCTGGGATTACATAGTAGGCGTCGATCTCCTCTGCCTCCAACGCCGCCTGTGCCGCTTCCGGCGTGTCAAACGCAACCAGCCGGACGTCATGTTCCCCGGCTTCAGCCGATGTTTCGATCAGCAGGCCGGCCTGGTCTACGTAACCCAGCGAGGTGCCCTCGTCCTCCAGGCGAGAGAACAGGTAGCCCATGCCGATGGTGAAGATCAGGAACAACGGCAGACTGAACAGGATGAGGAGGAAGCTGCGTTTGTTTACTTCCTGCCTGATATGGTATCGGGCAATCAGCCACGTTTTTGACATCATGACCCTCCCTG
>JBHIAO010000568.1:0-3701 GCA_046758565.1 Anaerolineae bacterium
TCCTGAGACAACTGGTGGCGGAGCAGATGCGGGTTCCCGTCCAGCAGGTGCGGGTTGTAGTGGGGGATACCGACATTATGCCCCGTGACAGTGGTGCTAGGGCGAGCCGAGTGACCTACGTTGCCGGCCGCGCCGTCACTCGGGCATGTGACGAGCTGCGATCCCAATTATTGGCTCAGGCTGCCCACCTGTTGGAATGCTCGCCAGAGGAAGTGGACTTTCGCGACGCCAGATTCCGGAACCGGGAGGAGCCCGGTCAACAGGTCAGCCTGAGAAGGGTTGCCGCCCAAGCCGGCCGTCGCCTTGCCGTCACCGTCCATGAGGATTCGCCATACCCCGACGATGTGACCTACATCTGCGCGCAGGTAGCCGAGGTGGAGGTTGACCCGGAGACCGGCAAGATGCGATTGCACCGCTTTGTCACCGCACACGACGTCGGTACCATAATCAACCCCGTCACCCATCAAGGCCAGATCGACGGCGGCGTGGTCATGGGGCTGGGCCAGGCCCTTACGGAGGAGCTGGTCATGCAGAGCGGGCAGGTCACCAACGCCAGCCTTGGGGACTATAGGCTGCCCACGGCCGCCGACATCTCCAAACTGGAGACCGTACTGGTGCGCTCCAGCGGCGGCGTGGCGCCTTACGACGCTAAGGCTATTGGCGAGTTCGCTAATAACAGTCCTCCTGCCGCTATCGCCAACGCCGTGGCCGATGCGGTGGGGGTGCGTGTGTTTGAGCTGCCCATCACCGCGGAAAGGATCCATCACGCCCTAAAGGAAAAGAACCGTTCACGTTCATGGAAGCATGAATGAGGAGGTATCAAAAGATGGGAGAAGAATTCGAAGATCTCCGTGACTTTATCGGCACAGCAAGAAAGTTGGACGAGTTACGAACCATCGAAGGGGCCGATTGGGATTTGGAAATCGGAGCCCTTACAGAAGCTGTAGCGGAGAAGAAGGGTTCTGCCCTGCTCTTTGATCGAATAAAGGGGTATCCCCCCGGCTTTCAAATAGTGACCAACCCGTTCGGATCTTTACGGCGCACGGCTGCTCTGCTTCGATTGCCGATCGATGCTGATGCTATCACCATGCTGGACCTGTGGCGAAAGCGGCTGGCCAATTACGCTCCCGTCCCGCCCGTGGAAGTCCAGCAGAGGCCCCTGTTTTTTGAGAGGCAGATGGTTGGTGAAGAGGTGGATCTATGGAAATTTCCTGCGCCCCGCTGGCATGAGCAGGACGGGGGGCGTTACATCGGTACCGGCACGGCCGTTATCACGAGAGATCCTGAAACAGGTGTGGTGAATATCGGAACTTACCGTTGCATGATCCAGAGTAAGAATACGATGACGGTCAAGCCGAACAAGGGCAAGCACGGGCGCATCCACATACATAAATGTCATGCCAAGGGACAAAGCTGCCCTGCTGTAGTCTGTTTCGGCCAGGATCCTACGCTACTCTTAGCCGGCGGCTCGGCCCTTCCCAACAACGTTTCTGAATACGATTTTGCGGGCTGGGTGAGGGGGCGGCCGATACCGGTGGTACAAAGCGAGTTGACAGGACTTCCCATACCCACCAGTGCGGAGATCGTTGCAGAAGGAGAATTTCCTCCTCCGGGCGAGGGAGGATGGCCGCCGGAGGGGCCCTTCGGCGAGTGGCTGGGGTATTTCACTCCCAGAACCGTTGGGGAGGTTCCGCTCATGCGTGTGAAGGCTATTTATTACAGGAAAGATCCGATTCTTCTCGGTCTTCCTCCTATGAAGCCTCCTGCACCATACACCTATGCCATTCCGGCGGGATGTGGTGTCGTGTGGAACCAGATGGAGAAGGCCGGGATCCCGGGCATCAAAGGGGTCTGGTCGTTTGTCGGCGGCGGTGGAGCGGCAGGCCCGTTCCTCGTCGTGGCTATTCAACAACTCTATGAGGGCCATGCAAAGCAAACGGCTATGGCGGCGGCATCTTGTCGTGGCGGGGTCCATGGGGGCAGGTTTGTCGTGGTGTTGGACGACGACGTCGATATTACCAATGCCCAAGAGGTAATCTGGGCCATGTCAACCCGCTGCAATGCCGAGCGAGGTGTTGACCTCATCAAAGATGTATGGACGACCCGCAGTGATCCCTCCTTGAGCCCGGCTCGGAGGGTCATGCGAGATTACACCAGTGACCGGGTCCTTATCGACGCGTGCCGGCCCTACTTATGGAAGGAAGAATTCCCGGCCGTGAATGCGTTCTCTCCGAAATATAAGCGCGAAGTTTATGATCGATGGAAAGCGCACTTAGGCGGCATCAAGTCCTAATGGGGCCTGCCTTCCCGCTGCCGACCTGTTCTCCAGGCCCCGTTAACCCATTTGGCACTTGCAGGGATTATGCTGCTTTCCATGGCCAGTACTTTGATTGGGATGCACGGCATGGGTGTCTCTGAAGGGAGCTAGTTCTGAAAGATCCAAATTCGTGAGAAATAGGAGAGCACCATGAAGCTCCCGCCCATTGCGACAACGACGGTCGGCAGTTTCCCCCGGCCGAGCTGGCTCGCCGACCGCGAGCGAAGTGAGGTGACCTTTCGCTTAGGGGGCGCGTTACTGCGTGAGGCACAGGACGACGCCACGCTGCTGGTAGTGCGCGAACAGGAGGAGATAGGGCTTGATCTGCTCACCGATGGAGAGCAGCGCCGGCCTCACTTTGTCAACCATGTCCTGGGCGCCTGGGACGGTCTCGACGTCGTAAACCTTTGTCGTAAGGACATATATCGGCGGCGAAAGCAGGATCGCCTAGTCCCTCGGGTGGTGGGGAAAGTGAAGCGCCGCTCCCCCGCGGTCGTAGAGGATTTTCGCTTCGTGAAGGCTCGCACCCAACGGCCCGTCAAGATGGCCGTGCCGGGGCCCGTGACGGTAGTGGATAGCACATTCGATGAAAATTATGGCGACGAAGAAGCTCTGGCCATGGATGTCGCTGCGGCCATCAATGAAGAGCTTCTGGATCTACAGGCGGCAGGATGCGATGTCCTGCAGATCGATGAGCCTGCCATGACACGCTACCACGAGAAAGTCGCTGCCTATGGCGCCCGAGCCCTTGACCGCTGTCTCGAGGGAATAGATGCACCTACCATAGTCCATTTGTGCTACGGCTACCCCGGCGTTGGTGGCCACCAACACGAGTACGAATACCCCGGACTGCTGGAGCAGTTGATGAAGACGCGCCTCCGGGGATTTGCGCTTGAGTTCGGCAGAAGCAACTACGATCCGGCCCTTCTGAGCCTGTGCAGGGACCGGCTCGTGATGTTCGGGTGCGTGGACCCGGGCGACTCTCCTCCCCCGTCTGTGGCGGCGGTCGTGGATCGCGTGCGCGCCGCTTTGAAATATATTGATCCCGCGAACATGCTGCTGGCTCCGGATTGCGGTTTGATGACCATCAGCCGGAAACTCGCTCGTGCGAAGGCTCGTTTGCTGGTCGAAGCTGCCCAAGCGGTACGGCGAACTCTCTAGGCCTCCTGTTGAACCGTAGGTCCCCGCCGAGCCCTCAACTGCTTGATGCCCTTGCAATTCCTCCGACAACAGGGCATCGTATCGAAAAACTACCCATCCCATTCTCACATGGTGTGAGCGAGTACAGTAAGTTGGTATAACTACGTCCTGTTGGATAGTCTCTTCCCGAGGATACTGATCCGGGGTGGTTTCGTTCCCTCTCGCGACCACCAATTGTTTCTAG
>JBHIAO010000569.1:0-3675 GCA_046758565.1 Anaerolineae bacterium
TGACGGCGGCAGTTTGGCCGTCAGGAGAGGGGGCCGGGGGGTGAGGCCAGGTTGTTGGGCCGAGCGCGGTTGCGTGAGCAGGCCGTCCCGCGCGATGAGTACCAGCAGGTGATCACGCGGCTGGGTGGTGTGGAGCGGCGGCTGGAGGGTCTGGAGCAGGACAATGATTCAATCGTGGATGATCAGGGGCAGGTATCCGGCGTGAATGCTACGCCGGATTTCGAGCTCGTGGCCGGCCCTGGTCGTGTAGCGGAGCGTGACACCATCCCCGGGCCTGATGTCCGTGTCATACGAGAAATCGGTCTGGAAGTGACCATCCGGTGACGGCCTGGGCTGGCGATGATAGATGCATCCATCGGATGTCGACAGCGTGACCAACACTTCGGCAGGGCTCAGTGCAGGCGTTGTTCCCCGCCCCGGGACAGTCCCCAACACCCGACCGCCGGCGATGTCTATTTCGAAGGGCACCTCGGGGATGGTCAGGCCGGTCACACCATCCGTCGCCGTGAGTTCGAGATAGTCGCCGGCCTGGATCACGGCCGGTGTGCCGTCCACTGTCCACAGCTCGACGGTGGCTCGTCCGCGGTGGTCAACACTTATCGGCTGGGTCTCGCCTTTTGTCGTTCCGCTGACCCCGCGTAGCCGCAGGGTGACCTCAGACAGCGGCGCGGCGCGTACCTCGATCGCACTCTCCTCGACCTGTGCACGAAACCACCCACGATTTGTCTCGAGAACGATCCCATGACCGGTTTCGGCGTCCGCGTAGCTCACCCTGCCCGATGCGCCGGGCCCCATCTCGAGACCGGCGAAGCGCGCCCCGTATGTGCCATCCGCCCATACCGGGACCAACGCATGGCGGGAATCCTCGCCCCCGGTGCCGGTGACACTGACCGAGACCTTGCTGCCGGCCGGCCCGGTGCCGTGCACGCCGCCGAGCTCGGGGGCCAGGTTCATGGTGAGGTCTGGAACCGTCACGGCGGTTATTTCGTCCACGCCCGCCTGTTCCAGCACGATTCGATCACCCGACTGGATC
The DNA here is from genome assembly GCA_046758565.1 of Anaerolineae bacterium. Classification (GTDB taxonomy): domain Bacteria; phylum Chloroflexota; class Anaerolineae; order Epilineales; family JAANWY01; genus JBHIAO01. The sequence goes on from JBHIAO010000569.1 coordinate 1,034, forward strand.
ACAACGGGCTGCCCATCTGACGTGAACAGGTAAGCATCGTCATTTGCTGGGTCACTGCTGCCCGTGGCGCGGAGGGTGCCGGCACTGCTTCTCAACGTTACCGTGATGGGTGCAGGAGGTTCCATCTGGACTTCGACGTAGTTAGTTCCTGCGTGTGCAGTTAAGTAGGCGGCACTCCACAAAGCAGCCGCCTCAAACCCTTCTGGTGTCGTGATCCTTGCTCTGACCCAGTTGCCGGCCCTGACAGCGATGTCTGGATCGAAAGTAGTCTCGTAGTGTCCGTCCGCGTCAGCGGTTACGACGTGTTGAAGGTACAACCGACTCTGTGTGACGAACGTAAGGTCAACTGTGGCGTTGGGTAGGGTGGTGCCAGTGGCGGTCGGACCAGCCGGGTCAAGTGTCAGGCTGAGGGGCGGAACTTGCAGACGGTATGTGGTGCTGGCGGTCTCGACTTCCAGGAGATCGCCGGCCTCAATTGGGGCAGGCTGGCCGGTATCGCTTGCGAAGATCAGGCCGATTGAGCCATTGTGATTGCTTGTGACCGTTGCTTCTGCTTTCAGCGTGCCCTGTCCATCGCGCAATGTCACGTGCACCGTTTCCAGCGGTGCTACGGAGCCGCGCAGACCGGCCTTGCCGATGGTGGCCGAGAGGGATGGCACGTTCGCCCGAGCGAGGATTTCGTGCCCGTCCCGGTTGACAAACACCACAGTGACGCTGTCACCCGGCCGGACGTCGGCGTCAGGGGCGTACGTAAGGCTGTATCGACCATCGTCTTCGATGGTGATTTCATCACGGCGATGGCCGTCGGTCGCAGATAGGCGAACTTCGATGGTCGCGCCGGCCGGCCCGGTGCCGGCCACCTGGTCTGACTCGGCATCTAGCGCGACCGTTAGATTCGGGACGACCAGGCTCGTATTGGCTGCGCCGGTTGTGACCTCGATCTCATCACCGGCGGTTATGACCACCGGCGTGCGACAGTCGACCGTGGTGTTCGTAGCGAAGCGGCCGCCGTTGTTCGCGGTGCTTTGCGCCCAGTCTTTCAATTGTCCACCGGCACCTCGCACAAAGACGTCAACCACTGTGTCACGATCAGCAGTGCCCTCGATGTAATTCGCGCCGACCTGAACAGTCACCTGCGTCAGGCGGTCCTGCGCGGATATCTTGTGCTCGTCGGGCGTGGTGTACGTGGCCGTGGCGTAAGCGCCGGCCCGGATGTCGGCTAGACCGCGGACGTCAAGGCTGTAGTTCCCGCTTGCGCTGGGGGTGACATCTTGGGTCAAGCGATCGTCGCCGGCCACGAGTGAAATCTGGAGCGACTCACCGGGCGGACCCTGTCCAATGACGCGGTCCTGGACTGGATCCAGGTCCACGGCCAGCGCCGGCACGTCGATGGCAATCTGCTCATCCCCCACGGTAATCTGCAAGGTGTCGCCGGCGCTCACCGGCACCGGTTGTCCGCCGGCTTCCAGCTCAAGAGCGAAGTTGCCACGCGTATCAACTGTGGTCTGCGCGGTGGCCTTGACGGTTCCATCGCCGGCTCGCAGGTCCACGACCACCTCAGCGCTTTCGACACCGCGACCACTGACTGTATGCCTGCCAACTTCCAGCCCCACGAGCGGGACCCGGAACTCGGCGACCAGTTTGTGACCATCAGGGGCCTCGTAAATCACGGACCCGTCATCGTCGGGGGTGATGTCCACACGGCCGGCCAGGTTCACCTGGTACTGTCCATTCTCGTCAGGCGTGGGATAGTACCACCGCCGTCGTTGCGTGGCCTGGTCGTAGATGGTAATGGATAGATCTGCTCCGACTGGCCCACGCCCCGTGATCTGATCGGTTGCGGGATCTGCCCGGATGGAGAGTTGTGGCACGGCGAGGGCTATCTGCTGATTTTCCCAGGTCACTCGAATGGTCTGGCCGGGGTGGATACGGAGGTTGGCGAATTCCTCGGCCAGGCGAGTGGAGAAGTAACCTTTGCCATCGGTCAGCAAACGTGTCGTGGCAATGGCTTGACCAGTGCGGTGTCCTGAGCCTGCGGCGTCCCGAGCTTGTCGAGGGGTCGACGGGTTGTCCTCCAAGGTCAGCGAGACTTCCCGTTCTGCCCAGGCATAGCCCTCAATCCAGTCACTGCCCACCTTCGCCACGGCCGTGGGCACCTGAAACGACACAAGAACAGCACGCTTGGTTTCCGGTGCGTAAGCAACCCAACCGCCAACACCTGGGCTGAGATCGACAATGCCTGTCAGATCAAGGGTAGCCAACCCCTCGTCATCCGTCGTAGTTGTGAACTGTTTTGGCAGCACCTCACCAGGGACTTGTATCTGAACCCCAAGCTCTTCATTGGGTGGGCCTTCCAGGACGATGGTATCGCTGCCGGCCACGGGTCGTGCGTCCAGATAAACGGGTGTAATGACAACGGGGTCGGCGCCTTCAAGGGTGATGACAACACTATCGCCGGGTTGAATGACGGCTGGGAAGCCGCTGGTTGTGTAGAGGTTGATGTCCTGAATGCCGACGGCCGGCACGAGACGCTCTGCTCGGGCACGCAGGGCTCCGCCGGCGTCTCTGAGACGCACTTCTACCTGAGCGGTCTCCAGTGTTCTTACCTGGACCGTGTTCGTCTTCAAGACGACTTGTACACG
>JBHIAO010000570.1:0-3670 GCA_046758565.1 Anaerolineae bacterium
GGTGGTCACCCATTCTACATCTGGACTGTCCTGAGCAGCAACGCACTGGTGGAGTGGCCAGAGGCCTTGAGCAGCCTGGTCGGGTTGGACCGGGTGATGGAATTCGAGATGCAGTCCACAGATGCACACCTGCGGCTGTATTGGCTGGAGAACTTTCAGGACCATCTGGCACGGGTCAACGCCGAGGGGTTGGGTGAAGCGATTCTGTACTGGATCGCCAGCGGGGAGATCGAGGGGGAGGCCACGCCCTGGAAGCTGGTGCCCCTCCTGCGCGCCAATCGGTTCGATGACGTCAGCGAGCGGGAAGTGGCCGAGAAACTGCGTGACCTGTACGAGATAGACCTGTTGGAGAAAGGGCTGGGGCTGCACGGCTACGAGGGCTTGAAAGACCCGGTGATGAGCGAGTTCATCCTCCAAAACTACTATCGGGACATCCTGCGCTGGAGCGAGCGGGAGATCGAGAACAGTTGGCGGCGGCGGTACTTCGAGCTGCTGGGGGAGACCAACTATTTCAAGGGACGGGTGGCCGAGGGCTACGTGCAGGAGCTGATGCGCGCCTTCGACGGCCGGCAGGTGGACGGAGACACGTACTTCGGTGTGGCGGGTGAGGTGAGGCTGCCGGCCTTTGCCGAAGTACGGCTGCGAGGTGGTACCATGCATGACGGCCGACCGGTGGAGATCGATGTACTGGGGGAGCCGCTCACCCCTCCTCCGGGGCGGGTCTGGCTGGTGGAAGTCAAGTACCGCGCCGAGCCAATGGAGAAGGGGGAGGCAGAGGCGTTCCTGGAGCGGGCGGCCCAGGTGTCGGCGGAGTATGGCTACGGAGAGCCGGTACTGTGGGCGGTTTCGCGAGGGGGGTTCACGGCGCCGGCGGCGGAGCTGCTGGCGGAACGGGGCGTGCTGCGGTCCGATGTGGGACAGTTCAACACGCTGGCGACGGCGCTGGAGACGTTGTTGCTGCCAGAGTGAGAAATACTACCGCCACCCGGTGGCTTTCTTCAGGTGCGCCGCGTAGCGTCTTGACATGGGTATCTCCGTCTGCGCCCCGTCGGCCATGCGGATGAGGTAAGTGCCGGAGAACCAGGGCACAACCTCGGCCACGTGGTCGAGATTGACCAGGTAGCCTTTGTGAACCCGGGCAAAGTTGTGCGGGCTGAGGCGAGGTTCGAGTTCCTTGAGGGTGTAGCGTACCGGGAGTTTTTCGCCGGCCCTGGTCTGTACGTACACTTTCTTGGCCTCGGCCTCCACCCAGAGAATGTCCTGGTAGTCCACCAACACCCGAATATCGTTCTCGTGTTTGGCCCACAGCTTGGTCAACCCGCCGGCGGGGAGGGTGCTCAACAGGTACTCGCGCATGGCTGCCTGTTTCTGCGCCAGCGTGGCGCGTTCGGCCAGGGCCTGACGGATGCGCTCCACCGTTTGCGCCAGCCGGCGCTCGTCGAAGGGTTTCACCACGTAGTCCAGGGCTGCCAACTCGAACGCCCGCACGGCATGCTCGTCGTAGGCCGTGGCGAACACGATCAGCGGCGGCTCGGGGCCGTCCATGATGGTTGCTGCCACTGCCAGCCCATCCATATCGGGCATGTTGATGTCGAGGAAGACCACCTCGATGGGCTCGCTCTCGATCAGGTTCAGCGCTTTCGTGCCATTGATTGCTTCGCAAAACGTGGCTTCCGGCACCAGGTTTTCGAGAATGTAGCGCAGTTCGCCCCGCGCGGGAGTTTCGTCATCGGCGATGAGAATTTGCATGGCTGTCTGCCTCCGGGGACTGGAAATTGGAGATTGGAGATTGGAGATTGGAGATTGGGCAATTAATCATCAATCTCCAATCTCTAATCTCTAATCTCCAACAACTGGAATCCTGATCTCCACCCGCGTGCCTCGCCCGACTTCGGACTCAACGACCAGCCGGTATTCTTCCCCGTACAGTGCCCGCAGCCGGCTATCGATGTTGCGCAGTCCAATGGCCGCACGAGTCGTGTGTCCTGAACCTAGGATCTCCTCCAGGCGGGCGGGGTCGATTCCAGGGCCATTGTCCTCCACCCGGAGCAGGAGAACCTGCCCTGAGCTGCCATCCTGAGCTTGTCGAAGGGCTGCCGAAGGGTCGCCGGCCACCTGTTCGACGGCGACGCATACCATCCCGCCCTCGGGTTTCCTGGCGATCCCGTGAATGACGGCGTTTTCCACCACGGGTTGCAGGATAAGCGTGGGCACCGGGTGATCCAGCCAGGCTTCCGCTCCGATGGACCACTCTACTTGCAGACGTTCGTCGAGGCGGGCTTTTTCCAGGGCCAGGTAGGCCTCCACGTAGCTCAGCTCATCCCGCAGGGGCACGAACTCCCCGGACCGCAAGGCGCGCTGGAAGACCTCGGACAGGTTGAGCAGCAGCCGGCGCGCGGTCTTCGCATCGGTGCGCACGAAATAGCGGATCGTGTTGAGCGCGTTGAACAGGAAATGCGGGTTGATTTGGGCACGCAGGGCGCGGAGTTCGGCCTGGGTGAGCGCCAGTTCAGCCGCTTCGGTTTTGCGCCGGGCGGCCTCGGCCTGCACACCGCGCACAATCAGCGCAAGCGCGGCCATGGCCAGTCCCGATACCAGCATGCTGGGGATCAGCAGATTGATTAAAGGCGGCGGGTCCTGCATGGATATGGCCATGAGATAGCCGGCCACAAGGTCAATTCCGACGCCCAGCCCCAGGGCGAATCCGGGCGCAAACCGGCGTTCTCCCAACAAGTCCGCGACCAGTCCAGCAATGATCCCGGCCCACACAGGCGCTGAGGCCCAGAAGTTTATCAGATAGTGCCAAAAGAACATGTCACCCCAGGGCAGATGGAAAAGACCACGCAGGCCCTCCATTCGGTAGATGTGGAGAAAATGGTCGGCTTCCTGGAGGATTGACTCTTGTGTACCGCGAGTGAGCATGGTGATCATCCCGAGCCCAAGCCCCACCCGCCAACCACCAAGCAAGCCTCCGGCGACAACGACGAGAAAACCAAACGTTATGTGATCATCGGTCAGGAAGAACAGTCCCATGTCATAGGTACTGAACAGCAACTGGATGATCGCCAGCGCCCCAAATAGCTTGAGTCCGGCTTGCGGGGTGGCCCCGCCGCTGATGACCTGCCGAAAAAGGGCCGTGCTGCTGAAAAGGTAAATAAGTGCGATCGGGATGACAAGCTCCTGAACCGCAAACCCAATCACATAAGGGTCGAATCCGAAGTGCGTCAGGTCAGCCAGCGACAGAGGCGGGAATTCCGAGATGCGGCGCGCGTACCACGCCAGCGCAAACGCGGCCAGTGTCACCAGCACGGCGGCGCCGGCGAGGATCAACGAGCGGCGTGCTAATCTCATGCTATCAAGAACCCCACGCCGCGGCAACGCGCTGTACGTCGACGATGTTCACCGTGCCGTCCCCATTCTGATCGTAGCCAGGCGGACAATCGCCGGCACATTGCCATTGATTCGCTATGAGCTGAATATCCTGGACATCCACGTCGCCGTCGCGGTCCAGGTCCTCGGGAAGATACTTCTCCCCTAACGCCAACATCGCAAAGATGAGCTTGGGCGCATCGTGGATTCCAGACTCATTGTTGAAGATCGCCCACGGATTGTCCAGGTAGAAGAAGAGACTTGCCGGCTGGTATTTGCCGAGCCCCGGCACCATCGCCCC
>JBHIAO010000571.1:0-3661 GCA_046758565.1 Anaerolineae bacterium
TCGTCCCAGGGGTGGCCGCCATTTCGGGGGATGATGTGGAGGCCCCAGAGGGTGGTGAAGTAAATGACGTCGGGGTTCAAAGGGTCCAGCGTGACGGCGCGGATGTTGTGTTCCGGGGGATACCCCACGTGGTTCCAACTGGCGCCGCCGTCCGTGGTGCGGACGAGCCCCAGGTTCTCCACCCCGGCGTAGACGATGCCGGGCGAAGAGGGATCAACAGCCAGGGCCGAAACGGCCCCACCAAGGGGCAGCCCATTCGTGCGCGCCCACGCCGCCTCGGCGCACGCCTCGCCAACCACCAAGACATCGTCCACCTGAACGTGCGAACCCTCCTCCAGGGGTGCAAAGAAAACGACGCCGAATCGCAGGGGGTCTTGCTCGTCTCTGTAGATCAGTTTCAACGTCCGGTCCACGTAAACCCGGATGTCGGCGCTGCCAGATCCGACGACTGCGATCCGTATGATGTACCAGGTATCTGGATCGAACGGCGTCGAAACGGTGGCCAGTTGCGTGAAGTCACCCCCTGATCTCTCTTTCCCCAGAAACAGGCCGTCGTGGGTCATCCCCAGGATGTAGGCCCCCGTGGATTCGCTTAGCCGGAAGCCGGCGAGGACGCCTTCCCCACTCTTGACTTTGACCCTGGCCTCCAGGCTGTAGTCGACCCAGGCCAGACTCCCCGCCACGCCAAAAGCGTCGCCTGAAGCGCTCAGGACCTGGTTGTCTCCCTCCTGCTCGATGTCCCAATTCGAGAGCGTCGACCATCCATCGACGTTTCCGTCTTCAAAATCGTCGTCGAAGAGAACCGTCTGCTGGAGTCGATCCGGCGCGCAGCCCGGAACTGCCGGCGTAGACCATCGGCCGCGATAGCCGCTCTCGCCGACCAGATCAGCCTGCCTGAAGTGGCTCATCGTCTGGGCCGTCTTGATCTCTCCGAGCTTCTGGACGATGTGGAACCCCTGAGGCTCTGGAGGGGCGGAGGCATCGGTCACCACCGACGCCAAGAAGATCACCACAATACCCAGGACCGCCAAAGTCAGTCTCACTTGCCTCTCCTGAATTCACTCTCGCCGTTGGCTGCGCCGGCCTTGGTCATCGTTTGGGCCAGATAAAGGAAACACGGATAGCTTGACAATGGCATATTCCGCGTTACATGTCATTGCGAGGAGCGGAGCGACGAAGCAATCTCCGCCGTTGCTAGCCGTTGCCAGCCATTGCAGGCGGGAGATTGCTTCGCTCCGCTCGCAATGACAAATGTGCCATTGTCAAGATAGAATGCCAGACGGAAGAAGTCGCACACCGATGCCCCCCCTCAATCCCCCCCAGGGGGGGAAGCCTGTTCTCCCCCCTCTGGGGGGAGTTAGAGGGGGGAAAGGGCCACCTGCGCATCTTCATGGTGTGTTACTTTTTCCGATTGACGTAATAATCCAGGTCGAGACCGACCTCGGATACCGTGACCTCGGCGACGAAGTGGCCGCATTAGAAACCAAGCAGTGCTTCGAGCGCATCAGCAATCTCGGCGGTCTTCGTCACACAGGTGGGGTCAAGCTCATAGAGCGCCTGGCCGGTGCGGTCGGCGGTGATGACGTGGGGAGAGACGGGGAAGCATCCAAGAAACGGGAGCCCAGGCGAGTTTTCGGTGATGAACTGCTCGTCGGCTGCATCGCGGGTCTTATTGCCGACCAGGTAAACGCGCTGCACACCGATGTCGGCCGCCAGCATTTTGATCTGCCGGGCGGTGCTCAGGCTGCGGGTCGTCGGCTCGACCACGATTAACATGGCGTCAACCGAGTCGGCCGTCGCTCGACCCAGGTGCTCGACCCCGGCATACAGGTCAAGTAACACCACTTCGTCCCGACGGAGCAGGATATGCGTCACCAGTTGCTTGAGAAGCGCGCTCTCGGGGCAGATACAGCCAGAGCCACCACGCTCCACCGCGCCCAGCAGAAGCAAGCGAATGCCGTTGTGGACGACGGAGAAGCGATCAGGCAGGTCGTCTACGCGGGGATTGAGCTTGAAAAAAGAGCCGGAACTCCCCGGCTGCGACCCGGTCCGCTCGGCGATCAACGCTTCCATCTCGGCGATCGGTCGCAGCCTCACCAGCTTCTCTTCTGGGAATCCCAGTGCCGGGCCGAGGCAGGGCGAAGGGTCGGCGTCAATCGCTAACACCGGGCGCGCTTGCGCCGCATAGTGATAGGCCAACAAACTCGCCAGCGTTGTCTTGCCGACGCCACCTTTGCCGGTAATGGCAATTTTCATCCACACTCTCTCAAAGGGCCTGGGGTCAACGCAGATCAGTGGGTAGCTCTGAGCGGACGACAGTCCGCGACGCCAGATGTTGCAGGTCCGCAACGTTGAGCGTACAAGACACGGGGACTGTCGTCCCCTTCGAGCATGTTAACCCCACTATTTTGGGTAGAGCCGGGGCCTGGCGTGCTACAGCGCGCGCAGGGCCATGTATCCCTTGCCGTTCCTGGTTGCCGGGTTGAGTAGTCGTCCGTAGCCGAAATCCGGGGCCAAAATCCCCCCCCCGAACTCGGTCACGTCGCGGCCTTTCTTCATCAGGTCCAGGAACAGGCCGGCCCCGTCCACCTGGCCCACCATCTGCAAGCCTACCACCCGACCACCCTCCAGGGCCAACTTCTTGACCACGCCGTTCTGCGCCCGGCGGAGGGTCTCGCTCCCGTTCAGTTGGCCCAGGGAGACCACCGGCAGGTCGAAAACCCGCAGTACGTTGGCATTCTCCAGGCCGGTGAAACGTCGTTCTACGCCTGCAAGGTTGTAGCCGGCCACCCGACCGCCGCTCACGGCGTTGGGCCAGGTGGGCAATACTTGCCGCCGGCCGAAGATGTCGGCCGTCTCTACGATGTCGCCGGCTGCGAACACGCCCGGATGACTCGTCTCCATTCGCTCGTCCACCAGAATGCCGACGTTGATGGCGATGTCTGTGCCCTCCACCAGGGCAAGGTTGGGGCGCACGCCCGTCGCGCAGACCACCAGCTCGCAGGCCGTCTCCTGCCCATCTGCTACCACGCCGGTCACCTGCCCGTCCTCCGGGCCCAGGATAGCCTCTACCGGGCTGTCCAGCATCACCTGCACGCCGTTGCTCTCCAGGCGAGCCTGGACGAGGGCGGCCATCTCGGCATCCAACATCTGGGGCAGCACGCGGTCGAGTGCCTCCACGACGGTGACGGACAGGCCCCGCCGCGCCAACGCCTGGGCTGCTTCCAGCCCGATGAAGCCGGCCCCGATGACGACCGCCCGCTGCGCGCCGTTCAGATAGCCCAGGATGTCCTCGGCGTCGGCCAGGGTCTTCAGCACGAAGATACCCGACTTGCGGTCCGTGAGGCCAGGGATAGGCGGAATGATGGCCTGCGCGCCGGCCGCAATCAGCAGCCGGTCGTAGGCCACAAGCTTACCATCGCCCTGTCCCGAGTCCGTCGAGGGGGCCAGGGTGACCTCGTTGGCCTCGGCGTCAACGCGGGTCACCTCCCGCCCAAACATCGTGGTGATGTCCAACTCCCGGTAGAATCCTTCATCCCGCAGGAAGAGTTGATCGCGGGACACCACCCCCTCGATGTACTCGGCCAGTGGACAGGGGGAGTAGAAGGGCACGTCCTCCCTGGCGATCATCACGATCTCGCAGGCCCGGCGGTGTCCTGAG
>JBHIAO010000572.1:0-3659 GCA_046758565.1 Anaerolineae bacterium
AGGAGGGATGGCTGGGTGGTTAGATGGCTGGGTGGCTGGGTGGTTAGATGGCTGGGTGGCTGGGTGGTTAGATGGCTGGGTGGCTGGGTGGCTGGATGGCTGGATGGTTGGAGTAGGAAGGTGCTGAGACGACTGCGGCCGGCGCTTCGTCAAGGGAGTGTCCTGCTGGTCTTGCTGGTCATGGTGGGTTTCTTTGCGGTGATGTCGGACCGATTCCTCAGGGTATCGAACCTGCTGAACGTCGCGGTCCAGACTTCGATTCTGACCATCGTGGCCATTGGGATGACGTACGCGCTGTTGAGCGCCGGCCTCGATCTGTCCGTCGGCTCAGTGATGGCGCTGTGCGGCGCCCTGGCGGCCGGCCTGGCAGTCAAACAGGGCTGGGATACGTATCCGGCTATCGCGGCCGCGCTATTCGTCGGATCAACGATCGGCCTGGTGAACGGCCTCATGGTCGTGGCCGGCGGCATCCCACCTTTTGTGGCCACACTGGCCATGCTGGGCATCGCTCGGGGTTTCACGCTGGTGTACACGCAGGGCCGGCCCATCGCCGGGCTGGATGAGAGCTTCCGGTTCTGGGGGACAGGCCGGCTATTCGGTCTCCCCGTGCCCGTGATCGTAATGCTGGTCATGTTTGCCATCGCCACCTGGGTTCTGAATCAGACACGATTCGGGCTCCATCTACGGGCAATCGGCGGTCACGAAGAGACGGCGCGCCTGGCCGGCATTCCGGTGGCACGGGATAAGCTGATCGTGTACATGATCAGTGGCCTCATGGCGGCCCTGGGCGGGGTGCTCCTCACAGCCCGCCTCTGGTCGGCTCAGCCGACGGCCGGCATCGGGTTCGAGCTGGACGCTATCGCCGCTCCGGTGCTGGGCGGTACTAGCCTCTTCGGGGGCACCGGCGGTGTGCCAGGAACGGTGGTGGGGGCGTTCATTATGGGCACCCTGTCCAACGGCCTGAACCTGCTTGATGTCCCCTCGTACTATCAGCAGGTGATCAAGGGCGTGGTGTTTATCTTCGCGGTCCTGATCGATGTGTATACGAAGCGGCGGGCGCGGGTTCGGGTGCGCGCGGCGGCCTCGGCCGTTAGCATGTTAGCACGTTGAACGTGGTGACCACTCAGCCGCTCCCTTGGATCGCCGATGGTCTCCCACCAGGGCTAGATGGCTAGATAGCTGGATGGCTGGATGGCTGTCGTACAACCGAGCCATCTAGCAATCTAGCCATCCAGCCATCTAGCCATCAGTGACTGCCATGAATGTCAAGACCATCAAGAAACTCCTCGGCGATGTCCGGCCAAAGAAGGGTCTGGGACAGCATTTCCTAATCGACGAGAGTGTTCTGGACAGGATCGTCGCGGCGGCCGGGGTGGGGCCGGCGGACAGCGTGCTGGAGATCGGGCCGGGGCTGGGGGTGCTGACGCGGGCGCTGGCGGAGCAGGCCGGCCACGTCACCGCCGTCGAACTGGACGAGCAGATGGTCGGCATTCTGCGCGACGAGCTGGCCGGCTTCGATAACCTGGAGATCGCGCCAGGCGACATCCTGCAGATCGACCCGCGCGAGCTGATCGCCGGCCCGTACATCGTGGTCGCCAACCTGCCGTACTACATCACCTCGGCCGTGCTGCGCCACCTGCTGGAGACGGAGCACAAGCCGGCCCGCCTGGTGCTGACGATGCAACTGGAGGTAGCGCAGCGCATCCTGGCCAGGCCGGGCGACATGAGCATCCTGGCCGTAAGCGTGCAGTTTTACGGAAAGCCGGAGTTGGTGACTCGAGTGCCGGCCGGCGCGTTCTGGCCACGCCCCGAGGTCGACTCGGCGGTGCTGCGCATTGACGTCTACGAGGAACCGCCGGTGGCGGTAGATGACGTCGATTGGTTCTTCAAGGTGGTGCGAGCGGGATTTGGGCAGAAGCGCAAGCAGCTCAAGAACGCGTTAGCCGGCGGGCTCCACCCGTCCAAAGCTGAGGTGGGGACGGCGCTGGAGCAGGCCGGCATCGATCCGCGCCGGCGGGCGGAGACGCTGAGCCTGGAGGAGTGGGCAGCACTGGCGCGGGCGCTGGGGGTTTTAGATAGCTAGATGGCTAGATGGCTGGATGGCTTGTGAAGCACCAGCCATCCAGCCATCTAGCCATCTAACCATCTAACCATCCAGCCATCCAGCCACCTCCTAACCGCCCACGCGCTCCCCGTCCAACCGCAGCCCCGGTACAACATCCAGGTCCCAGCCCGACCGCCGGCCCAGCCGCCAGCCAGCCCAGTAGCCGGCGGCAGCGATCATGGCTCCATTGTCGGTGCACAAAAACAGCGGCGGGAAATAGATCTGCCGCCCCTCGGCACGCTCGTGCATCTGCTCTCGGAGCCGGCGGTTCGCCGACACGCCCCCTGACACCAGGACCTGCTTGACCTCAAATCCCTCGGCAGCTTTCACCGTCTTCTCTACCAGCACGTCAACCACTGCTTCCTGGAAGCTGGCTGCCAAATCAGACACTGGCAGTTCACGCACGATGCGTGGCCCCAGGCCTGCGCTGCCTCCGCTGGCCGGCTTCGGCTTGTAGGCTTCGACCTCGCGCAGCACCGCCGTCTTCAGGCCACTGAAGCTGAAATCGTAGGTGTCGGGCAGCCAGGCCCGTGGGAAATCGAAAGCTGTCACCCGACCGCTACCCGCCGCCCGCTGGATCTCCGGTCCGCCCGGATAGCCAAGCCCCAGCATGCGAGCTACCTTGTCGAACGACTCGCCGGCCGCGTCATCCAGCGTACGCCCCAGAACCTCGTACACCCCGTAGTGACGCACCAACACGAGTTCGGTGTGACCACCCGAGACAATGAGAGCGAGCAGCGGCCACTCCGGCTCAAACGGGCGCGGCTGTTGGCTGGTCTGGAGCCAGTTGGCGTAGATGTGCCCTTCCAGATGGCTGACCCCCAGAAGAGGCAGGTCCCGGGCCAGCGCCAGACCCTTAGCCGTGTTAACCCCCACCAGGAGCGAGCCGGCCAGCCCGGGGCCAAACGTGACGGCGATGCCGGCCAGGTCGCCCCACTCGACGCCGGCACCGTCCATGGCCTCATCGACGACCGGAATGATCGTCTCGATGTGCGCCCGCGACGCCATTTCCGGAAACACCCCGCCATACTGCGCGTGGATCGCGTTCTGGGACGCTACCACGTTGGACAGGATGTACCGGCCATCGGCCACGACCGCCGCGGCTGTCTCATCGCAGGAAGTTTCAATGCCGAGGATCAGGGTTGTCGGTTGTCGTTCCATGTCGTCACGTAAGCTCGGGTCCTGATTTTCCATCAAACTGTACGCAAGGTGGAACTTTGGGATTTCTGTGGTACAATACCTGACAGGTGCATCCGAATTGTACCACGATCTGACGCGTCTCACAACAGCTCAACCCTGCAGGGAGTATCCCAGATCGATTTTGACCATCCACCAGGCTGAGGTCGCCAGCCAGGCGCCTTACAGTATCTTCTCAATAACCTGGGGTAAGGGTAGACCTCCCTGCTGTGGCCGGTCTCCTGACAGGATTTAACGGGTAGACCTCCCTGCTGTGGCCGGTCTCCTGACAGGATTTAACACAAATTCAGAAAGTGTTGAAATTCTCTAAGGGTAGACCTCCCTGCTGTGGCCGGTCTCCTGACCGGGCCGCGGGTGG
>JBHIAO010000573.1:0-3657 GCA_046758565.1 Anaerolineae bacterium
GATCGTGAAGAGATCATCGTACGAGCCCGAGTCGTAATCCAACTGTGGCGACCTTAGATGAGCCGCCGAAGAGCTCCCGGCAGCCAGTAGAATCACGTTCAGCACCCAACCGAGGGCACTGAAGACGAGCAAAGCAGCGCCAGCCTTTATGATTACCAGAACGGGTGAGTTCCCCGTGACCAGTGCCAAGATCCCCACACCCAACGCTAACAGGACCGAAAGATAAAACGTCAACATGGGCCACACAGCTTGGATGCACCGACACCCTCGATTTCCACGACACCGTCTGTATAGACGTTCGTCTCAGGAACCACCTCGTTGTAAGCCATGACAACCAGATAAGGCATCACACGCCCCACCATGCGCCGTAGCGGTTGCCGGATTCGGGCCGGGCATAGAACGATCGGCTGATGACCGAGCGCCGCCACTTTCTCGGCTTCCCTGCCAAGACCCTCCAGTACACGCTGGGCGATCTCCGGTTTAAGGTTGAGCACCATCCTCTGATCCACGGTCTGAAGCGCGTCGCTCATCAATTGTTCCAGGGCCGGGCTCAGGGTGACGACGTGGAGCACATGGTCGTCACCTTTGTACTGATTACAGAGAGACCGCGCCAGTGCCAGCCGGGCACGCTCGCTCAGCACATCCGGATCCTTGATATCCCTGGCATGGTAGGCGATGCACTCCAGAATCGCCGGCAAATCGAGGATCGACACCTGCTCCGCCAGCAGGTTCTGCAGGATACGCTGCACCTCACCGACAGTTAACAGATTGGGGACCAGATCATCGATGAGAGCTGGGTTGTCTTCCCGCAAGCGGTCGAGCATATTCCGAACGTCCTGCCGCGTTAACAGCTCCGCCGCATGGGCTTTGATGACCTCCGTCAAGTGCGTGCTCAGGACGGACAGCGGATCTACCACGGTAAAGCCCATCAACCCGGCCTTCTCCTTTTGGTCACTGGAGATCCAATACGCCGGCAAGCCAGACACGGGTTCCGTGACCGAGATACCCTCCAATTCATCGGACCCGTCTCCACCACTCGCCGGCGTGACCCCCATCGCCAGAAGGTGATTCGTCAACAACTCACCGCGAGCCACCTCTTCGCCGCGCAGCCGTATCACGTAGGCCTGGGGCGGAAGATGCAGGTTGTCTCGGATCCGGATTCTGGGCACGATGAACCCCATGTCCAGAGCGATCTGCCGGCGAATGGCGCTAATGCGATCGAGCAGATTTCTGTCTTTTGTCTCGTCCACCAGTGGTATCAGCGTGTAGCCTACTTCGAGTCCCAACGGATCGACGCGCAAGAGACTGGCCACGTCTTCCAGCGTCTCCCCTCGCGGCTGCGTGCTCGCAGGGAGGATAAGTCCGCCCTCCGGCTGGGAGGCTTCGGCTGTCGGCCGTGCACGGCCCAACCACTGAGCGACGGCTCCCGTGACCACGCCGAGAACCAGGAAAGGCGACTTGGGCAACCCGGGCACCAGGGCGAAGGCCAACAGCAGCCCGGCCACCATGGTCAGCACGCGAGGCATACCCACTGTCTGCTCAACGATGGCTCGGCTCATGTTCGATTCCGACGCCGTCCGGGTGACGATGATGCCCATGGCAGTGGAGATGAGCAAGGCGGGAATCTGGGTGACCAGACCAGCGCCCACGGTGAG
This sequence comes from Anaerolineae bacterium, assembly GCA_046758565.1. Classification (GTDB taxonomy): domain Bacteria; phylum Chloroflexota; class Anaerolineae; order Epilineales; family JAANWY01; genus JBHIAO01. Next base: position 1,656 of record JBHIAO010000573.1, read on the forward strand.
CAAGACGTATCGGCTGAGCGCTTCCTGAAGGGAAAACCCCTGCAGGAGGACACCGACTCCAAAGCCTCCGATGATATCCACAATCAGAATGAGCACTGCTGCCAGAACGTCGCCCTTGACAAACTTGCTGGCGCCGTCCATGGCACCGTAGAAATCAGCCTCCATACTGATGATTCGCCGCCGAAGCCGAGCCTCTTCTTCAGTGATCAGGCCGGCATTGAGGTCGGCGTCAATACTCATCTGCTTGCCTGGCATGGCATCCAGCGTGAAGCGGGCAGCCACCTCGGCCACGCGGCCGGTGCCGTTGGTGATCACTACGAACTGGATAATCATCAGGATCATGAATATCACTAAGCCGACAATATAGTTCCCGCCGACTGCGAACTGGCCAAAGGCCTCGACGAGCCGGCCCGCGTCAGCCTGAAGCAAGATGAGCCGTGCCGCAGCCACGTTCAGCCCCAGGCGAAACAGCGTTACGATCAGCAATAGTGACGGGAACACCGAGAATTGCAGCGGTTCCGACACGTACATCGACACGAGCAGAATGGTGATCGCCACAGCAATATTCACTACCAGGAGCATGTCCAACACCAGCGTTGGCAAGGGGATGACCATCACGGCAATGATGATCACCACGCCGAGAGCAAGAGCCAGATCGCTGTGCTGTACCAGACGGTTCGCCGCCGTCGTCGGAAAAGCTGGTTGTGAAGTTACCGTCATGCTTATCCCTTCCCCTGCAACCCGAGAGCATCATTCCGGGAGCAGACACGCAGGGACACTCCGTAGCTACTATCGGCAAAATGCATCCATACTTGAGAGGTTTTCCGCCAAAGACACCTGGGGGTTCGTTGAACTGACCGAGTCGCCATCAGTGAAAGCCTGTGAGACTGCGATACATTCGGCTCTCCAGAAGCCAAGAACCCGTACTGAGTCCGTCGAAGTGCCGGGCTGCTCATCACTCCCTACCAGCGCGCAACTGATGGACGAAGGCTAACACCTCCGCCATTGTCTGATAAAGTCCCTGCGGGATTTGTTCTCCCACCTCTGCCATGGTGAACAGGGCATGGGCCAGCGGGACGTTTTGCACCACCGGCACGTTGTGCTCCCGGGCCAAATCGACGATCCGTTCGGCGATGAGGCGTTGGCCTTTCGCTACCACCGTGGGCGACTCCATCTTCTCCGCCTTATATTCCACGGCGACTGCCAGATGCACTGGGTTGGTCACGACGACGTCAGCCGTGGGAACCGCCTGCATCATGCGCTGCAGTGCCAACCGACGCTGAGCTCCGCCGCCGTGACGGGCCAGTTGCGCCCGCCCAGCCTGCATCATGCGTTGCAGTGCCAACCGTCGCTGAGCCTGCTTGCGCCGGCCCTTGATCAGCGGGTGCCCTTCAATGTTCCGCAGCTCCTCCAGCAACTCTCGTTTCGTCATCCGGATGTCACGTTCGAACTGCCGGCGTTGAAAGACGTAGTCCAGGCAAGCCAGCAGAACCAACAGCACCGCCACTCGAAGGACCATCGCCGCCCCCACGCGGGCGAGCACCGCCGCGGCGGCCGTGAGCTCCATATCGACTGTGGCCGCCAACACGCCGGCCTTTCCTGCCAGGGTACGATAGGCGACAAAGCCGATAATCAGCAGCTTCGCCAACGACTTGGCCAGTTCCACCAGTCCGCGGCGAGAGACCAGGCGGGTCAACCCTTGAATCGGGTTTAGGCGGCTCAGGTTCGGCACTAACGGATACGGCGTGAATAGAAATCGAGTCTGGCCGAGGTTGACGGCCAGCTCCACGGCGAGAGCAACCAGCAGCAAGGGGGCCAACAGCCGTGTAAGCATCAGCATCAAATCCAGCCCGCCCTGGTACACAGCCGTTACCGTCCAGTCTTGCATCGTTAGCTCGTTCCGGAAAGAGCGTCGCATGACATCCGCCAGCTCGGCGACAAGCGTGACACCATAGCTGCCGAGCATAAGGGTGATGGCCAGCAGGCTGAGCGACGGCGCCAG
>JBHIAO010000574.1:0-3655 GCA_046758565.1 Anaerolineae bacterium
TCAATACCTTCTCCAGCGGGTGGCGCTCACCACCTCGCCCGAGAGCCACCTCGTCTGGCCGGTAGGCGCCGAGAAGCAGAATGCGGCTCTCTCCGAGGCGCCGGGTCAGGTGGAACAGCAGGCTGATGGAGGCAGCATCGGCCCACTGAAGATCGTCTACCACGAGCATCAACAGCTGTTGGGCTGCCATGGCCTTCAGTACGTCGGTGTACTGCTCGAAGACATGGGCCTGTTCCAGGTCGCCAGGGCCGGCTGCTTTGCGCTGCGTCAGTTCCTCCAGCCGGCCCACCCAGCCGGCCCGTCGGGCCAGTTGGGCACCGACCCGCGTGGCCAGGGCGGTGCCAGGCACGAAGATGTCGATCAGGTCTGGGCCATACTCGACCAGCGCCTGGCCCGAAACGCGCAGGAAGTCCCGCAGCCGGCTGGCGTTCTCATCGGTGATAGCGCCCTGATTCAGCTTGGCTTCCACGCCGCCGGTGAGCAGGCCCAGTACCTCGCGGAAGGGCAGGTAGGGGTCGCCGATGCCCGTCTGGGCGTTACAGTCACCGATGGCGACGAGGAGGTCGGCGTGGGCGTCCTGGGCACGGCGGGCGAACTCGGTGACGAGGGCGGTCTTGCCACTGCCGGCTTCGCCGGTGACGAAGCAGACCTGGCCCTGGCCGGCCAGGGCTCGGTTGAGAAACCCATTCAATTGTGCGAGCTCACGCTCGCGAGCGACGAACACTTGCTGAGCCATCGGGCACCCCTTCTCGCACCACGAGTCCTGTCGCTGCGACGGTCAAAACCAGACCCTACCAGGTCTTGTCTCGTGAGGTTCCCTGGGCCTGGGTTTCAATCATAACCCCCAGCCTTTCCATATCCTCCAGCAGCCGGCAGGGTTCGACGACGTTGGCTTGCAGCCACAGCCCTGGCCCCTTTATCGAACCGTCAAGATACTGAAGCAGACAGGCAACCACCGGGGCTGCGGTCATTACGTAGCCATCCTCATGATGTACTCTGACATGCATGGTTGTGTGTTCCCCGGCTTTCCATCCACTGGCTTCCAGGAGCAAGATGGTGCGGTAAGGCGGCTTGCTGAATCGATTCAACCCCCAGAGTATCAGCTTCCCCGCCGGCTTCACGGCCTTCTGTGGCCAGATTCTCAGGACAGCCAGACTGACGGGCAGGACGAGGTAGTCCACAAACCAGTTGAATCCACCCACGAAGAACCCCGTCTCCTGGAGGGATGGGATCATCTCCGGCAGAGCTCGCATCTCTTCGAGCAGCATCGCCGCGCAGGGCTGCTCCCCGAACTCCAGGCCGAAATCGAACCTCTTCATGTCCGTCCAGCCCGTTTTGATCCATCTTCCATCCTGGTAGTAGACCATCTGGAACTCTTGAAACTCCCTCACCATCTCCTCGACGGTAGCCGGAGACAAAGAGAGACTCGACCAGTCAACCTTGATGACGCTGGCCACAGTCGCCTTTTCCAGGCGCTCGAAGTGCGTCGCCGCGTAGCGGACCAGCGCGGCCGGCAGCCCCGGGTGAAATCCGCCGTCGGTGATGAAGCAGCAGCCGGCCTCCTCGATCTGGGCTTGCATCGATTTGAGGGCCTCGATCTTGGCGGTCGAATACTGGAGGTCCACGTAGTCGATCCGGGCCTCCAGCGCAGCTCGTGCGACAGTTTCTACGTATTCAGCAGTGCTCGACGCGACCACCACCAGGCCGGCTCGATCAAACGCCATCCGAAGGTCCTGGGGATCAGCGGCATCAACGCGCATAGCCGACACGCGATCGCTCCCATATTGACCATTCAGAACATCTGCAAGGGTTTCGGCTATTTCAGCATTTCTCCCCGCCAAAATGAGTTGGACATCGGTCTCTTCCAGGAGATATCTGGCAATCAAGGATCCCGTAGTGCCGTAGCCTCCCAGAATCAGAAAGGTCTTACCCATCTTTCGCTCCTTGTCTTTTCGGTTCGTACATCCGCTTCCCCAGTTGCGTGCAGAGCACTCCGAAGTGACGGCGGTTGGTGGTGTAGAGAGCAGCGCCGGCGGGACATTCCAGGGTGATGATCAGGTCCCCCAGGTACCAGGTACAGTTGCGTCCCCGAACGGTCTCAGGTGCGTGGGGGAACTCCTCCAGCAGTTCGCCAATCCTGACCAGGGCCGGCTCGCCAGAGGAGCGTAGATGGGGCGCTACGTCGTCCAGTGTGGCGGGATGCGCCCCCAACCATTCTTCCAGCCGGCACTCTTTGACCTCGCGCCGGCATTGTGCTCGCAGACGGTACGTTCCTTCAACCTGAAGGGGTCGTTCCTGTGCCAGCCCACAGCCCGTGGCGTCACTCACCTGCTCCACACCAGCCATAAACGCCTGCACCAGGCCGTATTCGATGTATGTGCGCAGGGTATAGAGCACCTTTTCCCGTCCATAGGCCCGCGCCCGGTGCAGGGTGGCCCACAGCAACAGGCAGCGGCTTGCTTCGCGCTTATTGAAACGGTTGGCGACCTGCACCTCCACGTCATCCAGGTAAGCATTCTGCGCGACCAGTGTGTACAGGGTGATGCAGTCTTTGACCAGCGTGCGCAGAAACTCACCCAGAACGTAGGTCGAAGTCACCGCCTCTTTGCCCACCAGTTGGTCAGCCAACTGAGCGCGGCGGGCACGGGTGCCGGTCAGGCGCTCGATCTGGATGGTGGTATCGAGAAAGACACGCCGACCACCGCTCATCACAGCGATTCCTCATACAAGCTTGCCAACTCACCTTCTACCGGGAACACGGTGCGCAGTCCGCCCTCGATTAACAGATGGTGAGCCTGAGCTGCATCGTCGGCTGCCAGTTCCGGGCGGGGCAGGAAATCGGTCGCGATGTGTTTCAAGACGGAGAGGTGCTCCGGTTGCAACGGGGCATCACCGTCCAGAACCATCAGCGTCACGTCGAGCAGCGTGGAGGTGATGAGGGCGTGTCCCTCTGAGATTTCCAGGCCGGCCTGCCACAGTTCTTCGGCTAGCGGCTTGAAGTTGTTCCAGAAGAGGTACAGGTCGCTATCGCCGGCCTCGCGCCCCCCCTCCAATGTCGTCTCAATTAACTCACGTGCCGAGCTCAGCAGCTCTGCAAACTGGGCTTGTGCCTGACGCCGTTGACGTTCTCGCCAGCGCCGGTAGACCCGATAACTCATCAGGACAGCCATCGGCTCATCGCGGGTCGTGATGATGATCTCCCCGCCCCGCTCGGCGACCTGTTGCACCAGACCAGTCAGCCGTCCCCGTGTCTCGCTGACACTTAGGATGCGCTCCATATTGTCTTCTCCTTACCTTGTTGTACACTTGCTTGTACAATCCCAGTATATCACAGAACGGCACGAAAGTCAACGGGCCCGCTGTCCAGCAATTCGTTGCAGGTAACTGTTCACCTCGCTCGGCCTGGATTGCCAAATCCAGGCCCCAGGTGACCGTTTTGCGCAGGTTTGGGCCGTTGAGCCGCCTGCTTTGACAATCCGGCGGGAGCAGGCGAATAGTTACCGTTGCAGATTTGTAACTACCCGGCCTGCCCGTCAGCCATGAATGAATTCACGGCCTGATACGAAAAACACGTTGAAACGTGTTCAAAGCTTAACCCGTTTCAACGGGTTTCGCAGTATCAGACGGGCAATTCATTGCTCGTCGCGGCGGGCTG
>JBHIAO010000575.1:0-3652 GCA_046758565.1 Anaerolineae bacterium
GCGCAGCCATCGTATTCGGCGAAACGTCAGCCGGCGTGCGTGTACCGACTCTGGTGGATGCAAATGGTAATGTTCTGATGAACATTGGCGATATTTCGCCGACGGATACTACGTTGCAAAATGCAGCCACAGCCAACGGCAACGGCACGGCACTTTCTGTCAACGGAAAGGCTACTGCTGCACTACAGGTCACAGGGACCTTCAGCGCCACCGTTAATTTTGAGGGCACCGAGGATGATACTAACTGGGTAGCCATTCAGGGTACCAATCTGACCGATGGTGGGCGGGTCACGACCACGACCGCAACCGGGCTATTTGTCTTCAATGTGGCCGGTCTAAGTCAACTGCGGGCTCGCATCAGCGGATACGCCAGCGGCTCCGTCACCGTCACCGGCAAGGCTATCGGCATGGGTGGTGGTACGGGGGGAGGTGGCGGGGGCCAGGTCCAGACAGAGGCAACCTGGACGACGCTCGTGAATGCCGTCAGGCTCGATGACAGCCCCACGTCTTACAATTCGGCTAATATGGACGTGGATGGCTATCGGGGCGCATGGGTATTGATAGATGTAGATTCGACGTTAACTCCCACCGATGTTCGATTTCTGGCACAGTTCTCTGACGACGGAGGGACAACGTATTGGGATTATGAGGAGGGTCTTTGGGCATCCCTATACTTCGAGGATCAGGATACGGCAAGTGGGGTGAAGAAGGTCTTCGATCTACCGCTTGAGGGGATCGATGATTGGCGGATAAGAGTCGTAGCAACGGGTACGAATGCTACGAATTACTTTGACGTGACCGTCAAGGCGAGGGGGTATCGATGATAATTAGCGTTACGAGGACCAGGACACCGCCTCGGGCATCGCCGAAAGCTTCAGCGGCGAGGTGGCGGGCCGCACCATGCGCGTGCGGGCCGTGGGCAGCGGCACCACGGCGGCCAACACCTTCACGGTATCTGCCGCCATCGAGTTCCATGCCTAGGGGGTTGAGGTCATGGCTGCCGGAAGGGTGATACGGAGCTTTAGCACGCCGGGGAACAAAGGTTGGGATGTGGCCTGGGACGGGCATGCCCTATGGCACGTGGATGGAACCTCTAATAAAATCTACCAGATCGATGCCACGACAGGCATAGTTATCCGATCGTTTACCGTGCCATCTATCAACCCATCGGGATTGACTTTTGACGGCAGATCCCTGTGGCACTCCGACTTCAACACAGACCTCATCTACCGAATCGATCCGGCAAGCGGTACCGTCATTCGATCCTTCAGTGGACCATCCACGGAGCCTCACGGCCTGAGCTGGGACGGCAGGACTTTGTGGCTGACAGACGACGGCGGCGCGAAGATCTACCAGATCGATCCGGTAAGCGGTACCGTCATTCGATCTCTTGACCCACCGGCAGCAGCGCGGCGTGGATTGACCTACTTGGCTCATCACTTATGGGTGGCCAGTCAATCCACAGATCTCATCTACCAGCTCGACCCGGTCACTGGGACCACCGTCAGTTCATTTAGCGTACCGTCCACTAACCCGACTGGCCTAACTACGGACGGCAGAACGCTGTGGCACGTTGATTCATTTAGTGACCTGATCTACCAGATCACAATTGACTAGGGAGACCCATGCCCACCTACCGCGTCACCCATACCGCCCATCTCGCCCGCGAGGTCGAGCGCGCGAAAGGCGTTTTGAGCGTGCACATGGAGCCGGGCCGGGAGTACACCGCCGAGGAGCTCCGTGAGCTGGTACGGGAGTTCGGCCTGGAGTACTCCAATCCAGAGTACAGGTGAAAGCTAGTGTAATGAGGAGTTGAAAATGCCTTCATACAAGTTGACTGATACTGCGTGGCTCAACCGTGAGAAAGATCGCGTCAAGGGAGTGCTGCTGGTTCATTTGAAAGCAGGACAGACATACACCGGGGCGGAATTGCTTCAAACGCTGAAGGACTTTGGCTTGGAGTACACTGCTGCCGAATTGGTCACGCTTCGCGACGCGCTTATCGTTGACGGAACGCTAGAGGCCGTGGTGTAGAAATTTCGGAACAGCTCAAGCAAATGTCAACATAATGATCGCAGGGCGAATTAGCAGGACGATATGTGTGAACAACGGCCGGCCTTGACAGAAACGCAAGGTAGTGATACAATGAAACTTGGAGCCGTCGTATTGAAGCGCGACGAGCTTGAGAAATTGCGCCGTCAGGCTATCGCCGTGGCACAGTTTCTCAATCACTTGTTGGGATATGAGCCGTTGTTAACAGGTAGATACCGCAAGCAACAGATTAAGCAACGATAGCTCGTTAGCCTGCCGTCGAAAGACCGCCGGCATTCACTCCAGATGGAGTGAATGCCGGCTTTTTTGTTATAACGATGCCATTCAGCGGACCGAACGATGCCAAATTGCCGGATAATGTCAAGCGCCTGTCGGAAAGGAAACGCCGGCAGTGGGTGGCGATCTGGAATTCGGCCTGGGAGAGGTGCCGCGATGACGATGGGGATACCGACGAATGTGAGCGGCGCGCCTTCGCCCAGGCCAATGGAGTGGTCTTGAAGAGCAACATGCAATTCATCAGCAATGCCGTACAGATGGCCGAAGCGCGGCGCGTCAACCGTGGTGGGCGCGAATTTCTGATTGTGCCTGCGGTGATGATTGCAAAGTCCGAGCAGGTCTTGAACGGCGAGCTTGTGACGGTTGATGAGATTGCCAAGTTCCCAGAGACATGGAACGGCCGGCCTGTCACGCTAGGCCACCCGAAGCGCGCCGGCCAACATGTTTCTGCCGGCTCTCCTGAGATTCACGATACTGAAGTCGTTGGCCAGGTGTGGAATACCACGCGCAACGGCAGCGTCAGAGCCGAGATATGGATCGATCTGGCGAAGGCCGAGGCTCTGGGCAGTGACGCCATGCTGGCCGTGCAGAGACTCGAGGCCGGCGAGGTGATCAACGTATCGACGGGTTATTTCCGTGACGTGGAAGAGCGGGCCGGCTATCTGGATGGGGAACCCTATCATGGCGTTGCCCGCAACATCCGCCCCGACCATCTGGCGATCCTGCTGCATGAGCAAGGCGCATGCAGTGTGCAGGACGGCTGTGGCGCGCCAAGGATCAATCAAGGGGACAATATGGACGATTTTGGTGTCAATGTGAGAGGAACGGCCCGTCGGCCTACCTTCAGTGGCACGGAATCAACCGCCTGGTCGGCGCCGACTCTACAGGACTATATCGCGGCGTTCGATGGCGAAGTAGAAGAGCGCAATGTGCGAGACATGCCGGCCGCTTTCAAGCGCTTCGTGGCCCGTCACACGTTGTTGGGTGACCCGCAGGCCGACAACTTCCGCGATTTGGGGTTCTTCCCCGTGGTGAACCCTTCTTCGGGCAATCTCAACGAAGGCGCTTTAGTCGCGGTCATCTCGGGACGCGGCGTGCAGGCGCAGATTCCCGCCGGCGCGAAGTCCAGCGCACAGAACATGGCGCGCCGGCTTTTGAACAGCGAATTCGACCGCGAATTGGAGACGCAGAGCGAGCGCGACATTATCGAGCTCATCAAACAGGGTATCCGTGAGGGTGTGCGAGCTTACGATAAGAACAGGAGTAGGAGTATGACTGAGGAAGAGCGGCAGGCTCTTATTGAGCAGATTGTCGCAAATGCCGA
>JBHIAO010000576.1:0-3641 GCA_046758565.1 Anaerolineae bacterium
GCCCTAGCGCAGTGCCCGATGCCACAGCAGTGCCAGCGCAATGACGACGCCCTGGACCACTTGCTGATAGAACGACGACACGTTCAACAGATTCAAGCCATTCTTCAGCACCTGGATAATCAAGACCCCAAGAAGTGTGCCGCCCAGGCCGCCCTCGCCCCCAAACAGGCTTGTACCACCGACGACCACAGCCGCGATGGCATCGAACTCGTAACCCAGGCCGGCTGTCGGCTGCGCTGAGTTCAGGCGGGCGATGAGGATCATGCCGGCCAGTGCCGAGAGTGCGCCGCTGATGACATAGACCAGTGTCACATAGCGGTTAACCGGGATGCCCGAGAAGCGCGCCGCCACCGGATTGTTGCCCAGAGCGTACACATAAGCACCAGCGGTGGTGCGGTTGAGCACGACATAGCCCACAGCGAACACCAACGCCATGAGAACGATCGGCATGGCTACAGGTCCCAGCGTCCCGGTGCCGATGAAGCGGAAACTGTCCGGCAGGCCTGTCACTGGCCGGCCCTGGGTGTAGGTCAGGGCCAGTCCACGGGCGATGGTCATGCTGCCCAGCGTGACGATGAACGGCGGAACCCCAAACCGGGTGGCAAATAGGCCGTTACCCAAGCCGAAACCGGCGCCGATAGCCAGGCCGATGAGAACTGCCAGAGCGGGCTGCCCGCCTCTCACAAGCAAGTCGGCCACAACGACGTTGGCCAGGGCCAACACGGCCCCGACAGACAGGTCGATGCCGGCCGTCAGGATGACGTAGGTCATGCCGACCGAGATGATGCCATTGATCGCCGCCTGGCGAAGCACATTGACCCCGTTGGACACCGTGAGAAAGCGATCAGAAAGCAGCGTCAACGCGAAGACCAGCAGGCCGAAAGACAGCACCAACCCGAATCGGCTCAGGAAGTCACGCACGCGGCGTTCTGGGCGCGTCAGACGTTCCGAGCCCACTGCAGCCGGCGTGCCGGCCAGATCCGCCGCGTCAGCGGCGGGATTTCGAATCTGTTCGCTGTTGCTTGCGGGCATCAACTTATCTCCGGGCTGGCTCATTCCATGTCTGGCGGCCGATTGGCCCTCACCCCTCACCCCCCGGCCCCCGCTCCCCTCTCCCAAACTTGGGAGAGGGGAGAGGGGGTGCCTGGCGCATCCAGGCGGGGGTGAGGGGTGAGGGCCGTCCGCGGTCCGCTAGAACACCACGCCGGCATGCAAGATAATGTTGGCATACGGTGTGAACTCTCCAGTTCGGATCACCGCCCGGGCATCCCGGGTGCGGAGCTTGAACGCCTGATGCATGACCTGGTTCACCGACACTGATCCCAGCATGTCCGTCACCTGCTCGTAGAACTCCGGACTGGCTTCTACCATTTCTTCGGCGATGGTGGCTTCCTCGACCTGCATGTCCCCGAGAACAGCCTGCAGCACCATGAGAAACGGGGGCACACCCTCGACAACGGCCAGGTCGATACGTGCCGGGCCGTCCGGGATGGGCAGGCCGGCATCGGCGATTACGATGGTGTCTGTGTGCCCCAATTCCGCGATGACGCGCGAAAGTTCAGGATGCAGAATACCTCGCTTTTTCATTCCGTCGCCTCCGTCTCCTGCTGGGCCACGAATTCGGCCACGGCGGCGTGGGTGGGTAACGAGGGCTGAGCGCCCAGTACCGTCGTCGCCAGGGCGCCGGCCGCGTTCGCCCAGCGCACGGCTGCCATGGCGGACTGGCCTTCAGCCAACGCCACAGCGAAAGCACCGACGAAGGCATCGCCGGCGGCCGTGGTATCAACCACGGATACCGCAAAGCCTGAAACAGATCGGTTCCTGGTGCTGTCGACCAGTAGCGCCCCCTGTTCGCCCAGCGTGACGATGACGCTGCGCACGCCGGCGGACCTCAGCGCCTGCGCTGCCTGCTCTGGTCGGGACGCGTCACTGTCGGCGAGCAGGGCGGCTTCGCTCTCGTTTGGGATGAGGTAATCAATGCTGGCCAGCAGCTCGGTGGGTAGGGGTTGTGCCGGTGCCGGGTTCAGGATGACCGCGACCCTATTCTCCCTGGCGACTTCGATGGCGCGCATGACGGCCGGCAGTGGCACTTCCAACTGGAGCACCAGCACGTCCGCCTGGGCAATGGCGGATGTGGCCGCGTTGACGTCGGCCGGCGAGACCCGACCGTTGGCGCCGGCGGCGAGGATGATGCGGTTTTCCCCGGCTTCGTCAACGGCGATCACCGCTACCCCCGTCGGTGCCTGGGGATCGGCGGTCACGTGGCGCGTATCGACGCCATCCTGACGCAAGGTTTCCCGTAGGCGTTGGCCGAAGGCATCGTCGCCTACCCGGCCGACCATGCTGACGTCGGCGCCCTGGCGCGCAGCGGCGACCGCCTGGTTGGCCCCCTTGCCGCCGGGGATGGTGTGGAAGTCGTGGCCGGCGATTGTCTCCCCCGGACCGGGGAAGCGCGGCGCGCGCACCACCAGGTCTATGTTCAGGCTGCCGACGACGGTGATCTTTGACATAATCAGTCTGTCTTCAACCGGATTGGCGGATGATGAGCCGGGTTTCCAGCAGCCGGCGCTGGGGCGGTCGGTCGTTGTCGCGAACGCGCTCGATGAGCAGCTCGGCCGCCAGCCGGCCCATTTCCTGGCGCGGTTGGGCGACCGTGGTCAGGGGCGGGTTGGTGTAGGACGCCAGGGCGATGTCGTCGAAGCCGACGACCGCCACGTCGCCTGGGATGTCCAGCCCCTGTTCGCTGATGGCACCGATGGCACCGATGGCCATCAGGTCGTTGCAGACGAACACGCCGGTCGGGGGCTCCGCCAGGGCCAGGAGTTCTTGCACGGCCGTGTAGCCGCTGGGCGCCCGAAAATCCCCCCGGCGGATGAGTTGCTCATCGAACGGCAGGCCGGCCGCTTTCAGTGCGTCCTGGTAGCCTCGGACCCGCTCCCAACTGGGCGTTACGCCGGAGGGGCCGGCGACGCACGCGATGCGCTTGTGTCCGCGTTGGATGAGATGCTCCGTCGCCTGGCGGCCACCGGACCAGTTATCCGTGAGTACGCGATCACACTGGATGTCTTGCAGCTCCCGATCCACCACAACCACCGGCACGCCTCGTTCCAGGATGCTCTGGAGGTGCTCTGCATGACCGCCGGCGGCCACAAAGACGATGCCGTCGACTCGCTTCTCGGTCAGCAGGTCGATGTAGGTCCGTTCTTTGTCGCGGTTCTGATCGGAGTTGCACAGGATGACGTTGTAGCCCAGGTCGAAGCATAGGTCTTCAATGCCGCGGGCGACCTCGGCGAAGAAAGGGTTGGAGTTGTCGGGGATGATCATGCCGAGGGTGTGGGTCTGCTTGCGGCGCAGGCTGCGAGCGACGGCGTTGGGCTGGTACTTCAGGTCTTCCACGGCCTCCCACACGCGCGTCACCAGCTCCGGGCTGACGTAGCGTGTCTCGTTGATTACATGGGACACCGTGGTTGGGGAGACGCCGGCACGTTCTGCAACGTCTTTTATCGTCGCCATGTGGGCTCTCGGCCAGGATTCGGGCGGAAGTCGAGTCGCTTAGTACAGGCAATCGATTGCGCAATCGTTTTACCGGATCAGTATACCTTAGAATGACACGAATGTCAAGAGGTAGCTGGCCGGTCGGT
>JBHIAO010000577.1:0-3631 GCA_046758565.1 Anaerolineae bacterium
CCATCTCCTCGGGGAAGCGCTCCAGCATCGCGATGCTGCGCTTCGACAGCTCGATGTTGACCGCCGTCGAGAACTGGTGGCGGACGCCGCCGGCATTCTGGCCTGTGGCGCCGGCACCGAAGAACTCGCCCTTCTCCAGCAGCACCACATCGGTGCTGCCCCGGCCGGCCAGATGATAGGCAGTGCTCGTCCCCATCACCCCACCCCCGATGATGACGGCGTCAGCCGTTTTTGGAGGTTGATTCATGGTGTAACTGGGCGATGGCGAGGAGGATAGTCACGGCAATACCGAAGAGGGTTATGACCCCGATGGTCCCACGAGTCATCATCTGAGTCTGGCGAGGTCATGTCATGCTTTCTGTTCTCCATCCTGAAGGTTTGGTTGTTTGATTCCGGGTAGCAGCTCAGCCGGTCCGATACCGAGTTGTTGCTTCCTCTAACACACGCTGGCGCTCCGGTTCACGTGGAAACACGGCAACAAAGAAAGATCGGACGGCACGGCTAACCACTTCAGCCTCGCTCTGGCACACACCAGTCTCAATCAGCTCCTGCACTAGTGTCAGCGTACCAGAGGAGACTGGCACTGATGCCACCACTTTATCGTCGTCGGTTAGTGCACGTTTGAGAGACAGATAGTCTTCCCAGGCATCACGGGCCGTCAACGACTCACTTCCTGGAGAGTTGTGTACACTACTCATTGCCATAACTCCGCACATAATTTGCACACATCGTCAATCAAGGCTTGGCTGTAGTGGGTGCCTTGTTGGCGGCATGTTTCCAGCAAGTCACCCATTTCGTCGGGTGTCAAAGCGTGCTCTTCGCAAGCCAGCAGCAGTATACCTATGAAGCCGGTGATCTCGATACCCCCTTCCTTGGCGATTTGTCGTGCGGCCAGTTCTTCCACCAATAGTCGCGCAGCACCCAGGTTGGGTCGCTGTATCAAGACCATCGCTTCCGCCTCGGGTCGATGGTTCTCTGGCACCTTATCGCTGGTCAAGGGTGAGTCAGCGATCCGCTCGGTCAGTTGCGTCGCCTGTGTCACCTCATTTGGTGTCAGAGGGGCAATAGTCACCCACTCTTGTGCCCTTAGCTCCTGTATTTGATCACCGAAACCGTGCTTATCGAACTCATCCAGCGTCGACGGCGGAATAAGGGCGTTCTCGATATAGCGCTTCATCAATTCGACCTGGTTGCACTGGAATGCCGATAGCAGAGGGCCGGTGTTCGACACGACTGTGATTTTGCGACGTTCGGGCACACTTACTCCTGTCTGGATTGGATTGTAGCATATCTGGAGTGGAGGGACAAAGCTAACCGTTCTGGAACCGAACGGCGAAAGCGGGGCACGATCGGGAGACCGGCTCCAATACCCAACAGGCGAGCAATCACCGACGAGGGATCGGCAACGATGCCGACGGCATATGCCATGGCAATGAATGTCGCAGACAGGATAATCTGGTTAGCAAGAACGGACTCTGGATGAACTGGCTGTGACAGAACAGGCTTCAGCCTCCGCTGCTCACAACACAACAATAGTCCCCAGGCCCTGCTCCTCTGCCGCCCGCAGCACCCATCGCGCCGTCGCCATGTCCTGGGCCGCGTTGCCGACGGACTTGAAGAAGGTGATCTCGTCGTCGGAGGTGCGGCCGGCCTTTTCGCCGTTGACGATCTCCCCCAGTTCGGCGTGGATGTCATCCGCGCTGATCAGTCCTTGCCGAATGGGGATGATGAGATCGCCGGCCTCTTCCAGGGCCGCCTCTCGCTGATCGACGACGATCTTGGCCCGCTGCACGACCGTAGCATCCACCTCCTGCATTTCCGGCGTGTACGAGCCGATCCCGTTGATGTGGGTGCCCGGTTCGACATCGCGGCCGTCGAACACCGGCGTTGAGCTTGTCGTGGCAGCGATGATGACATCGGCGCCCCGCACAGCCGCCGACCGGTCGTCCATCACCCGGACATCGACCCCCTCGATCTCGTCGGCGAAGCGCCGGGCGGACTCGTGGGTTCGCGAGACGATGCGCACCTCGCGGACGGGGCGAACGGCGCGGACGGCTTCGAGCTGGGTGCGGGCCTGAGCGCCGGCTCCGAACACGGCGACGACCGAGGCATCTTCGCGGGCCAACAGCTCCGTGGCCAGGCCCGAGCCGGCACCTGTGCGCAGCGCTGTCAGATACGTACCGTCCATCAGGGCCAGCGGCACGCCGGTCTCGCTGTCGAGCACAAGCACCAGGGCGTTGATCATCGGCAGGCCGCGCTTAGGGTTGTCACCGTAGACCGACACGATCTTGGCCCCCAGGTCGCCGGTGCGCTGGAGATAGGCCGGCATGAACAGCGTCACGCCCTTCTCGGTTTCCAGCGGCAGACGCAGCGGCACACGCGCGTGGCCGGCGGACAACTGCCCGAAGGCCTCGCGCATGGCGTCAATTGCTTGGTTCATGCTGATAGCGGATCGCATGTCATCTTGGGTCAGGATTCGTAGTTGCATGATTTCAACCACTCACTCAACGCTGCTGGGGGTGAGATCGGGTTTGCGGCCAGGACGTCGACGACTCAGGGCGAGCAATGTCACGGCGATGAGAATCAGTATGCCGCCGGCTGTCTGCACTGGCGTGAGTCGCTGATCGAGAACCAGGAAGCCTAGCACGGTAGCGCTCACCACTTCCAGGGTGGCAATGATGCTCGCAGCGCCGGCCTCGATGTATTCCAGGCCGTGGGTATAGAGCATGAATGAGGTCACCGTGGGGCCCAGCGCCAGCGCGGCCAGGGTGGCCCACAGTGCTGGCGGCCCGTCAATCACGAAGCGCACGTCCTGAACCGAGATGAGCGGCACGAGGGCGAGCGCGGCGAAAGCGAAGCTGTAGGTCACAGTGGTTATCGGGCTGTAGTTGACCAGAGCACGCCGGCCAAGAATCGTGTACATGGCGTACGTGAAGCCCGATGCCAGGCCGAAGAATAAGCCCGAGGCATTCAGCCGCAGACTGACCGGGTTGTGGGCCTCAGCGGCCAGTGCCGTGCCGGCGAAAGCCAGCAGAAGGGCTATCACTTTGATGCGTGTGAGCGGCTCGTCGTACAGTTGCCATGCCAGGATGGTGACCCACGCTGGTGCTGTGTAGAGCAAGACGGCCGCCGTGGCCACGCCCACCCGGTCAACGGCGAGGATATACACCACGGACACCGCACCAATGCTCAGGACGCCAAAAGCCACGAAGAATGGGACATCGCGCAACCGAATTCGAAGCAGGCGGGGGCGGAACACACCCAGGCTACCGACCATTGCGATGGCGGCCAGTGAGGCGCGCCAGAAGGCCAGGGCGCTGGTGTCAATTCCCTGACGAATGGCAAGTGTGTAGACGATGCCCAGGGTGCCCCACAGGATGCCGGCGGCGGCGACTAACACAACACCCGGCCAGGCCGGCTTTGATTCGTGCCTATTTCCTGCGCTCACTCACGCACCATGGGCCTTGCGAATCCCGATAGCCAGGCCTGTGCATCCTCCGGAGAGCGCAGATGCACGACCGCGAGCCGAAGGATGTCGCCCCACTCGGTGTGCAGCTTCTCCCAGGCGGAAAGCATTTTCTCCTTCTTGCGCACGAAGGTCCACAGCTCATCCAACTGGGCCTGCTCCACC
>JBHIAO010000578.1:0-3617 GCA_046758565.1 Anaerolineae bacterium
TCCCAGCAGTGGTGCGGGAACGGACGTTCCGCACATGCGTCTCGCAGTGCATCGGCAGCTCGCGCGATCGCCTGCGCAACGGCGTCTTTGAGGCTCCCGTCGGTCAGTCGTGGGAAGAGGCGCGCCAGGAAGGGTGGGACATACCAGAAACCCGGATAATCGGTGATGTAGGGCGCCGGCCAGAGCACAGACAGTTTCTGCAGATAGGACTCAAACTGGCTGATCACGCTGAGATAGGTTGGGTCCGGGTCCGTGAGATAGAGCTCGGCGGCAGCCGCAATGATCAACCCCTCGCGGCCCGGCGCGTCGGGTTCGTAGAAGTAGACGGTCGGGCGGTAGACCTCCGGGTTCGCCTGGAAGTAGGACCAGGCGCGGAGGGCAGCCTGCCAGGCCGCCTCGGCCAGGGTGTCGTTCGTGCCACGCAGAGCTCGAGAGGCGGCGGCGGTGGCGATGATGAACTTGAGCTGAGCGTCGCTGTGATAGTCCACGAAAAGGTCCCGCTCGTCCCCGGTATCCGGGACACCGTCGGTGACATCCTCCGGCAGTTGCTTGCTGTTGTACGCTGCCGGCCTGGCGACGACGCCGACGTACACCCGCCCGTCGGCCTGCTGCATCGAGAGCAGCCAGCGCACACCCCACTCCACCTGCTCCAGCAGGTCAGGCACTCCGTTTGATTGACCCATTCTCATCTGTCGACCTTCCAGGTCAAGTGTATTCACATCGCGCCGGGGGGCAAATTCCTCCCAGGCCAGTGCCAGGATGTGGGTGACGAACGCCTGCGCCGTGACATTGACGTCGTAATCGCCGGCATCGTGCCAGCCGCCGACGTTGCACACGATGGTCTCCCCCGGCGAGGCCGGTGTGCCGTTGGATTCATAGGAGATGAAGAAATCAGCGCCAAAGTAGTTGGGCGGAGCCTGGACAGCATCGTCCAGATGGCAGGTATCGTGGGCCAGCAGGCCATCACCCAGATCGACGGCGATGTGGCACATCTGGAGGGGCAGGAACTTGTCCAGGGTGGTGAACCAGCGGCCGTTGAAGATGTTGGGAGCAATGGGGAACCAGTCGGTCTGGCCGCCGGCCCAGTTGACGCGATACTCGCCCGTCTCGGTGATCCTGCTGAAGTCGAAGCTGGCAAAGCGCCGCCAGCACTCGTCGCCGTCGATCACGAAGCTCCCCACAAGCACGCTCTCAGGCTGACCGCTGTCGGTCTTGCGTTCGAGGCGAGCGCTCATGTCGGCCGGCCAGTCGCCCCGCCAGTCAACATCCAGAACGGCGCGTTTCTCGCTGTCGGGGAGATAGCCCACTCGACTGAAGCGGACGCTGGGCGGGTTGGGGCCGGGATCGAGCGCCGGCGGAGTGAGGGTGAACTGGGCGCGACCCGTATCGACCGGAATCTGGACGGCGACCTGATACCTGGGGTCGCCCCAGGCCCGGCCGTCCCAGAGGGTCATTTCGGTCGGTGCATCCAGGCGATAGTTGAGGGCGGGGTTGTCCTGGTAGAGCTCGATCTGACGAAAGCCGGCCAGCAGTCTGGCATCGTTCGGGACCTGGCTTGGATAGGTGCCGGCCTGTCCATCGGCAACGTAGGTCTGACCCCTGAAGATCGCAGCGGGCAGGAAGAACGAGAAGGTAGCGCCGCGCAGTGAAGATAGCCCAGAGCCGGTGAGGGAGAGATCGAACTGGACACTTCCGCCGTTGGGGGAAATCTTCTGCTCCAGCCAGAGGTCGTCGTGGCCGAGTCGCCCGCGGAAGGTCCACACGCCGTTCTCAACCCGGCTCTCCTGCTGGCTCAACCCCTCGAAGGAGACATAGCCTCCCCCTTCGAAGAAGCCTTGAAAACCGCTGTCGTTGATGATCAGCGAGAGGTTCTGAAAGATGCTCATGCCGCCCCCGTCCACCGGCGCCAGCAGGAAAGGTCCGTCGAAGATGACGCCATCACCGTTGATCTGGAGCGCCAGCGGGCCGGCAGATGCCGGCGCAGTCGGGGCGAGTGGGAATCCCCAGGGGGAGCCCGTATGTAACAACGTGCCGGCCAGGCCGACACCGGACCATTTGAGAAATTCGCGACGAGAGACTGTGTGATGAAGCATTCGCATATCCTTTATCTACACTCAGGCTGCATTCCGCAGCCGTTCAGGTTACCGGCGCTTGCAGGAGACAGGATGGCTCGATGTGCAACACTCAACTCAGGAGCAGCTACAGCGTGAGCGTCCCCATAATAACACGGATTGCGCGTGGAGAGAAGAGTTGGTGGATAACCGGTCTTTTTCGGCGATGAGCGGTTCTTGCTGAGCGCATGATGGCCCGGATTTGGCAATCCAGGCCGAGCGGGTAGTTACGTCACGGGCAAGTCTGACCAAGCTGAGCAGTCACCCACATAACATCCCGCACGGTGATGACCCCATCCCCGTCAAGGTCGAAGCGGGGCTTGTAGTTGACGGTAGCGGGATCGCTGTCCGGGTCCGGGTTGGCGACGCTGAGGCGCCAACGGGCAACCACACCCTGGAGGTCTTCGGGATCCACCCGGCCGTCGGCGGTGACATCGGCGCTGAGCGTACAGGCAAACAGGCCCAGCACGCCGGCCGTCCAGGCCATCTCCTGCACCGTGAACTCGCTGTAGGGCGGGAGCTCGTTTGTGTCCACGTAGCGGCGCAGGATGGGATAAGGGTCCTGCTCGCCGTAGGCGTAGGGGTAGGAGTTGGCGTCGGCCTGGACGGCTGCTTGAAATGGGTTGGCGTTGCTCAGAACAGCCATGGGGCCGAACACCGGGAGCCCGGGCACCGGCGCGTCGATGCCATCGTACAGGGACGGCATGTGCAGGGGGTCCCACGGATAGCGCGCGCCAATCCCGGTGACGAAGCTCATGCCAAGGGGATTGGCCCCCAGTTGACTGTTCAGATTGAGCAGGGCCGCCTCCCGATAACGGGGATCCGCCACCAGCGCGTAGGCCTGCATCAGGCTGAAGGCGTAGCGGGTGGACTGGGTGAAAGTCCCCCAGCCGATCCAGACCGGGACGTCCAGCCGGCCACCGTTGTGGTAGGGGTTCGTCTAAGTACGCTGGAGGAGCGTTTCGGCCTCGGCGACGAAGGCGTTGCGAATCTGCCCTTGCCAGGCCGTGTTGGCATCCGACCAGGCCGTATTGACGTAGGCCCAACTGGCCTTCCGTTGCTGATGGGGATTTGCACCCGGCGCCAGGTGCCATCCAGCACACCGCTCTCAGTGTAGTCCAGGACGGGGACGGTGTTCGAAGTGGCGTGCCAGGTCGTGACCTGGAAGGGGGCTGGCCGGGGGGTTGGCGGGGTCTGCCGCGCGCATGTGGAACTCGATGATATCGTAGCCGCTGAGGTTGCGGCGGGGCTGGCCGGCACAGTAGAGCCTGAGGGCCGGCTTGTGCCACGGGTCGGGGTTCAGCCGCAGGCTGTGCGTCCCACTGCAGGACGCCTCTGTGGTGTCGGCGGCATACTCGGTGCAAGAGGGATCGGGCAAGGGGGCGCTCCCCGGTTCGCCGTCGTAGAGCACCAGGTCGCCGGCCTGGGCAAAGGTGGTACCCGACGCAGTTATCCTTAACGCAGCCTTTGGCCGCAACCAAACTGCGTAAAACGTGAAACGTAAAA
>JBHIAO010000579.1:0-3615 GCA_046758565.1 Anaerolineae bacterium
TGCCTGGCCTTGGGCGCCCTGGGCAGCCTATATCCGATTGCTAAGAGCCGCCTCCTCAACCCGGTGGAAATTCTACGCGAGGAGTAAAATGATGATGCGTCGCAATTTCCTGCTTCATTACGCCCGCCGCAACCTGTGGCGGGCACGCGGGCGCACGGTGCTCGTGCTCGCCCTGACTGCACCCGTGTTTCTATCTCTGCTGCTGATGCTTGCCAACTCCCGCGCTTTGGAAAGCCAGGTGGACCGTCTAAGCAGCGATACTGCCACGCTCATCCAGGTCCGCGCCCGTAGGAGCTTCGGACACATCAACCAGGCGGGCGGTCTCAACAGGATGCTGCCCGCAGAGGTGGAAGGACAAATCGCGCGGATGGAGCACGTGGCAAAGATAGAGCCGTATCTCGTGGCCATCGAGCCCATCGCTGGCTACTACATGACCCTGCACACCGGGGTGCGACCGGGTGACGCGCGCCGGCTTGCCACCCATGGCGAGGCGGGCAAGGTCGAGATCATCGCTGGTCGCGATCTTACGGCGGAAGATGAAGGCAAGGATGTTGCCCTCGTAGGGCTTGGGTACGCCCGGAAAATGGGAATAACGATGGAAAACTTTCGCCCTGGGAAAAGCGTGTTCATAAAGGACATCTTGCGCGACGGCGAGCCCGGAGTCATCAAGGTTGGCACGCGCACCATCGGCGGTCGCCCTTTCCGTGTCGTTGGCCTATTCACCAGCGGCTACGCCTTCGGCGACAATCAGATGTTCCTGCCCTACAAAACCTTCCAGCGCCATTACGGCGTCGAGGATCAGATCTCCAAGCTGTTCGTACGTGTGGACAGAGTGGAGAACGTGCCAGCGGTGGCTAAGGCCATTCGGGCCAAGTTTCCTGAGCTTGACCTGGCCACCCGCGAAGATGGCGCACGTTTTATGTCTGCCGCCCTTGCCACCATGCGCCGCATCGGGCGGATCTGGGTATTTTCGGCGGTGATATTGGCCGGCGCCATGGTCTTGTTTGCTATGTTGCTTGCGGCCGATGAACGTATTCGTGAGCTCGGCACGCTGAAAGCCCTCGGGGCCTCCGGGTGGAACTTGGCAGTGGTGGTCATCACCGAGGCAGTGCTGCTTGCCGGCAGTGGAGCAGCCTTTGGTGCTGCAATATACATACTCGTAGGTAAAGCACTGGGCCGGTCCTTCTTTATGGCAACCTTCGGCGTCTACCTGCCGGGCCACTATGGGGAAAGTCTACTTGACAACATGCTGGTGAGCTACACCTTATCGCCGGGGATAGTCGGGACCCTCCTCCTTGCCGCAGCGGTCACTGGCCTTCTGGGAAGCATCTACGCATTGTGGCGAGTCCACCGGCTAAGCCCGGTTGAAGCCCTACGCCAGTAAAGGAGGAGCAGAGTCAGATGTTGCAGCCATTGATTCTTCTGAAGCGTGTGGTGAAGCGGTACAACGTGGGACCGACGCAGGTGGATGCCCTCGCCGGGATGGACCTTGAAATCGCCGGGGGCAGGGTCACCGCGCTGGTCGGACCGAGTGGCAGCGGAAAATCCACCCTTCTTCACGTTATCGGTGGCATGGACCGGGCCGACGAGGGAGAGGTGTTTGTGGCTGGCGAAGCTCTCCACCATCTGAATCCCTCCGGCCTTACCGTTTTTCGCCGGCACAAAGTCGGCTTTGTCTTTCAGGCCTTCAACCTGATGCTCAACTTGACGGCGTTAGAGAATGTGTTGTTACCGGCGGAGTTCGCCGGTTCCCCGACAAAAGAGGCACGCGACCGGTCCATCAACTTACTCCAACGCGTCGGACTTGACGGGCGTCTCCGACACCGACCGGGACAGCTAAGCGGAGGGGAGCAACAGCGTGTTGCCATAGCCAGAGCCCTGATCAATCGCCCGAAACTCGTGCTGGCCGATGAACCCACAGGGAATCTCGATAGTAAGACAGGCGCTGCCATAATCGACCTGCTGGCATCGCTCGCCGGCGACCAGACTGTCCTTGTAGCAACCCACGACGAGCGCATTAACCGCGTCGCAGACCGGGTCATTCACCTGACCGACGGCCGCATATTTAAGAATGAAAAGCCGCGGCAAACAGCAACTTGAACCTTTTTGAGAGAAAGCGATCAGTTGATGTTAAAGAGCCCGCGTAGTTGCAATTCTTTCTAGGCCTACCCCTTTGCTTCTTTACCGATTTGTCGAATGTGTGAAACGACGAACAATTCGTGAGCTGTCAATCTGGAAACAGTTTGACTGGAATACCCAATTCCTCTAACTTGGCCCGGATGCACGCCCCCTCTCTTTCTGTTCTCTTCGGCCTGGGCGAGATGGCGCCGGTTCAACGCAAGGCCCTGTCCCTCGTCTATGCCTCCAGCCTCACGCTGATGATGGGTGTCAACCTCATCCAACCAGCGCTTCCTGCAATGAAAGGTCCTCTAGGCGTTAGTGATGCGGCCCTTGGGCTCGTCATTGCTGTATATACTGCGCCTGCAATCGTGCTGGCGCCATTACTCGGCATTGTAGCGGACCTTTACGGCCGTCGCTGGCTGCTGGCAGGCGGTCTTATGATCTTTGGCTTAGCGGGAGCTTCAATAGTTTTCGCCCCAAGCTTTAAATGGGTCCTTATCTTGAGGGCGATCCAAGGACTTGGCTTTTGTGCCGTGCTGCCACTAACGATTGTTCTCATCGGGGATCTCCTCGAAGGTGATCGGGAAGTGGGAGGCCAGGGCCTGAAGGTCTTTCTCGATCGGGTGGGGTATCTGATCCTGCCGCCCCTTGGGGGTGTCCTGGCTACAATCGCGTGGTTCTGGCCCTTTGTCCTTTATATACTAGCAGTACCGCTCAGTCTTCTGGTCTATGCCTGGATGCCCGAGACGAAGGCCAAGGGACAGACACAAGCCTTGAGTTATCTCAAGGACGTGTTTCACCTCACCCGCCACCCGCGTCTCATGATTGCATTCGCAGCGGGCTTTCTCCGCTTCTTCCTTGACTATGGCTTTCTCACCTATCTGGCGATTTTTCTAGTACGTACTCACGGGGTTTCGACAGCAACGGCCGGTTTTCTTTTCGTCTTTTACGCAGGCGGGGCCATGGTAACCTCGAGCCAAGCGGGGCGCCTCGCAGGACGTTACGATAAGGCACGACTCCTCTTTGTAGCATTCTTGGTTAGCGGCCTCGGTTTGGTAGTGGTCCCCATGATGCCTAGCGTAGGGCTTGTAAGCGTGCCGCTGATCTTCTATGGCCTGGCCAACGGCGTTATTTCGCCCATGCAAAAAAGTCTTCTTACGCAAAACGCCCCCAGAGAGCTACGCGGAGGTATCGTCTCCGTGGACCGACTTATTCAACAGGTGTCTAAAACTCTATCGACTTCAGCCGTCGGGCTCCTTCTTGTTACTACGGACATATCCACAATCTTCTGGATCCTCGGCACCCTCTCATTTATCAGCGTCGGCCTCATGGCCACATTGCTTCCCCATGGACAGAAATACCAAGAAGTTCATAAGTAAGTAGCCATCAGGCAACCGAGGGGAGAGTCCTGGGAGAGCGCGGGCACAGGAACGTAGAGATTGCGTTGTGGCCCGGGCTGTGGGAATAGCCACCCTTGGAGAGGACGGGGTGGTG
>JBHIAO010000580.1:0-3606 GCA_046758565.1 Anaerolineae bacterium
CGTGAAACGTGAAGCGTGAAACGTGGGAATTGTGTCACGTTCGTAATCCTCACGTTTCACGTTTTACGTTTCACGCATCCTGTGTCACTGCCGCACCACAAAAACAATCAAATCACTCGTCGGAACCGCCGGCCCCTCCCGATAAAAGTACCAACGTGCAAGATCACTCCCGGTCAGGCCGGTTGGGCGCCAGCGGTACGAAAGCCGGAACCCCTGCCCCTCATATTGATCACCGATAGCTGGCTCTTCATCCGTCGCCGGCATAATCACGACCGGCGTTCCTGGGGGCTGACGCACCTCATGCAGCACGGTCACGTTCGTGAAATCCTGTAAGTACCACGCTACAGTGGGTGCCAGCTGACCATCCACAGTGATGGGGATGCTGACCGTGTCCCCCACGCGATCCTGGGACACTGCCTCCAGCACTTCGACCACATCCCGCACATCCGGTGAAGTCGGTTCGGCCAACATGAGCTCTCGAACGGGCTTATGCTGCAGGAAGTTGAGATGCCAGGCCATATGCAACGTGAGCCCTAGCGACAGCATCAGCAGGCTAATACCGACACCGCGGGCGACGGTTGCCGGCCGCCAGGCCATACCAAATCGGCTCGAGGCAAACACGACCGCAACTACCGCGGCCATGGCCGCGGCCCCCATGGCCAGGAACAGGTTTACGGACCGAGTCGCCGTCTCAACGTAGAACGCCAACTGGAGAACCGCATACGTCATCAGTGGTATTACAAAGGCAGGGACCAACAGCCCGCGAAGCGCTTCGTCAGATGCAGCGAATTCGAAGATTGACGCCACTCCTGAGCCGGCCAGCAACGCCAACGGCAACAGGATCGGGACAATCAGAGATGGCTCAGTCCTACCGACCAGGGTGTACAGCACCAGACTGCCGCCGAACCAGGTAACCAGGAACACACCGAAGAGATCTCGCCGCTGCACCACAACGCCGGCGCCGAGCAGCCCGAACAGGAGAATAGCCGGTTCGTAGAGCAGGACTGTGCCGGCGTAGTACCACCCCGGATATTCGCGGCTCAGGGAGAAGGACGCCAGCCAATCGACGAACAGGTTGAGCACAGCCTGAATTCCCCCGAAGTTGACGAGAAATCCCGTGGCGGCGACAACAAAGGTCACGCCAAACACGACGCCCATCTGGGTCACGCCGTCGCGATCCCGCTTGATCACCTGGTAGATTGCTGCGATTCGACCCCAGCCGGCTGCACCGCGATACCGATGGAGCAACCAGGTGCCGATACCGAAGACTGACATAAACAACAGAACTGTATATATGCCGGGTCCAGCGGTCAACGACAGGGCCAGGGCACCGGCCGCCACGAGGAGATCACGCTGCCTGTGACGATCGATAAAATCGAACGCCGCGCCAACGAACACAAGCGACGTCACAGCCGTCAGCAGCGCCGGGCTGACGGAGCGCGAGAACAGCAGGAAGGTTGGTGATAGGGCCACCAGGGCCGATGCGGCCAGCGCGCCGCCCGGGCCGAGGCGATGCCGGAAGCGCGCAATGGGGAGGGCCACCAGCAGGATGCCGAACAGGGCCGGCACCAGACGCGCCCAAAAGTCACTGGTACCGGCCAGGAAGAGCACCAGCAAGTTCAGGTTAGTCAGCAGCGGGCTGAACGCTGTGAAATCGGCCGGCTGACCCTGGACGAAATGCAGGGCCGCCAGGGCGCGCGCCGCTTCCATCGTGTTGAGGGGCCGGCCGCCCAGGTCGTACAGCCGCGTCAATACCGCGACCACCACGATCACGCCGGCCAGCGCCCCACCTACGGTCACCTCTCGCAGCCGCGGACCGAGGCCAAGGCCAACCTCAGCCTCTGCACTGCTAAATCCTGTTGTCTGTTCTTCCAACAATGTTGCCACTGGTTTGACTGAAACCTAGGAAGTGAGTATAATATTACTTAGCGAGGTGCCCCGGACTGAACGGGGATCCATGGCATGGTTGAGATGCCATGCGCCTGCTGAGTTACAACCGTGAACCCACGGCGATATCGCCGTGGGTTCACCTTCTGTCAAGGAACGTGCACTAGACACACTTTGGATCGAAACTTGGCAAAAGCCTCCTGCAATTCTACGCTACGCTTGGCCCGTACACCCTCATGTGCCCCAAAATCAATCAAATAGGCAGCGGAATCAGCCAGTTGCAGACCTGCATAGAATGCAGAAAAACCGAACCAGGGCAGTTCGACCAAACGGGTCTGACCACCACGTAAACCCACCCACTCACGGTAAGCATCAACCAGACGACGATCCTGAACGCTGGAGTGCATGTCAGAACGCATATCAACCATGAGCATTCCAGGCTGGTCAAGATTATCCAATTCTGTCTCCAATTCTTCGAGCAAGCGCCAAAAGGCCAACCGATACAGATCATCATCAGAGCCGATGTAGTCAGGCAGGTCACGCTTGTCAACCTGAATGGTAATAATCCGGCAGGGCAAGTCTGCAATCAGTTGTGCGACGTCCCGTATGGCTCTGGTCCGTGATCCCCAGTCTTGGCCTTTGAAGAGCTTCTCGCCCCGTCGCATATCGCGACCTTTGATCTCGAAATCCTCCGGCTTGGCCCAACTGATCAGGCGGCGCTTTAGACCTGTGATTTGAGCATCTACCAACTGCCATTGATCAACAGGAATAGCCACGGCTGCCAAAACGAAGAACGGGGTCTGTTTGTCACCCAACCCGGTTCCACTTTCATCAATGTAGAAAAGAATCATAACTACTCCCCCGAGCTTTTATGCATCAGGGTTCTGCGTACGCGACTTCTCCTCGCATCATGCCTTCAGCTCGACAGATTTATCGCCGGTAGATCCACACATCCCCCTGTGCGAAG
Organism: Anaerolineae bacterium; assembly: GCA_046758565.1. Taxonomy (GTDB): domain Bacteria; phylum Chloroflexota; class Anaerolineae; order Epilineales; family JAANWY01; genus JBHIAO01. Next base: position 2,855 of record JBHIAO010000580.1, read on the forward strand.
ACACGCTCCATGAACGTGTCAAACTTGTTGATCTGCCGTGGGGCCAGGTTGTATTTGCTGATCTCTGCCGGCCCGATGTACACGTACTGAATGTTGTACTGGTCCAGCAACTGCTGAACCCGTGTTACATCCGGGGATTGATAGATGGTGGCGATATCGGTCTGCCGCTGGGCTAGCTCGGGAACTGTTTCGCGCCACTGGTTTTCATGGCCAACCCAGCCCACCAGCGTCGGCAAGCCTGTCGCCGTCGAAATGCGATTCGTGTCCGCGTGATACTGAATTCCCGGAGCTTCCAGGATGGTCGGTGCGTCGTCCACGTTCTCTTGGAGCCAGCGGATGGCCGCGTACTCCGCCGGCTGATACTTTTCGACGTAGGCGATGCCGTTGAGCGTAGCCTCGCGTTGAAACCGACCGGCCCGGGTGTAGCCGGCCAGGACCGGATAGACCAGGCTCGCCAGCACCAGCAGGGCAAGGCCGGCCGACCACCCCCACCGCACCACACCACGCCAGCGCCGGACGACGTAATACGCCCCGAACGCCGCCGCAACCGCCAACATCACCCACGCCTGGTAGTACAGCTTGAAGACCGTGTTCATGCGGGTGCCGAAACGGTCTCGCACGAACACGAATTCTGTCGCGAACGAAAGCACCAGGGCGGTGACGATTAGCAACAGAGCGAAGATTGTACTGGTCGGGACCGGATTTCCAAATGAGCGGAGGTGCGGAGGAGCCGAGGAGCGGAGGAGCAGGGT